>CAZARD010000086.1:18152-19246 GCA_964487505.1 uncultured Blastocatellaceae bacterium | reverse complement strand
TAGCGATGGCGGACATTCTCCGGATACTCGATCGTCACGAAAATGTCCTTCGGGACGCGGGACCAAACCTGGAACGCGTACCACGGGCTCATGTTGACCGGGGTGTTCTCGGGTTCGATCCGTACCGTGTACGCATTGTCCCCGGCGCGAACGACCGAGTTCAGCCGCGCGCCCTTGAATCGGTTCGAAAAAACGACGCCGTCCGCGTCAAACGAAAACTCGCGCCGTTCCTGTTTCGCGATCGGCCGCGAACGTGTATCGACGGCGACCGATTGCGATCCCTGAAAGACCGGCCGCGGATCCTGCGCCGGAGCAATCCCAACCGACCCGGCGACAAGGATGGCCAGAAACAGCAACAGGGTACATAGTTGCGGCTGTCGGGACTTGTTGGAGGATTCTAAAATTGTCAATGCCCCATTCCTAATTTCCGCCGCAAGCGGATGCTCAGCACGAGCGGATAACAAAAACCCAATCACCGCTTTTACACCGCCCCAACTTCGACGTAATCGCTTTTCGATATCGCCGGCGGAATTTTTGCTCCTGTCATCGATAGGTCTTCCAAATGAAACTCGATTGCTTCTTGGATCAAATGTTTTACCTCTTCTTCAGTTTCAGCAACGGCAACACAGCCTGGAAGGTCAGGGACGTAAGCCCCCCAACACGTCTCGCCTTCTTCGATGACAAACACGTATCGCATAACTACTCCTACCTCTTCAACCCAGCTTGTTTAAGAACACTGTTTAATGTCCCAATCGGCATATCGACACTCTCTTTTCCCGCAATAGTTACCGTTCCGGGTTTGACCGGATGATGAAAATGCCGATGGCTACCACGCGTTCTAATGAATTTTATTACATCCTTGATTTTCAAGCGGCAATCTTCTCCACGCGATTATAGACCGTGTCCCGTTCGACGGCCTCGAACCCGGCGTTTTCGATCAACGCGATCAGTTGCTGTTTCGTCATCTTGACCTCGCCGTTCTCGATCGAATAAGCCTCGGTCAGTTCGCCGCCGTCGGTGATCGTGCCGTCGAGGTCGTTGGCGCCGAAATGGAGAGCGACCTGCGCGAGATGTTTGCCGAGCATCACCCAATA
>CAZARD010000086.1:15798-18052 GCA_964487505.1 uncultured Blastocatellaceae bacterium | reverse complement strand
TGCGTGTACGCGTCGGCATCGCGCGAACGCCGGTAGAAGTTGCAGAACTTGCAGTCGGCGACGCAGATGTTCGTATGGTTGAAATGACGATTGACGTTGAAATAGGTCGTCAGGCCGTGCCTTTTCCGGCGGACGTGGTCGGCGAGTTTGCCGAGCGCGTTAAGATCCCCGGTCCGGAATAGGTCGAGGCCTTCCTCGAACGTCAGCCGATCGCCGGCTTCCACCTTTTCCGCGATCCTGTTCAGATTTGAATCAAATGAAAACTGCATAAGAAACGTCGCAGCAACTTTTGTTCCGAAGTTGCGCAAACGCAATCTTACCAAAACACCGCAAGATTGTTGACCGAAGAGCCCGAATTTGCTTGACGTTCGACCGACCCGCGGTTAAGTTTGGACTCGGTCGCGTCACGGTCGGAACGATCGATAGCGTTCCCGGACGAACGCGAAACGCCGCGGGTCGGCTGAATCTTGTATCGGCGCCAACCGACGTGAATCCTTCTCGACGCGCGCTCAATGTCGCAAAATGCAAAAACGGAGATTGTAAAATGCAAAAAGTCCTGTCGCTCCTGATATGTCTCGGCCTGATGATCGCACCGGCGGTCAACGTCGGCTCCCAATCGCCGAAGTTGACCGCGATCAAGGCCGGTCGATTGATCGATACCGAAAAAGGCGTCGTGCTTGAAAATCAGATAATCCTGGTTGAGAACAACCTGATCAAGGCGGTCGGCGCGGGAATCAAGATCCCCGACGGCGCGACCGTTATCGATCTTTCGGGATCGACGGTAATGCCGGGCTTCATCGACACGCACGTCCACCAGACGGGTCAGGCGGAAGGAAACTACTATGACACCTTGTTTCGCGAATCGTTCGTAGATGCGGCGATAACCGCGCACATTTTCGCGAAGCGGACCTTGGATGCAGGATTCACGACCGTTCGCGATGTCGGTTCCGATGGGTTCGTATCGCTCGCTCTGAAGAGGGCGATAGATGCCGGAAAGATCCCCGGACCGCGGATGCAGGTCGCGAATTACTACATCGGCTCGACGGGAAGCCACGGCGATCTCGTCGGCTTCTCGCCGTGGCTATCGTCGCGAATGCCGGAAGAGATGTCCGGCATCGCCGACGGTGTGGACGAAGTAAGAAAGAAGGTCCGGTATATGATCAAGAACGGCGCCGAAGTCATCAAGTTCGGCGCCAGCGCAGGCGTCCTCACCGAAGAGGCGAGCGTCGGGGCGCCGCAGTTCTCGCAGGAGGAAATGGACGCGATCGTCGCCGAGGCGAAGCTCCACGGCGTTCCGGTCTGCGCCCACGCGCACGGGACCGAGGCGATCAAGATGGCGATCCGGGCGGGAGTCGATTCGATAGAGCACGGATCGTTCATCGATGACGAAGGGATCAGGATGATGAAAGAGCGCGGGACGTTCCTGTCGGCTGACATCTACAACGACGATTACATAATGAGCGAGTTCAAGCGGCTCGGCTATCCGCAGAAGATTCTCGACAAGGAACAGCTCGTCGGACGCACCCAGCGTGAGAATTTCCGGAAGTGTGTTCTCGCCGGCGTCAAGATCGCCTATGGAACCGACGCCGGGATCTATCCGCACGGATGGAACGCAAAGCAGTTCGCGAAGCACGTCGAATGGGGCCAGACGCCGATGGAGGCGATTCGATCCGCGACCATCGTCTCGGCGCAACTCCTGCGCTGGAGCGACCGGGTCGGTTCGATCGTGCCCGGAAAGTTGGCCGATATCGTGGCTGTTAGCGGTGATCCGCTGACGAACATCTCGATGCTCGAGAAGATCGATTTTGTGATGAAAGACGGCGCGGTCGTCCGAACCTCGACCTCGCGATAGTCAGCAGCCGATGCGGAACCCCGCACGCGGTAAGGGGGCAAGCTCGCAACGCGAGCTGATCTCGGGAATGGGATATATATCGGCGTCGAAGCAAGGCCTGATTCATTTCGCCGACCCGAAGCGACCGATTTCGCGGAGCGATCGCTCCCGCGATCGTGCCCCCTTACTTCGTGCGGGGTTCTGCATTGGGGCGTGATATTATGTTTCATCGGTGAAAAAGTACGTCATCAAGCGCGATCATGAATCCTTGCCGGAACGGCTCACGCGGTATCGCGAAGAGTTGAACGAGGAGCAGTTTCGCGTTGTGACCGCAAAGCCCGGCGCGGCGCTTGTCGTCGCGGGCGCGGGTACGGGCAAAACGCGGACGATCACGTACCGCGTCGCGTACCTGATCGAGCAGGG
>CAZARD010000086.1:10351-15698 GCA_964487505.1 uncultured Blastocatellaceae bacterium | reverse complement strand
GACATGCATTTTCAGGACCGCAAGCGGCAGCGGAACGTTATGGACTACGACGATCTGCTGATCAATTGGAAGCGTCTGCTGCTCGAGCGGCCCGAGATCGGCGAGGTTTACGCCGACCAGTTCCAGCATATTCTCGTCGACGAGTACCAGGATACGAACCGTTTGCAGGCGGAGATCATCGACCTGCTCGGAGCCCGCCACCGCAACGTGATGGTCGTCGGCGACGACGCGCAGAGCATATTCGCGTGGCGCGGCGCGGAGTTCACGAACATCTACGAGTTCCCGCAGCGTTATCCGGAGACGACCGCGTACAAACTCGAAACGAATTACCGTTCGACGCCTGAGATTCTCGGACTGGCGAACACTTCGATCGCGCACAACCGGCGGCAGTTCCCGAAGATGCTGAAGGCGGTCAGGAGATCGCGCGGCTTCGCGCCGGCGCTCGTGCCGTGCTCGGATGTCGAGCAGCAGTCGGCATTCATCGCTTCACGCATTCTCGAACTTCGCGATGAAGGAACGTCGCTCGAAGACATCGCGGTGCTTTACCGCTCTCACTATCACTGTCTCGAACTGCAGCTCGAACTGACGCGCCGGAACATTCCTTATCGCGTCCAATCGGGCGTCCGTTTCTTCGAACAGGCGCACATCAAGGACGTCATCTCGTATCTGAAGATCATCGTCAACCCGCGCGACGAACTGGCCTGGAAACGTATCCTGAAAATGATCCCGGGAGTCGGACCGGCGACCGCAAATAGAGTTTTTTCTGGGATTTCGGAGCGGCAGGATTTTGGATTTTCGATTTTGGCTTTTGGATTTCGTGCCGATCCGGATCTTTCGGGAAACGAAGGGGCTTCGGCTTTGGAAAATCCAAAATCCAAAATCCAAAATCTAAAATCCCTCGCGCCCGCAAAGCTTCAGTCCAAACCCCAATGGCAGGATTTTGTCGTGCTGCTTGAAAAGCTCGTTTCGGACGAGAACCGCGATCGGCCGGCGAAGCAGATCGAACTTGTTTTGACGTCGGGCTACGAGCAGTATTTGACCGAAACGTTCGAGAACGCCGAGATGCGCGCCGAAGACATTCGTCAGTTGGCGCTTTATGCATCGCGTTACGAGACGACGGAGGCGTTCTTGTCAGAGCTCGCATTGCTTTCGACCGAGCGCTTCAAGGAGCCGGCGCCGCTTTCGGCCGAGGACGTGATCGAAGGAGGCGAGCCCGACGAGCTTTTGACTCTGTCATCGGTCCATCAGGCGAAAGGCGCGGAGTGGAAGGTCGTCTTTATGATCTGGACGGCCGAAGGCAAGTTCCCGTCGCCGCGTTCGTTGCGCGAGATCGACAGCGAGGAGGAAGAGCGACGACTCTGGTACGTCGCGCTCACGCGGGCAAAGGACGAGCTCTACCTGACATATCCGCTGATGGTCGTCGATTACAACCGCCAAACGGTGCTCCAGAAGCCTTCAAGATTCGTCCACGAATGCCCGCCCGCGATGTTCGAGATCTGGTCGCTCGAGGAAGAATCGCCGTCATTCGACGCGCCGGTAGAGATCGGAGAAAAGGGACCGGAACTCCTCAACTGATTTGGGATTTCGGATTTGGGATTTGGGAAGTGATCAAGCAAATCCGAAATCCGAATTCCCAATTCGCAGATGCCTTGCGGCTTGCCGCCCGGATGTGCGGAAAAGCTTGCTTTTCCGGACGGCTTACCTCAAGAGGCTCAGCGGCTCCGCCGCTTCCGAAGCTTATCGATATCGACCATCAGCGGCTCATCCGGTCGAGGACGGCCATTCCAAATCCTTGCGCTTGAATATCTGTAATCCTCGGGCTGTTCAACGAGTCCCGCGCGCACCGGATTCTGGTGGATGTAATTGACCTTCTGCATCATTGTCTTTTCATTGTTGATGGAAAAGGCATTCGGATGATGGTCCCACAGCGAATACGAATGCTCCCGTGGCTTTTTCGACGCAACTTTAAGCTTCTCGAGCGATTGCGAATGATTGTTTTCCTTGAGATGGTCAATCACGCGCCGAGCCGTGATTCCGTTGAAGTAGCGGTTCGTGTCAGAAACACTCTTCGTGCCGTCGGTGATCAAATGCATATGATCCGGCATGATCACGTACGCGAAGATCGAAACTCCGGACGATCGGCGCGCTTCGTCCAATGCGTTCGCCGTGACCGATTTGAGTTCATCGGTTTTGAAGACCGGAAGCCGGTTTCGCGTCACTGAGGTCAAATAGTAGAGAGAATTGTCGATGGAAATGTTCATTTTTGTGAGTCTCCTTTCCTGAGTATTGCGGCATAGCCGCGGGTAGTTTGATGGGTGCAGTCCGGAAAAGCAAGCTTTTCCGCACATCCGGGCGGCAAGCCGCGGGCCATTTGGGAATTCGGATTTCGGATTTGGATGGTTGGTCGCTTACCCAAATTCGCAATCCCAAATCCCCATTCCCAAATCAAACGGGGTACATCTTCTCGAGCGATTGTCCCAACTTCTGACCTGCAAGTTCGCCATCGAACGGAAGAAGCATCTCGATCCCGCCTTGTTTGAGCCATCGTTCCTGATCCGCCAATCCGCCGAGAACGACCGGCATTCGGCGGTGGATCGGCTTCATGAAATCGTTCGGGTCGGTGGTGATGATCGTGAATGAGAATTGATGTTCGCCCTCGGGATAAAAATTGCTCCATAGTCCCGCGAGAGCGAACGGGCGGTCTTGTTCGGGCAGGCCGATCTCGAGCGGAGGCTCACCTTTGACGTTCCACTCATAGAACGAGGTCACCGGAATGATGCACCGGCGTTTGTGGAACGCGCCTCGCCAAAGAAAGCTCTTCTCAAGCTTCTCTGCGGCGGCGTTGAACGTCGTGTATGCGGTGCTGAACTCCTTCGCTCCCTCCTTTTGAAACCACCATTTCGCCGAAACCGTATGCGCGTCGTCGTCCTCGTCGTTGATGACGATCTGCACATTCTGCGTCGGCTTGATGTTCGGACGGAAAAGATCTTCCTGCGGATCGAACTTATAGATGAACTCTTTGAAATCTTCGCGCCGTCCTTTCTGTGATATTCTTCCGCACATAAATCTCATAATAGGCGGTGATTTTCTATGTCTGCAAATACGATCGCGGTTGGGACACTAAAAGGCCTTTTCATTTTCGACCGCGACGGCGGCGGATGGACTTGCCGCGAACCGCAGTTCAACGGTCAGTCGGTTTTCGCGACGCAGTTCATCGGCGGATCGCTGTGGGCGGCGCCGTTCACCGAGTGGACGGGCCAGATGCTTTGCCGATCCGAAGACGGCGGGCGGACTTGGGAAACGATGGAGCATCCGCTGAAATTCCCTGAATCGACCGAAACCGCACTCAAGAAGATCTGGCAGATCACGGCTCTCGGCGATCGACTCTTCGCGGGCGTCGAACCGTCGGCGCTGTTCACATCGGACGACGACGGCAAGACCTGGGATCTTTGCGAGGGTCTTTGGAACCATCCGCACCGTCCGCAGTGGGAGCCGGGATTCGGCGGGCTCTGCCTTCACACGGTCCTCCCGCAGGATGGGAACAACTGGGTCGTCGCGACTTCTACAGGCGGCTGCTACCGGACCGATGACGGCGGCGAATCTTGGGTCGCCGCGAACAAGAACATCGTCGCGCCGTTCATGCCCGAAGGCGATCTTGAATTCGGACAATGCGTTCACAAGATCGCGTACGATCCGTCGAACCCCAACCGACTTTTCCTTCAACATCACTGGGGCGTTTACCGCAGCGACGACCGCGGACGGAGCTGGCAGGATGTCGGGAAAGGAAAACTCCCGACCGACTTCGGATTCGCGATGGCTGTCAACGGTCCGGACCGGGTCTTCATCATCCCGATCAAAGCCGATGTCGAACGCGTCTTCCCGGAAGGCAAGATGCGCGTTTACCGGAGCGACGACGGCGGCGAAACCTGGACTCCGAAATCGAACGGCTTGCCGCAGAAAGACGTTTACGATTGTGTTCTGCGCGATTCGCTATCGGCAACGCCCGACGGCAGCGTCGCGTTCGGAACAACCGGCGGAAGTCTTTATTTCTCGGATGACAATGGCGAATCCTGGGCATGTCTCGCGAATTTCCTTCCGCGGATTACATCAGTTCGCGTCGGAACGGTTTGATGGCGACGATATACCTGCATGCGATGGTCAAGGAACTCGCCGGGCGCTCGACGGTCGAATGTCCGATTGTCGAACCGTCGGCTTTAGGTGACGTCCTGCGCGCGAACCTTAGCGAACGAGAGTTGTTCTTGATCGTCGACGAAACCGGCGCCGTCCGCGAGCACCTGAACATCTTCATCGACGCTCGCAAAATCAGGGATCTCGCTTATGCGATCGGTGACGGAGCGACCGTCGATATCTTTCCGGCCGTCAGCGGAGGATAAACCATTGGGAATCGTGATTGCGGATATTGCGGACTGGGGATTTCAATTCATGGACGATACTGATTGGTCGTCGGGAGGCGTTGTCTGATGTTTCGTTGGAAACCGATCGACACGGAGTATCAGAAAGCACTGGATACACTTGCCGAGGAACTTCTGGATAAGTCGCTACATGAACTCCATGCGTGGCCGGATTACGGAAATCTAACCCGATCCATCAATGGTGTGGACGAAACCATCGGTTTTTGGCACTACAAGTTTAGCAACGAGTCTCATCATATCGTCTTCATCGCGGGCCGAAGAACAGGTTTGATCTTTCACCGAAAGTACATAAGTGGCGTGGTGTTTGGATCTTCGACCGATCCGCGCTTGATGACTTCTGAGGAAATAGGCGATTACGATTAGCACGTCAGATCGATTCGTTTTAAACTGCCTTGCGAACGAACATCTCACGTTTTGCCTTTTTACTTTTTAATCCTTACGTTATTCGTATGAACTACTGGCTCGTAAAACAGGAACCGTCATCGTATTCGTTCGATGATCTCGTCAAGGAAGGCACGACCGCTTGGACCGGCGTCCGCAACTATCAGGCCCGAAACTTCCTGCGTGAAATGAAGGCCGGCGACGAGGTCTTTTTCTATCATTCCGGGTCGGAAAAAGCGGTCGTCGGAAAGGCGAAGGTCGTGCGCGAGGCTTACCCGGACCCGACCGCCGATGACGTTGCCTGGATCTGCGTTGACATCGCCGCCGTCGGCGCGGTCGCCAAACCAGTGACGTTGGATACGATCAAAGCGACTCCGGAACTGGCGAATATGATGCTCGTGAAACAAGGCCGATTGTCGGTCACGCGCGTAACGCCCGAGGAGTTTGCGGCGATTGAAAAGATGTCGAATTGATTCGACGATTCGAATGGATTGAACGCCCGATACGTCGCATGCTCGCGCACGCTCCGTTAA
>CAZARD010000086.1:0-10251 GCA_964487505.1 uncultured Blastocatellaceae bacterium | reverse complement strand
AACAATCTCGAGATTGAGGACCGATATCTTTGGAGTTAGACGCCCGATACGTCGCGTGCTCGCGCACGCTCCGTTAATTTGGGTTCGGTTCACCAGGTTCCGCCTGGCGGCGTCACCTGGTGCTACCGTAAATGCGCGTGCTTCGCACGCTGGGTCTACAGCTTCGAGATCTCCCGCAACGCCTTCTCATACGCCTCGGAGTCTTCCTGCGGCCGGCACGATACGGCGCGGTCGTCGACGAACGCAAGTGCCAGCGGCTTCCCGAATCCCGTATAGACCTCGTCGAACGGCATCGAGTTCTCATTCAGCCAGCGCTCGATATGCGCCCGCAGTTTCGCCACCTCGTCGACGCGCATATGTTCGAGATTGATCCGCGAAGTGTATACGATCACCCGATGTTTCTTCCGGATCTCGGTCAGAAACTCGCGGCTTCCGGGGATCGGATCGCCGATCTTCTCGACGCCCTTCCAACCGCTGTATTTCGCCAGCACCGCGTCGAGATCGACGCACACCGCCGATCGGTGCCGCGTCTTCGGCTTCGGACGCACACGCTGAGCGCGCTCGACCGAAGGCAGAGGCATCGGCCTAAGCGAGATCAGGTGTTCGATCGCCGAGATCCCTTCAAGCCACGGTTCGTCAGGATCGTCGTCACTCCAGACCTTTGCGAAATGCTGGTGCGTGTGGTGCCGCCCGGGCAGACGGAGCCATTTGCCCAAACCCTCGACGCGTTCCGACGACGGAAACAGCTCGGGCGCATGCGCCAGTCCAACCTCTTTCCAGTCCGCCGTCAGTTCTTTCAGGTATTTGTAAACGTCGGCCAACTGGTACGGCCGGTCGAGCAGACAGATGACATGAAGTCCGCCGAAGCCGTTCGAATCGATGATGCAGGGATCGAGCATCGCCGCGCGCATCTTCTGGAACCAGCGCATCGCGGCCGCGAAGTTGACGCGCGTCTTTTCGTGAAAATCCTCGGGATCGTGAACGTCGAGGTCGATCGCGAACCATTTGCACGTTTCTTCTTCGGAAACGAGATGAAGTCCGATCAAATGACCGGCCTTGAGTCCTTTGAAATGGCGGACGAGCTTTTCGTGCGAGACGAAGTCCTTCTTTTGTTCGCGAAGGTCCTTGACCGGCAACGTCACGGCGCTCACTTTCGAGCCAAGGACCGTGTTCTTGACCGTGTATTGTCCCCAGACGTCGAAACGGTTGACGAGCCGTTCCATCGCCCAGTCGGCGAGACGCTCGGCATTCTCGCGCCATTCGGCCGCGATCCATCTGAGGTGCGGGTCGTTGAAGATCTCGTCTATCAAACGACTTTCTCCCAGCCTTTCTTGACGTTCTTGTCGACGAGATCGGCGAAGATCGCGTTGGCCTGCTCGACCGTGTTCGCCGGCGTGATGTTCCGGGCGATCGGCTCGGCGCGGCCCGAACTGAAATCCGTGTAGTAGATGACGAACGGCAAGAACTCGCGCGAGGCCTCCTTGTTCGTCTTCCAGAGTATGAACTTTCGGACCATCTTCTTGTCGCCCTGGTTCTTTGTGTAAACGATCCGTTCGACGATCTCTGATTTCGGCAGCTGGATGTCCTCGACCTTGAGATCGACGTCCGGAACCGGAACGATGCTGTCGATCTGGCGGATATGGATGTCGGCGAGCGACGCGCGCTTGTCCTCGCGCAGGCGCACGAACTGCGGCGAGATGATGCTGACGAAAGGCAGTCGCCGGCACGCCACCCAGCGCGCGTCGTCGGGCTGCCAGTCGATGACCATCCGGTTGATCTCGCCGCCGCGCGCCTTTTCCGAGATAATATCGAGGCATTTCATCTCGATGACATACTTCGGACGGACCATCTCGTATGCGACGTGATCGGAATTGACCTCGATATAGTTCGAAGGCGCGACCGATTCTTTGAGCTCGGAAAACAGCTCGCGCCGTTGCTTTTCGCTGAAACCTCCGCCGACGCGCGTCAGGATGTGATACGTTTCGTCGGGCCGCTTGACGCCGACGAGCAGGTCGTGGAGAAGCCCCTTGCGGTCTTCGACGCTTTCCGAAAAACCGATGATCGCGGCGTCGATGGTATGCGTCGGCTTGATCTTCCAGCCGCCTTGCTCGCCCCAGACGACCAGCCCTTCGGAATTTTCGCCAAGAACCCAAGAATCGTAGAGTCTCGAGACGTCCGCGCTTGACTCGGTCCTCTCGAAATCGACGACGTCCACGAGCCGGCATCCTTCGAAGATCTTCGAGAGCCGCTCGAGCGCGGCCGACCAATCGCTGACGGTCGAATCGTCGATCTCGACAATTCCGAACGGCGCCAGCGAGATATCGTTCAGTTCGCCCTCGTCGCGCGGATTCCTAATGACCCGGATCGCATCGTGAACGCGTTCGCGTCCATCCTGCCGTTTTCGATGGAACAGTTCGCAGGCGATGATCGCCGACCGGACGCCCGCCGATCTCAGTGCCTTGCCGGCCTCTTTAATGCACGGCAGTCCGACGCGGACGGTCCCGCCCGGATTCACCGTCAATGCCTGCCCATCGTCGAAACAAACAAGACAGAATTCGCCGTCGATCTTGCGCGTTGCGACGAACTTGCCGCTTCTCGGTATCTTTTCCGCGATCTCGTCCCCGTTCGTCGGGTACAGCAACCCGCTGATCCGCCGCTTGAATTCCTGTGCCTTTACCTGAAGGCTGAAATTCTCAAGGGCCGTCGCCGGGCCGACCATATAGCCGCCGATCTTGGGCGTGAACTGCGCGGCGTCGAAGCTGAGCGGGATCATTCGGACGGTTCCTCCGTCTTCGGTTTCGGCGCTTTGAATTCCATATTCGACAGATGCAGCAAAAGAAGATACTTGTCGCCGTCGACCCGACCTTCGAGGAATCCACGGTAAGGTTTCCCGCCGCGGTGAAAGATCAGCGGTTGGTTCCCTTTTCCGGCGCCGAGCAACATGAACGAATCGTTCTCGTCGAGCTCCTTCGCGATCTCGTACAGGAAGTCGTATGTGAGGCCGTTGATATGCGTGATCTGCTTCATTCCGGTAAAGATGAACTTGCGGATCGCCTCGGATTTCTTGATGAATTTTCCGGTCCAGATCAGCGGGATGTCGGAGTTGATGTTCTGAGATTCGATCTTCCGGGGCCTTTTCTCTTTCAGATTTCCGTCCGGGTCGGTGACGGTCTCAAACTCCTCGACGTGATAGGCGATCTCGCCTTCGACCGCGTAGACACGCGAGGTTTCGGTCAGGAGCTTTCCGAAGCTTTCGAGGTCTATTTCGGGGTCAGACTCGACTATCGCCTGTGCCAGTTCATCGAGGTCGCCCTCGTAGGTCCTCAGAAGCTGTTGGGTCGAATGCTTCGCGTCGCATTGCAAAAGACGCACCGTCTTTGCCTCGCGCCGATTCTCGTCCAGCCAACGGATGGCGCGTTTCGGACGCACGCCGAGTAGCGAGACCCGCGCGTCGCGCCGGTTCTTGTTGGCAAGATTTATTGGCATCGTTTGCGTTCCAAAACGATTTTGATTACGCTCGTTTCGGACTTAACATCCTAGCACAAACCGGGAGGATTTTGGACAAGATTTCGGGTCCGAAACAAATCGATCACGCACCTTTCCTGCGGAGTTACCTGGCTGTTCAAACGCCGGACGCTTTTCCTTCGGCGATCTGGATTCCCGTTCTAAATCAGCTGTTTGAAGAACTTAGCGAATCGGACAAAGAACTGATCGCGCGAAATCTTGATTCCTCGGCCCAACTTTCGCCCGGCGAGCGAGCGACATTCGTTGAGCTTGACCGGAAGTTGCGTAGCGGATCGCTTCTCCAGGCCCTCAACGAAGCATTGACCAGGTTCGAGGAGGCGTTCTTCTGCGACGATAAAGCGGATGGAGCCTGCGCGCTGTGCGGACGCCCGAACGGCGTTGGCGGGCCGCTCTGCGCAAAACGCATTTCATCCGAAGCCGGAACAGCCGAGGCGGTCGCTCCGGTAGTCGATGCCGACGCCGGCGCGGAAGACGCCCGGGCGAACGATCCGCTGCTCGATTATTTCAAGATCCCGGCGGAGCCGGGGGAGATCAACGGATTCGATTACGACGCGATCATCGATTCGACTCCGGTGATCGTCTGGCGTCCGCCGTGCGAGATCGAAACGGATTTTGTCGATGACCTGTTGCGCGAGGCGGAGAGCGCCGGAATCACGCGGGTCTTCCTGATCGCGCGGACCGAGGTCGGGCCCGACAAACTGCCGATCAATCCGAATGTCGCGCTGATCCTGCTCGCCGTTCCGCCGGCGTTCGGCCCGTCTGCAGGTAACGTGATTGAAACCGATGAATTGGTGTATTCTTGAAACCGCTATGATGAAGACAACCTTAATTTTGATGACGACCGTTGTTTTGCTCGCCGGAACCGCGTTCGCGCGGATCGCTCAGACCGCCGGCAGTTTTGACACCAGTCCGCTGGTCGGAACCTGGAAGATCACGATCTCGGCGCCTGGTCAGGAAATGCCGGGAACCCTCACTCTTTCGTCCGTCGCGGACGGAAAATACGAGGGTTCGCTGTCCACGGATCTCGGCGTCGTGCCGCTTCGCAACGTCGTCGTCAACGGTGAGACTTTCACCTCTGAGATGACGGCCAACGTTCAGGGACAGAGCTTCGAAGGAACGATGAACGGCAATCTCAAAGACGGCGCGTTGACCGGTGAGATCAATCTCTCCGGGCTTGGCGCAATCCCGTATTCCGGAACCAAAAACTAGTTCAGCTTTCCAGATGGCGCGCAATCTGACGTTCAGCTTCAACGGCAGCGAGTTTTCGGCCGGTATCGAAAAGATCGACCGCTCGAAGTTGTACGGTTCGATCACGATCGAGGCCGTCGACGAATTCGGGCGGAAAGCCGAGATGATGTCGTTGGCGGCGGATGGCCAAACGCTCTTTGGGATCGGCGGAACGGCCTTTGCGACCCTGACTCAGGAAAACGACCCGCTCGGCCGGGAGTCTTTGACGGCCTACTCGGCCGACGGCGAACTGCTTGAAACAGTGCCGTCGTCGTTCGACGCGCCGATCGACGTCGCCCAACTTGCGACGATCGAAGATTATCTTTCGCACCTTGTGAAATCGGTCTATCTTCTGACGGGCGACGGCTCGGAAGGCATCGCGAAAAAACTTGCGGACGGCACGATCTACAAATTCCCGTTCAGTTATCGCGGCGGTGTTCTTCCGGATACTGCTTTTCTGATCTCCAACGTCGACGGATCGCCGTTCCTGATCCTGACGACGCCCGCAAATATCAATTTCGTCGGATTCCAGGACGCGGCCTCGGATTATACGGACCCGGACGACGAGACCGACGACGATCTGGATTTTGAGATGATGTGAGCCGTCGCCGTCAGATCGACGTCCGCGTCGCGTTCGTTTCGTAGATCACGCCGGATTCGTCCTCGCACCTAACGAACAGTTCACCGTCGGTCTCGTAGATAGTGAACCGGAAATCAGCAGTATTGTCCGAATTCGGCGAAAGTATGAATGTGTCGCCGTTCGCGTTCGTGATCTCCGCGATCAGAGAGGCCGCAAGGAATCCCATTCCGTGAAAGGTCTTTGCGTCGGGCGGCCGGTCGGTCCGCATCTCCGCTCCGGAAAGAAACGCAAGCAACTGATGGCTGTATCCCGAAATATGTCCGAAGCTGCGGCGGAGGAATCGGACGAGCGGCTTGCCGTCGGAATCGGTAATCGAAGTAAGCGCTGTAGTTGCCATAGTCTCGAGTGCGGATCCGGTCTTAGGATGTCCGGTCGCGGGAGTTCTCTGATAGAATCTTAGCGTCTATTCCGACAATCTTTCAAACGAAGTGGCGGTCTATCTATGCTGCTCAACAACAAAACCCTCGACCGAATCATCGCCGGTGAAATCAGCGTCGTTTTTCGGCTCTGGAAACGGCCCACCGTCAAGTCAGGCGGAACCCTGAAGACCCGCAAGGGCGTCATCGCGATCGACCGTGTCGAACTGATCGATCGCGCGTCGGTGACGGACGAGGATATCCGAAACGCGGGCCTCGGCTCGCGCGAAGATCTGTGCGAGATCGACCGCGAAGGCGACTTTTACCGCATCACGTTGAGATATGCCGGCGAGGATCCGCGGATCGCGATGCGCGCCAACGTCGATGCCGTCGAACTCGCGAAGGTCCGCGAACGGATCGAGCGAATGGGCGGCTGGGCGGCGGAGTATCTGATCGAGATCGGGCGCCGGCCGAACACCCACGCGCAGATCCTCGCCGACCATTTCGGACTTGAAAAACTCAAGTTCAAGGAACGCGTCAGGCGCCTGAAAGCGCTCGGACTGACAGAATCGCTTCGGCCGGGATACAAGCTCTCGCCGCGTGGCGAGGCGGTCGTCAAGGCGATCGGCATTTCGTGAGGTTATGAGGTTCGAGATCAAGCTCGCGATCCGCTATGTCACCGCGCGGAAAGGAAGTCTCGCGAGACTCACTGCCGTCTTCGCAGTTGTTGGCATTGCCCTGGGCGTCGCGGCGTTGATCGTCGCCGACTCGCTCGCCCGCGGATTCGCCGACGAGATGCGCGAAAAGATCCTCGCGAACACCGCGCACATCAAGATCACCCCAAACGACGACGATCGGCTCGCCGACAGCGACTCGATGATCAAGGTCGTCAGATCGGTCGAGAACGTCGTCGATGCGGTTCCCGGAGCTTATGAGCATTCCGTCGTAAGCTCCGACCGCGCAACGAGTTACGCGCTCCTGTCGGCGGATGCGTCGGAGTCGGTCCGGATCGGGGGAAAACTCGCCGAGCGTCTCCGAATCGTTCCCGGCGAGAAGGTCGAGATCGTCACGATCGGCAATCAGAAGCCTTCGAGGATCACGGTCGATGCGATCCTCGAGACCGGCATCAGCGATTATGACTCGACGTTGATCTCCATGCCGCGCCGGAAGTTCGCCGCCGTCGTCGGCGATTCGGAATTTCTCCCGAGATCGATCGACGTCCGGGTCGCGGACATCTACCGCACGCCGGAGACGGCCCGAAAGATCGGCGAAGCGCTCGGCGGCCGCGTCACGGCAGCCGACTGGCAGGAGACGAACCGCGCGCTGTTCACCGCGCTTGGACTCGAACGGCGCGTCGTTTGGGTTATCGTTTCATTGATCGTCTTGATCGCCGGACTCAATATCACGACCTCTCTCGCGTTGCTCGTAAATGAACGCCGTTTCGATATCGGCGTCCTTCGCGCTTGCGGCGCGCGCAGACGGAGCGTGATCGCGATATTTCTCATCGAAAGCGTCCTGCTTGGTATCGGCGGAGTCGTTTCCGGATTCGTCATCGGGCTCGCCGCGTGCGTCGCCGGGAACCGATTCCGTCTCGTATCGTTGACCGATGGCGTATATTCGGTGAGCTTCGTTCCGTTTCATCCGAACGCCGCGATCCTTGCGCTGATCGTATTGGCGGTGCTTCTTTTGACGCTGTTTTCGGGCATTTACCCCGCGATGATGGCAGGCCGCGTCAGGCCCTCCGCGAACCTCCGAGCCAACTGAAAATTGTTATGGATTTTCTTCGCCTTTCAAACTATATTTAGGCAAGTCTCGGAAAACTTAATACTTGATATATTCAGGCGAACCGTTCAGACTTTGGGCACACCTAAAGTTCCGGTCATCTATTTATGTTCGAACGCTACACGGAGAAAGCCCGTAGGGTCATCTTTTTTGCTCGTTATGAAGCGCTGCAATACGGTTCACAGGTCATTTCGCCGGAACATATCCTGCTCGGCCTGATGCGCGAGGACAAAACGCTCGGCGCCAGGTTCTTCCCGTTCCGCAACACGATGTCGGTCGATTCGATTCGCCGCGAGGTCGAGGAACGGATCGTGCTTCGCGAACGAATTCCGCAATCGGCCGAACTTCATCTCGCGGCGGAGACAAAAAAGATCCTCGCGTTCGCATCGGAGGAAAGCCGGAAACTGCAGAACCGCCACATCGGCCCGGAACATCTGCTTCTCGGAATTCTTCGCGAAGAACGCTCGATCGCCGCCGAGATCCTCTATCAGAACGGCTTGCGGCTTCAGGACGCGCGTGACGAGATCGGTCGGCAGAACGGAATGTCCGGGTTCGGAGCGCAGTCGCGCGAGAAGAACGATACTCCGCACCTGCAGGAATTCACACGCGATCTGACCGATGACGCGGCGCTCGGAAAGCTCGATCCGCTGATCGGCCGCGATCCCGAGATCGAGCGGCTTATCGAGATACTCTGCCGCCGTACAAAGAACAACCCGGTGTTGATCGGCGAGGCCGGCGTCGGCAAGACCGCAATCATAGAAGGACTCGCGCAACGGATCGTCGAACGCCGTGTACCGACGTTTCTCGAGGACAAACGCATCCTCTCGCTCGACCTTTCGCTGATCGTCGCCGGGACGAAGTATCGCGGGCAGTTTGAAGAGCGGCTCAAGAAGATCATGGGCGAACTGCGCGACAACCGGCAGTACATCATTTTCATCGACGAGCTCCACACGCTCGTCGGCGCCGGATCGGCCGAGGGAACGCTCGACGCGGCGAACATCCTCAAGCCTTCGTTGTCACGCGGCGAGGTCCAGTGCATTGGCGCGACGACACCTTCCGAGTACAGAAAGTCGATCGAAAAGGACAAGGCGCTCGAACGGCGGTTTCAGGCGGTGAAGGTCGCGCCTCCGACGGAAGAGGAAGCGCTGCGGATAATCGACGGGATCGTCGAGCGTTACGAGTCGTTCCACCAGATACGTTATTCGAAAGAGGCGCTTTCGGCGGCCGTTTATCAATCGAACCGTTACATTCCAGACCGATTCCTTCCCGACAAGGCGATCGACGTTCTTGACGAGGCCGGCGCGCGCGCCAAGCTGCGGTACGAGCAGGAAGGCGAGCCGTCGTGGAAGGAAGCCGTGGAGAACTGGAAACGGGCGACTGCGAACGAAGAGCAGCTGATCAACTACGAACTGAAGAATCTTGAGGATTCGTTCTTCGCGGTCGAGGTCAAGAAGGACGATGTCGAGGAAGTTATCGCGCGCTGGACCGGAATCCCTTTGACCTCGATCAAGCAGGAAGAAGCCAAAAAGTTGCTTGCGATCGAGTCCGAGCTCCATAAGCGGATCATCTCGCAGCGTCCCGCGATAACGGCTCTAGCACGCGCGATCAGGCGCTCACGCGCCGGACTCAAGAACCCGAACAAGCCCGTCGGCTCGTTCCTGTTCCTCGGACCGACAGGCGTCGGAAAGACAGAGGTCGCGCGGTCACTGGCCGAATTCCTGTTCGGTTCTGAGCGCGCGCTCGTCCGATTCGATATGTCGGAGTTTATGGAAAAGCACGCAGTAGCGAAATTCATCGGTTCGCCTCCGGGATATGTCGGCCACGAAGAAGGCGGCCAGCTGACCGAGAAGCTGCGGCGCGCGCCGTATTCGGTGGTGCTGTTTGACGAGATCGAAAAGGCGCATCCGGACCTTTTCAACCTTTTGCTGCAGGTCTTCGAGGACGGAGTCCTGACCGACGCGCTCGGGCAGACGGTTGAATGCAAGCACGCGATCTTCATTATGACCTCGAATATCGGCGCCCGCTTTATTCAAAAGCGCTCGACGCTCGGGTTTCAGGCCTCGAGCGATGCTTCCCGCGAAAAAATGGAAGAGCAGGTGATGAGCGAGGTCAAGCGCACGTTTGCGCCCGAGTTTATCAATCGGCTTGACGAGATCGTTACGTTTGACGAGCTCACCGATGCCGATCTGTTCGAGATCGTGGAGCTCCAGATCGGGCGGCTCAACGCGATGCTCGCGGGGCGGACATTGCAGATCCGTTTGAGCACTGAGGCCAAACAATGGCTCGTCGACAAGACGTGCGCTGACAGAAGTTACGGAGCGCGTCCGTTGAAACGGGCGCTGCAAAAGTATGTCGAGGACGAACTGTCGGAAGCTCTGATCCAAGGAGATCTCGCGGGCGAAAACCTGGTCGAGGTGCTCCGTGAGAACGATCGTCTCGTGTTTCGTGCGATACCTCTCGAAGCGACCCTCAGCGAGGGCGTCGGACTAACGGCGTCGCAGTAGCGTCAGCGGATAGCCGAAACTCCGATCGTCGGTGTTTCATGTTCCGATTAAGATACGCCGAATTCGAGATCGCGTCGGCGAGTCGACACCGGACCCCGCAAGCGGCGTGCTTCGATCTCAGATCAATCGCAATTCGCAATTCCATCGACGGCGATCGCTCCCGCGATCGGGCCCCCTTACTTCGTGCGGGGTTCTGCATCGCGAACCGCGAATCCCG
>CAZARD010000085.1:16022-19684 GCA_964487505.1 uncultured Blastocatellaceae bacterium | reverse complement strand
TGATCGTCGCCTCGGGCAGGAAGGTGTTGAAAAGCGAGCGGATGGAAGCTTCGTCGGATCGCGAGACCGCATCCCGGAATCCGGAGAGGATCTTCTCGACCTCGGTTCCGTCGTAGGCCGCGATCTTGCCGATGAAGATCTTCGGATGCTTGGTCTTTAGCAGATTCTCACCGGTGATCTCGAGCTCCTCGAACAGTTTCTCGCCGCCGCGGACGCCGGTGAAAACAATGTCGATGTCCTCATACGGCTCGAGACCCGAAAGCCGGATCATATCTTCGGCAAGATCGAGGATCCGGACCGGCCGGCCCATGTCGAGGATGAAGATCTCGCCGCCCTTTCCGAGCGCGCCGGCCTGCATCACGAGCTGCGACGCCTCCGGGATGGTCATGAAATAACGGGTCATGTCCGGGTGCGTGACCGTGATCGCCTCGCCTTTTCTGATCTGCTCGCGAAAGATCGGCACGACCGATCCCGCCGATCCGAGGACGTTCCCGAACCGGACGGCGATGAAATTCGTCTCGAACCGCCGGTTCAGATCCTGAAGAACGATCTCGGCGATGCGTTTCGACGCGCCCATGATCGACGTCGGATTGACGGCCTTGTCGGTCGAGATAAGGACGAAATCCCGCGTCCCGAATTCGCCGGCGAGTTCGCCGATGAGCTTTGTCGCGAAGACGTTGTTCTTGACGGCCTCCGACGGATTCGCCTCCATCAGCGGGACGTGTTTGTGCGCCGCGGCGTGAAACACGACCTCGGGCCGGAACTCGTCGAACAACTCGCGCATCCGGTGAGCGTCGCCGATGTCGGCGAGCAGCGGAACGAATGGCGTCTCGGCGAAATCCTTCGACATCTCGCGTTCGATCTGGAACAGCATGAATTCGGCGCGTTCGACGAGAAGCAGCAGTTTCGGCGAAAACTCGGCAACCTGACGGACCAGTTCCGACCCGATCGAACCGCCGGCGCCCGTCACCATCACGACCTTTCCGGTCAGAAACCCGTGGAGGTTCTCATCGTCGAGATCGACCGGATCGCGGCCGAGAAGATCTTCGATCTCGACGTCACGGATGCGCGAGACCTGGACGCGGCCGTGTACGATCTCGTGCAGACTCGGGACGATCCGTGCCTTTACCGGTATCTCGCGGCAAACATCGAGGATCCTGCGTATCTCCTTGCCCTGCGCCTGGTCGATCGCGATCACGACCTGTTCGATGTTCATCTCGTCGACCAGCCGCGCGAGATCATCGGTCGTGCCGAGAACCTTGATGCCGTTGACGCTGCCGCCGACCTTGCGGCGATCGTCGTCGACGAATCCCCGGACCTCGAACTCGGCGTCCGCACGTCCGAGAACGTCCTTCACGGCGATCGCGCCGATCCGGCCGGCGCCGACGAACAGCGTCGCCTTCCGCTTTGTGCGGCGGCGCGGCCCGGCGAAGTTGCGTTTCTCGCCCAGTTCGTAGGAAAAACGGCGGATGACCCGCAGTCCGAGCAGGCCGCCGAAGCCGAGCGCGGTATCGATCAGGATCACCGAGATCGGAACCTGCCAGATCGTGAAATCGGTGAAGGCCAGCATCACGCGCAACGCGAGCAGGATCGCGCCCGAGACCAACGCCGCCTTGAGAAACGCCTTGATATCCTCAAGGCTGACATAGCGCCAGATGATCGAGTATGCGCCGACCAGGAACAACGACGAGAACTGGACGAAAACCACGAACGGCAACTGGATGACAGCGGTCTGAAAATAGAATTCGCCGAGCTGGATGTTGAACGACGGAAGATATGCGATGAGGAACGCGACCGACAGGATCGCGACGTCGGCCAATACCTGTACGGGCCGGCGCAAAAACCAAAATTTGTCGGCTGACTGGCTTCTGATCGGATTCTGCATCTGGGAATGTCGGAAAATCTCGCCGCGTCTCGTCACGGCCGAAAATCGTCTTGAGCAAGTTTATGCCAGACAACCGAAAAATCAAAAGGTTGAATCAAACGGGCGTCTAAGATATTCTAGGCCGTCGAGGATTTATGAAGTTTTTCACAATAGCACTCTTTTTGCTGAGCGCCGCGTCCGTGACCTTTGCGCAAACGCCGCAACGCGGATACCAGATCGGGCCGGGAGACAAGGTCGCGGTCCGGACGCTCGGCGAGCCCGAGTTCAGTTGGGAAGCGTGGGTAGACGAGAACGGTCGGTTTCAGGTTCCTTTCAGCAACGAGGGGATTCCGGCGAAGTGCCTTACCGAGGACGAGCTTCGTGTCGAGGTCGGCAAGTTCGTTTCCAAGTATCTGAAGAACCCGCAGATGAGTGTTTACGTTACGGAGCGCAAAAGCCGTCCGCCGGTGACCGTATACGGCGAGGTTCGCCAGCCGGGCCCGGTCCAGCTAACGCGCCGCGCGACGCTGCGCGAACTTCTCGCCTTTGCCGGCGGCGAGACAAAGGAATCGAGCGGGATGGTGCAGGTCACGCGGACGCAGCCGGTCCTTTGTTCGGAGGCCAGCGACGAGGATTGGAAAACGCTCGCCGATGCTGGGATCGGCTTCCCGTCCAGGCTCTACAGTATGAGCAGCCTCAAGAACATCAATCCCGAAATTCATCCGGGCGATATCATCGACGTCCAAAAGGCATCGGTGGTCTACGTCGTCGGAGAGGTCAACAAGCCGGGCGAAGTCTTCATTCCCGAAGGTGGTTTGCGGCTGTTGCAGGCTTTGGCGATGGCATCTGGCACGACGCGCGATGCAAAGAAGAAGGAACTTCAGGTCATCCGCCGGAAAGAGGGATCGACCCAACCCGAGGTGATCGTCATCAATTATGCGACGATCAAAAAGGGTGAGAGGGACGATGTGATCTTGCAGCCGTACGATATCGTCGAGGTCGGCAAGGCGAAAGAGAGCGTCGGGGACATTTTTATGAAAGCTCTGATCGGACTTCCGAACCGCGTTCCGATCCCGATCAGGCCGTTCTAGATCTGCATCTTTTCACCTTTGTAAACCGCGATCGGAGAGCCTTTGGCCAACAGCACCGACCGCGGTTTTTCATTTGCCAAGAACGCGAAGCGCTCGCCGTAGGTCGCACCGAAATCGACATCGATCGATTCGTTCTTGACCGAGTACAGCTCCCACGGCGGATGTTCGACGCGGTACTCGTCGGTACGGCCGGCGCCGCGCCGCGTGTAGCCCCAGTAATGCTCGATGATGAATTCGCCTTCCGAGCCCGTGCCGGGAACCCCGAGATCCTGATCGATATCCGCGTTGAAACGGTTCAGGCAGCCGCCGCGGCTCCATTCGTATCCGACCGAAGTCGCGGTCCGCGTGTGGTCCATTTTCCAGCACTCGTACGGCTCGCCGTATAGGACGCGGGCGACGGTCGAGATCGCGAACCGCGGAACGATCTCCTTGACGAAACAGACGCCGCGCCGCGTTTCCTCCGGCGTTTCGCGCTTCACGTAGAAACGAAGATTCACCTCTTCGAAATTGATGTGAAACGGGACCGGCACGCCGAGGACGCGTGTCCGGAGAAACATAAAACCGACGAGGCTGACGAACAGTTTCCCGTCGTGAACGTCGAGCGAAGTCCCTTCGGGTACGCGATCGGCCAACAGATCGGGATCGACGACATAATTTGCCATCAGCAGGTCCTTCCATTCCGCGGTTAGAAATTTCATCGGTTTCAT
>CAZARD010000085.1:11943-15922 GCA_964487505.1 uncultured Blastocatellaceae bacterium | reverse complement strand
CGATGGCGCGGCGCGAAATTGTCGATGACGCGGCCGCCGGCGATCGTCGTCTGCGGCGAGTAGAACCGGACGATCAGGCGCTCATCGGGAACGCATACGACCGGCGATTCGAAGCGGAACTGAACGAGATCGGTTGCCCCTGGGGCGATCTCGCCGGCATCGTTCAGAACCCGCACGCGGGCGAGCGATTCGACGGTTCCGATATGGACGCGGACGCGTTGGCGCGACCGGAGCGGGCGGACGCCGCCGGCAAGGACCTCAATCTCGCAATCGACCGCTTGGGTCGGGCGAAGCGCGGCGCTCTCGACGAGCATCATTCCGCGCTCGATCTCGGAGTGATCGATGCCGCCGAGATTGACCGCGGTCCGCTGCCCCGAATGCGCGGCGGAAACCGATCGGCCGTATGTTTGGACCCCGCGGACGCGGACGGCGCGTTTTGACGGGAGGATCTCCATTTCGTCGGCCTCGCGGATCTCACCCGACGCGAGCGTCCCGGTAACGACCGCGCCGAACCCCTTGACCGAGAACGATCGGTCGATCGGGAGTCGCGTCACGATGTCGTCTCGCCGTTCCGGCACCCCCGCCGCAAGGCTTCCGAGGGCCGAGCGCAGTTCCGCGACGCCCTCTCCAGTCCGAGATGAAACCGCGACGACCGGCGCCGATTCGAGGAACGACCCCTCTACAAGCTCCTGGACATCGAGCGTCACCAGTTCGAGCAGTTCTTCATCAACGAGGTCTTTTTTCGTCAGAGCGATGACGCCCGTTTTGATCCCGAGAAGACGGCAGATCTCGAAATGCTCCCGGGTCTGCGGCATCACGCCCTCGTCCGCCGCGACCACCAGAACAACGACGTCGATCCCGCTCGCTCCGGCTAGCATATTCTTGACGAAACGCTCGTGGCCGGGAACATCGACAAACCCGATCCGCGCTCCGTCGATCTCGAGCTCGGCGAAGCCGATGTCGATGGTGATCCCGCGTTCCCTCTCTTCGGGGAAACGATCGGCATCGACGCCGGTCAATGCCTTGACGAGCGCGGTCTTGCCGTGGTCGATGTGTCCGGCGGTGCCGACAACGATGTCCATAGGCTATTGAACGACCTCAAAATCGACCCATTGCGAGACCGTGCGGTCGGAGATCGTGTCGCGAACGATGACTTGCAGGATGTATTCGCCGGGTTCGGCTTTCGGATTGAGCCGCATAAGACCGTAGTCGCGGATCCGCGAAAGGTCGGCCTGCGGCTCAAGATCGGCCGGCGTCTCGGCGCCGTCAAGGATGATCTTGCCGTCCTTGAACATCCGCACCTTGGTCGTCAATCTCGGCTTTCCGGCCGCGCCGTCGATCTTTGCGTTGAAGAGATTGTAGGCGTAAGCCAGGATCTCGCCCGCGCGAAACTGCCGCGTCGATGGGGCCGATGTGAAAAAGACCGGCGCGAAGGCCGATTCTACCGGCCGGTTGATCGGCAGAAGCGGCTTGCCGGCAGTCGTGATCGTCGTCGCGATCAGACCGGTCATTGCGAACCGGCCCTTTCGAAGATCTGGGATCTCGACGAAATCGCCGGCCGAGCCAAGCCGCTTAGAGCCGTTGTCGCGAACGGCGATCCGGAAACTGTAGACGCCGGGCGAACTGATCGGCAGATCGGCGGAATAATCAAGCCCGTTCCTCATTACGGTATCAACGCCCTGTTTCGGGATCTTGACCGTGTAGCTCCGGTTGAATTCGTCAGCGACCTTGCCTTTTTCGTCAAGCGTCACGGCAACGACATCGAGCGTTGCCTTTTTCGAGCCGTCCGGGTCGTCGGTCAGCGTCAGGTCCGTGCCCTTGATCCGAAAGACCGCGCGGATGTAGCTGCCGCCGGTTGATTCGTTTCCGACCAGGGTCGTCAAACGAACGTCGAGGCCGTTCTGCTGCAACGGCGACACTATCGCCTCGTACAACGGCGTCTCAGTGGTCCGGGTGCGCGTTCGGGTCTCGTTTCGGCCGTAAAACCCCTTGCGCGACGCGACGCTCAGCCCCTCGCGTTTGACGCGGATCTCGATCTTGTGGAACTGCTTGCCGTCGAACGAATCGTCCTGCGGCTCGTAACCGATCAGGTAATAGCCGGATTCGCGGGTCAGGACCTCTTTGATACCGGTTTCGAGAAAATTCCGGTTGCGGATAAACTTTCCGCCGGTCGTGTCGGCAAGATACGCGAGTCCGTCGTTGAGCGAGTTCTCTTCATCGATCCGCGACCGGCTGATCCGCTCCGATTGGTCGGTCCCGCCAAGAATTCCCGGATCGACGGCGTCCTGCGCTTCCAGCATTCCCGGGATCGTGTTCCCTTTGTTGCTCATCGTGTAGATAACGACCGACGCGCGCGCGGCCTTATCTGAAATGTCTCGCAGGGCATCGAGCGCGCGGCTGTCGATCACGTTCTGCTCACGGTCGGCGATCGCCAGCCCTTCTGAGAGAAAGAAAACGATCTTGCGTTGCGGCAGGGATTTCAGGCGATCGACGACGAAGTTCAGCACGCCGACCGTGCCGATGACCTGATTCTCGCGCTCGAAGGTCTGATTGTCGCGCCGGAACTGGGCATCCTCATCGCTTTCGAAGCTGCCTTTGCCCTGGCTCGCGCCTCCGCCACGCTGGGACTTGAAGGTGTTGTCGAAAACCGCCGCATTGAACGCGCTCCCGCAACCGGAAGGAAACCAGCTGATCTTATCGACGCCCTTGAGCAACGTTTCCTTGTTCGACGTGTACATTTGAAGAAGACTGCTGCCGCCCCTCGTGCGATAGACCGCGACCCTGTCGTCGGGCAGCATCTGCTCATTGATGAACTTTCGCAGCGCGTCCTTCGCCGATGCGATCCCGACCTGTGTCGCGAGACAGTTGCCGTCATCTATGACGAACGTGATGATGCGGCCCGCGTCGGTACGGACCCGGATCGGCGGAATCGGGATCTGGGACTTGTCGGCCTTGATTTGCTTGGTTTCGTTTGTGCGTACGACGGATTCGGACGGGTTGACGTAACCGAAATTCACGATCTTCTGCGTCTTTCCGTCCTGAATGATCTCGAAATCCGAGGGGGTCAGGTCACTGACCTGATTCCCGTTCTTGTCGATCACCAGCGCATCGAGCAGCACCAGATCGGAACTGACGCGAATCGTCTCGTCATCTGTCTTCGCCGGAGTTTTCGTCGGCTGCGGCGTTTGGGCCGGGACAAGGATTGAGGTCAGCAAAAGCAGCAAGCAGCAGACGACGGTTCGCTTCATTTAGGCATCTCCGAATACGCGGAATCAGAAAGAAAGATACACCAACGCGGCGTCAAGGTCGAGGAATTGGGAATTTCGAAATTGGATTTTGGATTATGGATCACTGCCGTCCAAAACGATTGAGGTCGATGTCGTTGGTTCAACTGACTTCGATGCCCGCAATTCGAATCGATCCCTCTTTGGATCGCTTGGTTTTGTCTCCCGCCAAAAGCGAGGCAAGCGATCTAAGCAACCTCCGTGTCATGCCGAAGCCGGTGATCTCAAATCTCGGAACTGACATTTCAGAGCGGAAAAACCTGAGATATGGAATCAGAGATATTCGAAATTCGAAGTCGAATTTGTCCCCTGATCGCGCAGCGATCATCCGGATTTAGACTTGGGTTTCAAACCACGGAAACCGGGAATCTTTCGATCCCGTCGCGTCAGCGACGATTGACTCAGCCAAATTCAGTCGTCGCTGATGCGACGCGGGCCCCGAACCGCATCGGCCCGTGGGTTGAAACCCATGGCTAAACTCACGGCACCGCTTACGCGGCTGAATCCGGAATTTGGGATTCGGACTATCAGAGATTTGAAATGAATCCGGATTACGCGATGGAGCGGCCTGACGACTTTGCGCCGCGTCTGGCATGAACATTGTTCAATATCATCAGATTCTCAGATCGCTAAAGACGCGTTGATTTTCGATTTTGGATCTCGTATGGCGGACGCGAGAATCCGAAATCGCAAAT
>CAZARD010000085.1:2966-11843 GCA_964487505.1 uncultured Blastocatellaceae bacterium | reverse complement strand
ACGGCGCGTCCTTCGGATGCCGCCTTTGCGCGCTCGTGCCGCGCCTGCGCATTGAGTTCGAACGCCTTTTTCGAGATCGCTTCGGGCAGATCGTCGAGTTCGATCTGCCGGCCCGACGCGATGATCACGGCCCGTTCGATCGCGTTCTCGAGTTCGCGGACGTTGCCGAGCCATTCGTAATTGACCAACGCCCGCAATGCCTCTTTCGAGATTCCGGAGACGAACCGGCCCGTTTTTTCTTTGTATTGTTCCAGAAAATGGAACACCAGAAGATGTATGTCCTCGATCCGCTCACGCAGAGGCGGAACCTTGATCGGAAAGACCGACAAACGGTAATAGAGGTCCTTCCGGAACCGGCCGTCCTCGATCGCTTTCTCGAGATCGACGTTCGTCGCGGCGATGACGCGGACATCGGTCTTGACGATCTCTTTGCCGCCGATCCGTGTAAACTCTCCGTCCTGCAGAACGCGAAGCAGATTGACCTGCGCCGACAACGACATCTCGCCGATTTCATCGAGGAAAAGCGTGCCGCCGCTCGCTTCTTCGAAACGGCCCTGACGCTGCGAACGGGCATCGGTGAAGGCGCCTTTCTCGTGTCCGAACAGCTCGGACTCGAGCAGCGTTTCAGGGATCGCGCCGCAGTTGATCTTGATGTATGGCTTGTTTTCGCGGCCTGAGTTGTAATGGATGAGATTCGCGAGAAGCTCCTTTCCGGTTCCCGACTCGCCGTTGATGAGGACCGTCGTGTTCGTGTCGGCGACGTTGAGCGCGAGTTCGATGGCACGCCGGATCGACGGCGCCTGACCGATGATCTCCGAATGGCGCTGATGGAGCTGCGACTTGAGCCGCATCACCTCGGCGCTGAGCTGATCGCGCTCGAGTCCCGTGCCGATCTGATCGGCGATGCCCTCGACCAGCGCGACGTCGTGATCGGCGAACGCCGCGTCCTCGCTCCAAACGAAACCGATCAACCCGAATGCCTGCCCCGCGACCCGCACCGGCGCGACGAGCGCCGCCTTGCCGTTCAGCTGCGTATTGAAGATCAGGCGCACGGCGAAGGGAAGCTGCGAATCGACGATCCGCATCGTTTTGCCTTCGCGAAGGATCTCGCCGAGCGCCGGAAATGGTTCGATATCGAGCGACTTGTTGTGTTTCTCGATCATCTGCAGAACCTTGCTCGGCTTCACGTTCGGCGCCGTTTTGAACGACGCGAGCGAGATCTTCTTCCCGGTCCGGTCGAGGACGCCGAGTGCGCCGTAATCGGCTCCGACAAGCTCGACCGCGCGCTCGAGGACCGTCGCCGACACAACCTTGAAATCGGAATGGGAGTTGATCGTGTTGGCGATCTCAAGAAGCGCGTTGGTCCGCCGCGTTTCGTGCTCCTGCGCGACGTAAAGCGTCGTGTATTGATAACCGATCGCGAGCTGCTGCGCGATCGATTCGAGAAACTGGATCTCTTCGTCGAACCATTCGCGCGGCGCGGTCGTGTCGTGAAGTCCGAGAAGTCCGAGCGGTTTGCCGCTCAGGCTGATCGGAACAATGAGCAACGATTTGGTCTCAAGCGCCTTGGCAAAGAATTTCAAGGTCGAGTTGTCGGCCTTGGCAATGTCGTGGATCGCGATCGGCCTTGAGATGTCGAACCGCTCAGCGAGTTTGACGACGTCGATCGGGATCTGGGTCCCTAGGCTCGACGGGATCGATTTGTTACGGCGCCATTCGTGGCTGATCTTGAGTTCGCTGTCGGGCGTAAGCTGCAGGAGATCGCACCGGTCGGCCTGCATCATTCGGCCAAGTTCCGAAACAACGACGTTGAGGAATCGCTGCAGATCGATATTCGTCGGAAGATCCCGCGCGAGCCGGTCGATGATCGCCTCGCGCGCTTCGTGCATCTTTACTTTTCGTTCAAGTGAAAGGGTTTGCGGTATCTCGAGTTCGATCTTCATAAATGTGTCGCGGGTCCTTCACAACTCATAACCGAAGCGACACAATGGTGTCAAGGTGATACAGGAGCGGTGCCGGGTGTGGAGATAGGAAACAAGTTCGATTTGGGATTTCGGATTTGGGATTTGGGATTTCGGATTTGGGACCCACAAATCCCAAATCCCAAATCCGAAATCCCAAATGCCGTGGCTCTTACTGGTCGCCCTTCTTGTCGAGCTTCGGGGCCGGTGTCTTCCCGGGCGTCGGCTTGGCCGATGGCGTCGGCAGCGTATCTCCGCCGAGATCGTCGGTCTTGGCCGTGTTCGATGAGCCCGACGTTTGCTGCGGTTTCGGGGTGACGCTGAAATTGATGCGTTTGCGTCCGGCGTCCGCCTTTTCCAAAAGCTCTTCCGCCTGCGAATTCTCGGCATCGAGTTCGAGCGCTTTCTTCAGCACCTTGACCGCCTCGTCATACTTTGCGAGCTTGATCAGTATCGACCCGAGCCCGGTCTGGTACTCGGTGCTGTCCGGCTTCAATTTCACCGCTTCCCGCAGCGACTTCAGCGCATCCTCGTCCTCGTTGAGCTTGTCGTAGGCGCGTCCGAGATTGAAATGCGCGACATCGTCCTTGACGTTTGCCGAGAGCAATTTCTTGTAGGCCTTGACCGCGTTTTCGAATGCTTTTTCCGAGTCCTTCGTGCGGGCTGCTTCCTTATCTTTTTTCGAAGGCGTCGGAGTCGGTGAGTATTCGACCTGGTCATTCACCGCCTCGAGCTCCTTCTCGCGTTCGATCAGCGCATAGGCGACGCCGAGCTTGAACCAGGCTTCCCCGAGATCGGGGTCGAGTTCGACCGCTTTCCGGTACGCCCGGATCGCCTCGTCCGTCTTGTTGATATCAAAAAGGCGGTTTCCTTCGGCCAGCGCCGTTTTCGCGTCCGGGAAATCGGGCAAGGCTTCAGGGGCCGAATTCGAGTTGACATTCGCGTTCGTCGTACCGCTGTTCGAGTTCGCGGGCCCTGATTTTCCGCACCCGCTTTGTGACAGCGCGATCGCCGCGCCGAGAAAAATGATCAATGAAATTCGCATTCCAATTCCCAACCCTCAACAAGAACTCCCGACCTTAGAAGCCGCATCCGAAAAATGGTTCGCCGCGATTTTTCATCCCGGTGGAAAAACGAACGGACGGCCGCCGAGCAAATGCACGTGAAGATGAAAAACGGTTTGCCCACCGTCGCCGTTCGTGTTCACTACGACACGGTATCCGTCTTCGGCGAACCCTTTTGAGCGGGCGATCGCGGCTGCGGTCAGCAACAGATGCCCGATCGTGTCCCGATGCTCGGTCCCGGCGGTGTCGAGCGAATCAAAATGCTCGCGCGGAACGATCAGGATATGGGTCGGCGCCTGCGGGCTGATATCGTTGAACGCGAAACAGACCTCATCTTCGTGGACCTTTGACGAAGGTATTTCACCCGCGATGATCCGGCAGAATAGACAATTTTCACTCATATCGGAAGCATCATTAAAACACAAGTGAAAAGGCGCGCAAAATCCCGCGATCAGGGGTCACGTTGCTCTTCGCAACAGATCGATCTCAAAGGGATCAACGCCGACGCCCCGAGTATTACGCGATCGCGGTCGGGACCCACGCCGACGCGGCGAGCGCATAGCAGATCCGCTCGGCCGCGCGGCCATCCCAAAGCGGCGGAATTCGCGTTTCCGTTGAACGGTCATCGTCGAGGACCTCGAACGCGGCGGCGCGGATGGTCTGCGGATCCGTTCCGACGAGCCGGTTCGTTCCGAGTTCGATCGTGATCGGCCGTTCCGTATTCTCGCGCAGCGTCAGGCACGGGATTCCCAACGCCGTCGTCTCTTCCTGAAGCCCGCCCGAATCGGTCAGAACGAGCCTCGAACCGGAATACACGTTGAGGAAATCGAGATAACCCAGCGGGTCGATGAGACGGATCCCGGACCCGGCGATCTTCGTCTCAAGGCCGAACCGTCCGATGTTCGCACGCGTTCGCGGATGAACCGGAAAGACGATCGGCAGCCGTTCCGAGATGTCCCGGAGCGCGTCGATCAGCCCCCCGAACACGACCGGATCATCGACGTTCGAAGGCCGGTGCAGCGTCGTCACGCAGTAGTTCCGTTCCTCAAGTCCAAGATCGCGCCGCGCGGAAAGCTGAGACGCCTTTTCGAGACTGTAGAACAGCGAGTCGATCATTACGTTGCCGACGAACCGTATCTTCTCCGCGGACACACCTTCGTTCCGTAGATTCTCGTCGGCATCGGTCGAAGTCGTCAGCAACAGGTCGGAGATGGCGTCGGTCAGCAGACGGTTGATCTCTTCGGGCATCGTCCGGTCGCGCGAACGCAGGCCGGCCTCGACGTGAGCGACGCGGACACCGAGCTTCGCGCAAACAAGCGCGCAGGCGATCGTCGAATTGACATCGCCGACGACGACCACCCAGTCGGGTTTTTCGGCGAGAAGCACCGGCTCGAATGCCGTCATTATCCGCGCGGTCTGAACTGCGTGCGATGCGGAACCGACCTCGAGGTGGTGATCGGGTTCCGGGATCCCGAGATCACGGAAGAAAGAATCGGACATCGCCTCATCGTAATGCTGTCCGGTGTGGACGATGAGCGGTTCAAACTCGGCGGCGCGCTTCCTCATCTCGCGCACGATCGGCGCGATCTTCATGAAATTCGGCCGGGCGCCGACGATGTTGAGGACCTTGAGCATCGCTGATCGAATCAGAGTCGGACGACCTTCGCGCTGCTTCCGTTGCGAATCTCTTCGCTGAGCGCGTTTCGCGTATCGACGATGACCTTCGAAAGCCGGCAGACACGCGCGTAGTCGACGTCCGAATGCTCGGTGCAGATGACGACGCAGTCGGCCGATTCCAAAAGCTCGTCCGTAAGGTCTTGATTATAAAGCGGATCTCCGACACCGATATGGTACGAGTGATCGAAGGTCACTTCGGGAACAAAGCTGTCGTGATAGACGACTTCGGCCCCGCGCGAGCGCAGAAGGTCGATGACCGACAGCGCCGGCGATTCCCGCATATCGTCGATGTCCTTCTTGTAGGCGACGCCGAGGATCAGGATCTTCGAACCCTTGACCGATTTCAACTGGTCATTGAGCGCGTCGCGCACCAATCCGGCAACATAACGCGGCATTCCCGAATTGATCTGTTCGGCGAGCGTGATGAACTGCGAATCGAATCCGTGCTGCCGGGCCTTCCACGATAGGTAGTGCGGGTCCAGCGGGATGCAGTTGTGGACAAAGAGACCGTAGCTCGTCGCAAACGTATGATTTCCCTCGACCTCGATGGAGTAGACCAGGTTTGGCGTCGAACTCCGGATTGTATCGACGGATTTGACCGGTACGGTTACGAGATTTCCGATCGTCTTGAAAGTTCTGCCGGATACTGTTCGGAGTCCGTTCGAGAAGTAGGTCCTGAGTTTCTCCCCCTTCTCTCCAAGCCAATCCGCGAGGCGCGCGATCTGTTTCGCACCCTTGAGTCGGAGATGGGGCTTCGAACGGTTGAACGTCGGTGTAAAACCCATCTCCTGCAGAAGAAACGTCACTTGGCGGAACAGTTTCTTGGAACTCGAGAAGTAACCAACCTCAGCACTCGTGTTTCGGTGCTCGTAACGACGCCCGTTCCTCGTGTAGGATTGCCTGCCCGAGGTAACATAGACGTCGCCGTCGCCTCGAAACAGTCCTTTTAGAAGTTCGATCTTATGCGCTTCCGAGAGGTTAAGGAAGAAATCCGGCGCCTTCATTTCCGTCGAGTGTCGCCCGCAGTTCAATATGTCAACTATCAGCCATCCGAAGAGCGCCGACGCAACGCGAATATGCGTTACTTGATGAACCCGGGAATCATGAACCGACGATTCGACGCCAAGTTGGTCGCGCAAAATGGATCGGACATCATCGATGAATCCGGTCTCAGACCGATTGAAACTAAATCTGATCCTGTAGTTGCCCTTTTCCAACGTCGCGCAACCTTCCGCCAGATAATAGCCCACCAGTCGCGCGAAATCCTTCGTGAGCCGAACGACTGCGGGAAAACTACTCGATGACGGACCGCGTCCGATTCGAAGTTTCAGATCGATCCGGTTCAAACCAAGATGCTTTTCTACTTTCAGAAACTCGCTCAAGCTCAGGTAGTTGACCTTTGAAAGTTCCCAAATCCGTTCAGGCGCAAGATGACCACGCAACGCTTCGCGAAATTGCACGAGGTTCGATTCGCTGAGTACGACTCTAATCTTCCGGCGCATCTTTTCCGGGATAAGTTCGATCAAATCGATGGCAAGAAGGCCAACGCTCGGCAAACCGTGGTTCCCGTTTTGGATCGGCAAACGATCAGAAGGCTTGAGATTCTTTGCGAGCACCTGTACCAGGCTGCCGTCCTCTCGTGTGACCAACATCGGATGCTGATCAGTCACGGTAAGTTTTCGGTTGTCGCTCGTAGTGATCCGGACGAGATCGGAATCAGTCTTTCTCTTGAAAATATACTCGACCGGCCGCCACTCCGGAGTGTTCGTTTCAAGATTAACCGAAAGCGCCTCAAGCCTCGGCTTGTGGATGACTTCGCTGCCGTGAACATTGAAAATGCGAACTCGTCCCTTGACCGACTCGCTCTCGAACAGCGTCTCAAGATCCTCAACCCGCTTACTGATCGCGTCGCGCACGATCACGGACTCCTTTCCTGACAAACAGTGCCCCCCAATCCCTGGCCCGGGATAGAACGGCATAAATCCGAAAGGTTTCGTCGCGGCGGCCCGGACGACTTCCCAGGTATCGATGTTGAGCGCGTTGCAGACCTTCGCCATCTCGTTCGCCATCCCGATGTTGATCGCGCGGAACGTGTTCTCCCAAAGCTTCGCGGCTTCGGCGACGCGCGCCGAACTGACCGGATGGACCTTTTCGACGATCTGCGAATAAAGAAACGCCGAGACCTCGGTCGAATCCTTGCCGACTCCGCCGACAACCTTTGTGATGTTGTGCGTCAGGAACTGCGGATTGCCCGGATCGACGCGCTCGGGCGAGAACGCGAGCAGGAAATCCTCATCAAGCCTGAGACCGGCTTCCTCGATCATCGGCTGCAAGACCTCATCGGTCGTTCCCGGGTAGGTAGTCGATTCGAGGATCACGAGCTGGCCGCGCCGCGCGTAACGCTTTATCTCCTCGCCGGCCGCCAGTATGTACGACATATCCGGGTCCTTCGTCTTTCGGAGCGGCGTCGGAACGCAGATGATGATCACGTCGCATTCCGCCAACCGGCTGAAATCGACGGTCGCCGTGAACGTTCCGTCAGCCAGCGCCTTTGCGACATTTTCGGAAGGAACGTCGACGATATGCGAAGTTCCGGCGTTCAGCGTTTCGACCTTTCCGTTATCGACCTCGAATCCGATGGCCGGATAACCCTTGAGGGCGAATTCGATGATCAGCGGAAGTCCGACGTAACCGAGCCCGATGACGCCGACGCACGCGCGCTTCTCGGCAATGAGCTGCTTCAATTGATCTTTTATCATGGGCAAATGTTATGAATAAATGGTTTCCTAAGTCCGAAGAGTTCGATGCCGAGCTAGGGGGCAGGCCTTACCAATTTAAAGTAAGTTATCAACTTTTGTTAGTCAAGAATCTATCCAAGCAAAATTTGTTTGTGTTACAATTGCTTTGACAAAAGCGGCTCAGGCCCTTTTCCCGCCGGTTCCAAACCTCAAATACTACGCTTCCCAGCTATGGAATTCGAAGTAAATTCTAAAAATCCGGCCGTCAAGGCGATCATCGAAGGGACCGCGCCGAAGCCGGCGAAACTTGCGGCAGCGCGCGGAATTCTTCCGATCGCGCACGGCGATCTTCTCGAGATTCTCGTCGCGATGACGAAGGACTCCGATCTTGAACTATCGGAAACGGCCCGTCAGACGCTGATGGGGCAGGATCCGGCGGCCCTGCAACCCGTCTTCGAATCGGCGGAAGCGGCGCCGCGGGTGCTGGATTTTTTCACAAATGTCGATAATCTCCCGATCGAGGCCTACGAGGCTATCCTCATCAACCATAAGACGCCCGATAACTCGATCGCCCGGTTCGCCCGATCGACGAAGAACGGCGACCTGCTCGAACTGATCGCGGTCAACCAGCAGTTGCTCATCCGAACGCCGGCCATTATCGACGCGATCATCAACAACCCGTACCGAACGGCCGAAGCCGAGCGCCGCGCGTCCGAGACCAAGCGCGAATTCTTCGAAAAGGAACGCGGCGCCCAGCAGATCGCGAACGAGTTGCGGGCGCAGGGAAAGGAAGCCGCCGCAGAGTTCATCGAAAAAGCGGAATTCGCAAAGGATGACAGCGACCGGGCGTTTGAGGACGCGGTACTTCTTGCCGAGCATATCGAGGTATTCGATTCCGAGATCGACGACAGCTGGCTTTCGCTCGACCTTATCGAAGAACTCTATGAGGAATCGCCCGAAGAGCGTGAAGCGATCGTCAACAAGATTCTCGGGGAACTTCGGGTCGAAGACGATTCGATTTCGTCAGAACGGATCTCGATGATCAACCGCGTGATGCGGATGAATATGAAGGATCGGATGCGGCTGGCGATGAAGGGTGACCGCGAGGCCCGCAACATCCTGATCCGGGATCCGAACCGGATCGTCGCGCAGGCGGTCATCCAGAACCCGAAGATAACCGAACAGGAGGTTGAGAAAATCGCGACTATGCGCACCGTTCCGGAAGAGGTCCTCCGACTGATCGCGATCAACCGCAACTGGGCCCGCAACTATCAGATAATGATCAAACTCGCGCAAAATCCAAGAACGCCGCTCGCAAACTCGATGAGCATCCTGACACGTCTTCAGACCAAAGATCTTCTGGCAATGTCCAAGAACCGGAACATCTCGGACGCGATCCGCAAACAGGCGCAACGCCTCGCGAGCGCGCGCGTCGGA
>CAZARD010000085.1:0-2866 GCA_964487505.1 uncultured Blastocatellaceae bacterium | reverse complement strand
CTGACGGCGATGTCGGTCAGGGAGTGGCTCGCGGCCCCCAGCCAGAGGCCCGCAAAAGCCGCCGCCAGCGAATGATCCCCGAGGTTGGATCTCGCCCAGACCCCGATCGATCGCCACGATTCGGCAAACTCGGCGAATCTTGGAAGATCCCCGCCCCGATATGTCGCAATCACATACGCCGCAGCGAACGTCGCCAAAGTTACCGCCCCTGCAAAATACACAACCCGGATGAAGGTTCCGAAAACCAGACCGTGGGACCAACGCGAACGGTGCGGGAAGAACTTGCGGTATGGGAACCAAAGGAACCGAAACGTGCCCCAGCGAGTGTATTGGGAACTCGCAGTGTCGAGGTCCGGGCCGAACATCAGCGCGCCGAAGAGGAATCCGCCGGTAACAACTGCCGGCTGGATCGGCTCACGGACGATAACGTACGCTGCCGCGTAGATCGGGGCAAGAAAAAGAAACGTGAGCGCGTCGTGAGTATTCCCGGATGGCATTTTCGCTCAACGGACGCCAAACTCCCAGATCCCGAATAGCGTCTTCTTGTCTAGCGCGTGGCGCGATTGCTTCAACGCGAGGACGATCTGCGAGCGATGGTGCGCTTCGTGCGAGCTCAAATAGGTCACGAACGCCGTTGCGTGAGGCCTAAATCCCTTGATCCGTCCTCCGGACGCGGCGATCATCTCCGCGACGGCCTCGCCCGATCTGACCAAAGCATCGCGCAGTAGGGCCTTGTTTCCGGCATCGGTCCTTTCGATCTTGACGACGCGACCCATCAATTCGGGCATCGCAGCCTTCAGCCACATCAGCCGGACATTGTTGATATGCGCGAACTGTTCGCCGACATTTCGGCCTTTTGACGCCTGCGCGTCGCCAAAATGCGCTTCGTCGATCGCGTCGAGCAGATAGAGCACGATCCGATCGTTTATCTTCCAAGTTTCAACCAGTTCCGTGATCATTACGGCCGCAATTATAGCACCGGCGATTTTTTTTGGTAAGATTTCCCCTTCGATGAATTCCTTCTGGCTGAAGCTTAAGACGACCCTCGGGATGATCAAGTTCGAGCACACGCTGTTCGCGCTTCCCTTCGCGTTTCTTGGCGCGATCCTCGCGGCGGACGGACTGCCTGCTTGGCGACAGATGCTCGGGATCACGCTCGCGATGGTCGGGGCGCGGTCGGCGGCGATGACGTTCAACCGGCTGATCGACCGCAAGTTCGACGCCGAGAATCCGCGGACGGCGAACCGCGAACTTCCGAGCGGAAAGCTGTCGGTTGGCTTCGCGTGGGCGTTCCTGGCCGCGTCGGTCGTCCTTTTCGAACTGGCCGCCTATTTTCTGAACTGGCTGACTTTCGTGCTTTCGCCGGTCGCGCTCGCAAGCGTGCTCGGCTATTCGTACGCAAAACGGCTCACGAGCCTTGCTCACGTTGTCCTGGGCTGGGCGCTCGCGATCAGTCCGACGGCCGCCTGGATCGCCGTCCGAGGGGCGATCGATTCGGAGATCCCGATCTTGTTGTCATTGGTCGTGATGATGTGGACGGCCGGTTTCGACGTGATGTATGCCTGTCAGGATTACGACTACGACCGGAAGGCGGGACTCCGTTCGATCCCAGCGAGATTCGGCATTGGCAATTCTCTCTGGATCGCGCGGATCTTTCACTTGCAGTCGTTCGTCGTACTGCTGCTCCTCTACGCGGTCTCGGAGCTCGGCTGGATGGCGCTCGCTGGAGTCGGTGCGGTCGGCGTCCTCCTCGTCTACCAACACACCTTGGTCAAACCCAATGACCTAAGCCGGATGAATGCCGCCTTTTTCACGACCAACGCCTTCGTGAGCGTCATCTTGCTTGTGACCTTCGGTGGCGCGGTATTCTTCAAATGATCCGATGGCACTGATACGAAACGGAGCACGAAATCGCTTGAAGGATCGGATTATGTTGAAAAGGATCATTCTCGTTTTTGCGGTTCTGACGTTTTCCGCTTCGGTGGCAACTGCACAAAGATCGCAAGTCGTGAAGCTCGGCGCCGCAAAGGTCGCCGTCCGCGGAAAGCTGTTCAACCAGATCGACTATGCCTTCTCGAATGGCAAAGGCCGTTCGGTCGCGTACTATTTCGTTGACCGTAGGAAGAATACGCTCGAGATAACGGAAGTCGGTTATGACGCGGACGGCGGAAGGCTCGTCGCGTCGACGATCGAAACTTTCGTTTGCCCGCTCGACAGGATCGACGCCGAGAGCAGCTACACTCTCGAGATGGAAAGCGATTCGGTCGCGGGCGGCAAGTACTTCCGGCTGACGCTCCTTTCGGCCGGAAAAGGGATCGACAACCTGAATTTCGAACGGATCGCCCGTTCCAAATTCCTCGAAACCGTCGAATCGACGGCGGTCAACAACGTGACCGTAAACATCATCGACCGCAAAACAGCAGACGATTGGCTTCGCTACTTCACCGGCCTTAAAGGCGGTTCCCGATAAGTGCGGCTCTCGGCGCCGATCTGTTTGGACGCATCTCGGAGGCGGATGCTATACTTGTCGAACCCGATCACGAATTGGAAACAGGAACGATATTATGAAACTTCCCGGTGGAATGGACCTTAATTCAATGATGCGTCAGGCCCAGAAGATGCAGGAAGAAATGGCCAAACAGATGAAGACGACGGTCGTCGACGCTTCGGCCGGCGGCGGCGCGGTCGTCGTCAAGATGCGCGGCGATTTCGAGGTCGTCGATTTGACGATCTCACCGGATCTCGTCAAAGACGGCGATGTCGAGATGATCCAGGATCTGACGATGGCGGCGCTCGGCGAGGCCCGCCGCAAGGTCGAAGAGAAACTGAAGGGCCAGATCGGCGGAATGCTTCCGCCGGGACTCGG
>CAZARD010000084.1:0-19695 GCA_964487505.1 uncultured Blastocatellaceae bacterium | reverse complement strand
AAACGACGCCCGAAACAAAAAAAGAGGCCGCCGACGCCGGCTGCCTCAAAAACACAAACGGAGATTACCTCGGAGGGAACTTTTCTACGCGCCGTTGGTCTGCGGCTGCGGTTGCGCGAACAGTTGTTCGAAAGCCGTTTTCGCTTCTTCACTCTTGCGATGCTGAAACTCGCTGACCCAAGTCGTAACGTTGCCCACCATTTCCCGAACCTGCACTTTCGCGGAAACGCGCGGTTGCGGTTTTTGGGCAACTACCTGCTCGCCCTTCTTGATTACCTTGATCTTTCCTTTGGCTGACATAAACTCTTGTAACTCTCCTTTCCCTTGCTTGTTCTGACGTGCCGTGTCACCGGCTTTTGCGCTTTTCTTTGCAATCTGCAAAATCTTCTTGCCGATTTCGCGTATTGCAAATCCATGTAACGAACGGCCCGCGGATTATGTTCCAGGTTTTTCAAAAACCCCCCTGCAAAACCGACTTTCCTTAAGAACGAGGATATTCAAGAAACATGCGCCAGAGTGGCATATTTCTTGCTCCGCGGAGTAAGTGATGGACTTTTTCGACCTTCTCATCATCTATTTGGCGTGCGGCGCGCCGTTCGCGGTCTATTCCCTCGTTTCCTCGGACAATCGCGGTCCGCATTCCTATCTTCGACCGTTCTTCGTTTTGTTCTTCTGGCCAATCGTCGCCGGCAGCATTCTTTTGAGATCCGACGCGTTTCGAGGATTGTATGATTCCGACCGCGCGGAAATGGTTGTTCGGGAATTTGAAATCTCTGAGTTCAGGCGTCGGCGCGAAGCCGAACTAATGAGGCGGGATCCGGAATTTCGGGTCCTCGCTTTTCGCGAGGCGTTTGATCGGTTCGTCGGGCTGGCCCTCGAGATCAGAAATGCGGATCGCGAACCGGTCGAATCGATCCGGGAACTCGGTCGTATCTCGGGCCGCGCGCCGTTGACTACCGCCGAGCGCGCGCTTCAACGACGCGCGATCGGCAGGCTCGTCGCCCACCGTGACCTTGCGCGCGAGGATCTGTCGCGAAACTTCTCATTCGATAGGGCCGCGATGGCCGAGCTCGAGCGACTGATCGGAGACCGTCATCGTGCCGTTGCCAACGACGTTCAACCGGTCGACCGGCGTTCGGAAAACGAAAGAATCTCACTTGACCGAGCCGCGTGAGTCCGTGCCGTTCGCAACCGACCGCCACCAGGTCGCCAATCGGTTCCACCGCCATTTTCCGACCGAAGCGTCGGTCGACACCCCGATCATTCCCGCCCCAAAGCATCTGCTTGCTTGTAATTTGACGGCACTGGAAGTATGTTACGGATGTAACGATTAGTTAAGACATCGTTAACATCCAGAACGATGAGCCGAATCGCCTTCCTTATTCTCGCCGTGTTTGCATTGTCGTGCGCGGCCCAGGTACCGCCGGAGCGCGATACCCAGATCTGGACGGATGCCTACGTCACGATTCCGATCATCAAAAAGGCCGATAAGAAGACCCCGAAGGTCTCGATCGTTCTTGTCGGCACGCTTCGTTTCGGCAGAAATCTTTCGCGCCCCGTCGATGAGCGGATCGCGGCCGGTCTCGAGTTCCGAGTCAACCGCTACCTTACTTTGACGCCGGCCTATCTTTATCGGGCGGACCAACCGTTCGCGGGCCGTCGCGAATCGGAAAGCCGGATCAGACTCGACGTCGGCATCGAACGCCAGTTCAAGGCCTTCTCGATCAAGGACCGGAACAGAATCGAGCATCGCTTCCGCAACAGCCGTTCCGATTCGACAAGGTACCGCAACAAGATCCAGATCGCTATCCCGGTCAAGCGCAACGGCAAGGAGATCTTCGCGCCGTTCGTCGCCGATGAACCGTACTTCGAGTTTCAATTGACGAAATTCACTCGAAACGAATTTTCGGCCGGTATCTCGAAGAAGTTCTCGCCCACCGTGTCGGCCGACTTTTACTATTTGCTGCAGAACAATCGGGGATTCGCCTTCAAGTACGTCAACGCCTTTGGGATCGCGCTCAAGATAAAGATCGACCGCTAGACCGCGACTTTCGCGACGATTGCCATTTCGCCCGCCCGAACCTAATATTCAGTTGATGCTCGTCCTGCTTCATCTGTTTGCGCTCTTCCTTTTGGTCCTTCTCGGGTTCTACGTGTTTGTCGCGAACCCGCGCAACCGAGCGCACCAGACGTTCGCGACGTTCATCGCCTTCCTCGCGCTCTGGACGATCAAGGACCTCGTTTTTTGGAACTTTCACGGAAAGAACGACAGTGCCGGATGGTGGGCCGCCGCGAGTTTCGTCATCGCGCTCCTGATGCAGTGCTCGCTGGTCGTTTTCGCCTGGGTCTTTCCGGAAAACTCCCGCACGCCGCGAAGAAAGGCGGCCATCCTGTTCGCGCCGTCCCTGGTCCTGATCCCTGCGGCTTTCTTCGGTCTTCTATGGCGAAATGCGGGGTTTTCGGATGACCGATTCGTGATCGATCTCGCGCCGCTCGCGTACGCCTTCGTGATATACGTCTATTTCGTTTTCGCCTACGGAGCGATCGTCCTTTACCGAAAATACCGCACGCTCCGCAACACCCAGCAAGGCCAGCAGGTCGGGGCGATCCTTTGGGCGTTGATCGTCACCGGCCTACTGAAGACCGCGGCGAACATCGTCTTTCCGTTCTTCGGGCTCTATTATTTGCTGCCGTACAGCGCGATCTTCGTCCTGCCGGGCGTCCTGATCTACGCCTACGCGATTTCCAACTTCAAGCTCTTCTCGCTCGAAAACGCGTTCGACCAGTTCCGGCTTTTTCCGATCACGTACAAGATCGCGCTCAGCATTGCGACCGTCGCGATCGTCAGTTTCACGGTCTTTCAGATCCCGATCGTCTGGTGGGCGTTTCAGGACGGTACCAGTTTCGAGGCGTGGCGACGCTACCTGGTTTTCAGCGTAATCTCGGCCTTGGTCCCGAACCTGCTGTTGCTTCTGCTCATCGTCAGGACGATCTCCCGGCCGCTGCAGCGGATCACGCTCGCCGCCGTGCGGGTCACCGACGGCAACTACGGGACCGAGGTCGAGGGCCGCCACAGCAACGACGAGATCGGGCTCCTCGCGCAGTCGTTCAATGAGATGAGCCGTAAAATGGCGGATGACATCGAGCGGATGCGGAGGCTCAACGATCAATTGATCAGGACAGAGAAACTGGCGGCAATGGGAACCCTTTCAGCCGGCGTCGCGCACGAGGTCAACAATCCGTTGGCTTCGATTTCGTCGCTGATCCAGATGATGCGCAAGAATTCCCGCGACGAACGCTTTTCCGAGAACCTGAAATTGATCGAAACCCAGATAATGCGGATCTCGCAGGTGACGAAGGATATGATGGATTTCGCCCGGGTTAGGCCAGCGGCGAGATCGAACGTGGACCTCAACGCGGTGATCGAGAAGGCGCTGAGACTGGCAAGGTTCGACAAGTCCTTCCAACGACTGGCCGTCGATACCAACTTCGCCGCCGGCCTTCCGCGAATCTTCGCCGATCCGGATCAGCTTTCACAGGTCTTCCTGAACCTCGTCTTGAACGCCCGCGACGCAATGCCCGAGGGCGGCTCGCTTGCAATTGCCACGGCCGTTAAGGGCGACGAATTGATCGCGACCGTCTCCGATTCCGGCGAGGGCATCGAGCCGGATGATCTGAAGAAAATATTCGATCCGTTCTTCACCACCAAACCCGCCGGGCACGGCACCGGGCTGGGCCTTGCCGTCTGCTACGGGATCGTGACGGCCCACGGAGGCAGGATCGAGGTCGTTCCGGGACAGATCTCCGGAACGACCTTCAGGGTGGTCTTGCCGGCCGCCGTCAGCGCTTGACCGAATAGATCCGACCGTCGCGCGAACGGTAGTACTTCCGGCCGTTCTTGGTGTACAGGTAGGTAGCGCCGGCTCCTGCGAGGCCGCCGATTATCATTCCCTTTTTGCCGCCGAGCCAGGCTCCCGTTCCCATTCCGAGCAGCGTCCCTCCGCCGATCTTCGCGGCCCGGCGGAAATTGCTGTCGGCGTAACGACGTTTCGTTCCCTTGCGGCTTGAGGCATAGAGCAATCCGGCTCCGGCCCCCATCATCGCGCCGTTTCGACCGCGCCCGATCAATGCTCCGGCGACGGTGCTGCCCCCGACGATCGCAAGGTTCGTCAAGAGTCCTTTGGATTTCTTACGCGCGCGCTGCTGTGCCGAGACGTCGATCGATGCAAAACTCAGGGCAACGACGATCATTGCCGCCAAAATGACAATTCTCTTCATATTCGTCTGATCTCCCAATTATTTCATTTGATTTCCGCAGCGTGCTCTGTTTGCTCTATCAACCGGCGTGCCGAACCGGTCGGACGGGCCGACTTAATCCCATAACCCGCGTATTTGTCTCGTTTACGCGATTTTTGCTGATGATTGGGAGAATACCGGGGCACACGATTTCGTGTCGCGATTCTTGACACCGAGACCATTTCGTTGCAATTTAGCGTAGCAATCCGGTTGAAACTCAAACAAAGGAAGAACGAATGAAACGAACAATCTGCAGCTTGTTGGTGCTCTGCGCGCTTGTCGTGCCGCTCGCCGCCCAAACGCGTCCGATCGCATTCACGAATGCCCGGATCATCCCGATCATCGGAGCGCCGATCGAATCGGGCGTGCTCCTCATACAGAACGGCAAGATCGTGGCCGTCGGCGATGCCCGGTCGGTGCGTCTTTCTTCGGACGTGCAGATCGTCGATCTCAAAGGGAAGATCCTGATGCCCGGACTCGTTGACACGCACAGCCATATCGGAGAAACCGCCGGTGCCGACGGCTCGAGCCCGATCCAACCCGATGTTCGCCTGCTTGACTCGCTGAACGTCCGCGCCTCGAGCCTGCAGCGCGCGCAGGCGGGCGGCATCACGACGGTCAATGTGATGCCCGGCTCCGGCCACCTCAACAGCGGCCAGACGCTCTACCTGAAACTCCGCGACGATGCTTCGAAGATCGACGATCTGCTGATCTTCGACAAGGACGGAAGGTATATGGGTGGGATCAAATTCGCGAACGGCACGAATCCGATCCGCCCGGGCGGCGGCAATTTTCCGGGAACGCGTGCCAAAAGCGCCGCGCTGGTCCGCGAACAGTTCATCAAGGCGCAGGAATACAAGGCAAAGATCGCAAAGGCCGGCGACGACAAAACGAAACTGCCGCCGCGGGACCTCGCCATGGAAGCCCTTGTCGAGGCTCTCGACGGCAAGCGCGTCGTCCATTTCCACACGCACCGCCACGACGATATCTTGACGGTCCTTCGTTTGAAGCAGGAATTCGGCTTCAAACTCGTTCTGCAGCACGTCTCGGAGGCCTGGAAGGTCGCCGATCAGATCGCGAAGGCGAACGTTCCCTCATCGATCATCATGATCGACTCGCCGGGTGGCAAACTCGAGACGGTCGACGTTTCGATGACGAACGGCGCGGCGCTCGAGAAAGCCGGCGCATTGGCGGGTTTCCACACCGACGATTCGATCACCGACTCGCGGTGGTTCCTGAGATCTGCCGGGATGGCTGTCCGTTTCGGGATGAGCCGCGACAAGGCGCTCTACGGAATGACGATGGCGGGCGCGATAATGCTCGATCTGCAGGAACGGGTCGGCTCGCTCGAGGCCGGAAAGGACGCCGATTTCATCGTCCTCTCGGGCGATCCTTTGAGCGTTTACACGCACGTCGAGCAAACCTGGGTCGAGGGCAAGAAGGTCTTCGACCGCTCGGTTCCGACCGATTTCCTGCTCGCGGTCGGCGGATTCGGGGCATCGAACGACAAGTTCGCGCATATCGATTGTTTTGACGGCGATGTCGAGGGGGAACGATGATGATTTCGGATTTTGGATTTCGGATTTCGGATCTCAAGCGGCTGTTGGCGCTGGCGATCATTGCAGTTTCGCTCTCGGTTACCGCGTCGGCGCAGATCGCCGTCCGCGGCGAGACCGTCTGGACGATGGCCGGCGATCCGATCGCGAACGGCGTCGTTCTTATCCGCGGCGGCAAGATCGAGGCCGTCGGCCCCGCGTCGCAGATAAGGATCCCGGCCGATTACAAGATCGTTTCGGCGAAGGTCGTCACGCCGGGCCTGATCGACGCGCATACCGTGATCGGACTCAACGGTTACCTGAACCAGCCGCACGATCAGATGGCGCTCGACGGCAGTTCGCCGATCCAGCCCGAACTCCGCGCCATCGACGCTTACGACGCCCAGGAACGCCTCATCGAATGGGTCCGCGGTTTCGGCGTCACGACGATCCACAGTGGACACCAGCCTTCGGCGCTCGTCTCGGGCCAGACGCTGATCGCGAAAACCGTCGGCCGCGATATCGAGGAGGCGGTCTTCGTTCCGACCGCAATGATCGCCGTCACGCTCGGCACAGACTCACTTGTCCAGGGCGGGCGTCCGCCCGGAACGCGCGCCAAACAGGCCGCGATGCTGAGGGCGGAACTGATTAGGGCCGCTGCCTATAAAGGCGAGCCGCGCGACCTCAAGCTGGAAATGTGGCAACGCGTGCTTAAGCGCGAGATCCCGCTTCTTGTGACCGCTGAGAAGGCGCAGGACATTTCGACGGCCCTTCGGATCGCGAAGGAGTTCAACATCCGTCTGGTGCTCGACGGAGCGTCCGAAGCGATGCAGGTCGTCGACGACATTAAAGCGTCGGGATTTCCGGTGATCGTTCATCCGACGATGGCCCGAAACTCCGGATCGCGGGAGAGCCTTTCGCTCGAAACGGCCGCGAAACTTCGCGCCGCGGGCATCATCGTCGCACTCCAAAGCGGTTATGAAGGCTACGTCCCGAAAACCCGCGTGGTACTTTTCGAAGCCGCGATGGCCGCATCAAACGGGCTCGGACCGAAGGGCGCGCTGGAATCGATCACTATCGACGCCGCGAAGATCCTCGGAATCGACAACCGCGTCGGATCGATCGCGGTCGGAAAGGACGCCGATATCGCGATGTTCGACGGCGATCCTTTCGAATTTACGTCGCACTGCGTGGGAACTATCGTCAACGGCGAACTCACTTTCAGCGGCAGCCGATAGCGCGTTTTTGAAAAACACAAGCATCCCGGGATCGGCCGCCGGACATCGGAGATCCCGGTAACAATTGGAACATCGATCAAATCGAATAGGAGACACGACAAGACAGATGAAGAAAGCAATCAATTTGTTGATGATGTGCGCGGCGATGATAACCATCGGTTCGGCCACGGTCGCGGCGCAAACGAAGGCGCCGGACTATAAGATAAAGAACATCAAGATCGTCCCGTACGATTCAGCAACCGGAAAATTCGACGAGGAACTGAAGCCGGGCGACGGCCGTTCGTTCTTCAATGACCTGTCGATATCGCTGTTCGTCGTTTTTGAGATCGAGGGCGAGGCAGGCAGTTTCGAGGCCGGACGAAAGCTCCAGATGACCGTCAAGGAAGGGACCAAGATCAAGGCGTCAAAGACCGAACAGATCGGCCTGATCGGGTCGGACGGAATCTGGTTCGAGCCGCTCTGGCTCTATCCGGCGATGTGCAGCGACGTGACGATCACCGCAAAGATCATCGGACAGCGCATACCGGGCAAAGCCGTAACCCGCAAGATCCCGTTCCTGTGCGGAGAATGAGTCGATTTTGGATTTTCGATTTTCGATTTCGCCAACCCGCATAAGATACGCGTTTACGCGTGACGCCGAGTGCGCGATTCGACGCCGGACCCGGACGAAAGGCGTGCGAATCCCGACCAGTCGCGAATCGCAAATTGGAAATCGCAAATACAACGGTCCCGTTGCATTTGGGATCTGGGAACTCGGATTTGGGATTTCAACCGGGATTGGTTCTTGATCTGGACAACCCACTGCTGCCTTTTCCCAAATTCCAAATCCCAAATCCGAAATGAAATGACGCCCGTACATCGACGGCCGATCGTTCCGCGATCGGCCCCACTTACTTCGCCCGGGTTTCCGAATCGGATTTGCGGAACGCATCGCACGGTTTTCGATCGATCTTGGAGAGCATCACAAGCCCGTGACGGTAGCCCAGTTCAACGCTCACCAGATCGACGTTCTTGACGATGTCGTTCGGCGTATGGATGTACTCGGCGAACCTCCCGTTAAGCCCGTCGAGCGTTATCGAAGGGATCTTGATCGCCTTGAACGATTCGGAATCGGCTCCCGCCCCGAAAAAGGAAACCCTGGAAAACGGTATCTTCATCTCGGCCGAAACGGTTTCGGCGAGGTCCATCAACAACTTGTCCGAAGTTTCCTTGAACGCGTTCGGATAGCCGAGTCCGAAACTATCGAAATTGACCATTGCGCAGTATGAATCGCGCTCGTCTTTCTTGATGCCGTCGGCCATTGCATCCGACCCTTTGAGCCCGTCCTCTTCACGATCGAAGGCAACGAAAATGTACGATTTCTCGGTCCGAAGCGGCCGAATCGAACGGTACAGATTCGCGACGATCACGATCCCGCTCCAGTTGTCGATCGCCCCGCACCCGATATCGGCCTTGTCGTAATGCGCCCCGACGATCACCGTGCCGGTGCCGGTTCCCTTCTTGCGTACGATGACGTTTTCGGTGCCGTCGCTTTTTACCGTATCGATTTCGCCGTCGGCGGCCCCCTTTTCAACGAAGAGTTTTTTCACAGCCTCGAGACGCTTTCGCCTGTCGCCGCAAGAAACCGAGGCGATGTCCGCCGTAAGTTCGTCTTTGGTAGCGATCACGATCCCGGTGGTCTGAGCGACCGAGGCCAGGGCCAGAAAGAGCAATGCAATCGAAGTGCGAACGATCTTCATATCAATGTCGCGTTTCGCCGCCGACGAGGTTGACGGCGTGCTGAAGTACCGGAGCGATGACGGCGAAGCACTCCCGAACGCCGCGTTCCGATCCTGGGAAATTGATGATCAGCGTGCCGTTTCGGATGCCGCAAACGCCGCGCGACAAGATCGCCTTCGGGTTAAGCCTCGCGGTCTCGCGGCGCATCGCCTCAGAAATCCCGGGCGCCTCCTTGACGATCACCGCTTGGGTCGCTTCGGGGGTGTTGTCGCGATCGGAAAACCCGGTGCCGCCCGTCGTCAGGATAAGATTGATGTCGGGCCGCTCCGCAAGGACGAACAGCGTTTGCCGCAGATTTTCGAAATCGTCCTTCAGGATCAGACGTTCGCTGACGGTGCCGCCGATCCCTTCTACGAGTTCCGCAAGCAACGTCCCGGAACTGTCCGTCGATTCGTCGCGGGTGTCGCTGACCGTCACGACGGCGGCACTGATCGGCACATCAGCCAATGCTTTTCCTCCGCGACAGCGCGTAATGGTCCTTCAGGATGCAGCGGTCCATCACGACGAGCAAGCCTTCCTTTTCGGCCCGGACCGCGGCGGCGGCGTCGATAACTCCTTCCTGGAGCCAGACCGCCTTGGCGCCGATCCGTATCGCCTCGTCAACGACCTCGCCAACCGCTTCCGAACGGCGAAAAACATCAACCAGATCGATCTCGAACGGGACATCCGACAGCGTCGGATAGGCGCGCTCGCCAAGGACGGCAATCTCGTTCGGATTGACCGGGACAATTCGATATCCGGCGCGCTGCATATACGCCGCAACCCCGTTCGACGGGCGCATCGGATCCGACGAAAGGCCGACGACGGCGATCGTCCGGCATTCGCCGATGATCTTCTCTATCGTTGAGGATTCGTTCACGGCATCATCTAAACAAAAATCGGCCTGCGAATCAAATCACTGACTCACGCGCTGGTGACGTCCAGCTCATCGACTTCGATCCGTTTCCGCCCGTAAAGCACGCTGAGAACGATCCCGATGACGACGAGCGCCATACCCGCCAGCGTCCCCGGGCCGTGCGTCTCGCCAAACGCGAGCCAACCGATAGAGATCCCGTAGATCAGCCCGGTATAAATAATGATCGCGACCGACGCGGCACGTTCCTTCTGGAGCGCGTCGGTGAGGAAGACCTGTCCGAGTTGGGAGAAAATACCGATCAGAAGAAGATAGAACCAGTCCCAACCGGCCGGCGTCTTCCAATTGAAGAGCGTAAAGATCAAGCCGGCGGCCATTCCGACGAACTGGAATTGAAAAACGACCGTCAGCGGATGCTCCCTGCCTTTCAGGCTGCGCACAAGATTGTACGCCATTCCGGATCCGAAAGCCGACGTGATCCCCATCGCGAGATACATCGGCGAGATCCGCGGATCGACCTGCTCGATCAGCAAAACTCCGGTGAACGCGATAGCGTAAAAGATCCACTGACGCGCCATCACTTTCTCATTCAGGAGGAAGATCGCGATGATCGTGGTGAAGATCGGCGAGAGGTACTGGATCGTCATCGCCGTCGCAAGCGGGATGTTCTGAACCGTCCTGAAGAAAAAATAGAGCGCCGCCGTTCCGAAAAGTCCTCGCATCAGCAACAGCGCGTGATTGTTGCCCACGAAACTGGCGCGCGCCGCGCGGAGTCCGAAAAAGCAGAAAACGCACCCGGCCAGGCAGCGAAAGAAAACGATCTCCATCGCGGGCAGATGCGATACCTGTTTAACGAATACGTTCGCCATCGAAAACGAGAACGTCGACAGAAACATCGCCGTAACCCCTTCGCTGACAAACCTGTTCCCGAGTTGAATCTTCACAATACAACGTTCCGTTCGCTGACTTTTTATACTATCATTCCGCCGGCGAAGCGTCTTGTTTCGAAAGTTTATGAAAAAGAAAGCGATGATCCTTTCGGCGTCCGTCGGAGCCGGACATATGCGCGCGGCCGACGCGGTCGAGCGGGCCATTTCGCTCGTCGCGCCCGACTGCGAGGTCCGCAACGTCGATGTGCTCGAATACACAAATCCATTGTTCCGCAGGCTTTACGGCAAGGCGTACATCGATATGGTGCAATCGATGCCCGGTGTTCTCGGCTGGATGTACGACACTCTCGACAAACCCTGGGAGAACGAACGCCGTCGGCTCGCGCTCGACCGGCTCAACACGCGTCCGCTTGTTTCCCTGCTCAAACGTGAACGCCCAGATGTTGCGGTCTGCACGCATTTTCTGCCGTCGGAGATCATTTCGTGGCTGACCGCTAAGGGCAAGATCGACTTCCCGCAAGCCATCGTTGTCACGGATTTCGATGCCCATGCGATGTGGCTTTGCCGCAACTATTCGCGCTATTTCGTCGCGCTCGATGAAACGCGCGTTCACCTTGAGCGAATCGGGATCGCCGCCGATCGGATCGATGTCTCGGGAATACCGATCGATCCGGTTTTCGAGATCGCGAAGGACAAGATCGAAATGCGCCGGAAATTCGGTCTCGATGCCGACCGGCTGACGATCATCGTATCGGCCGGCGGATTCGGCGTCGGCAAGATCGAGCCCCTGCTCCGCGCGCTCGGCGAACTCAGGACCCCGGCCCAGGTGATCGCGGTCTGCGGCCGGAACGAGGCACTTCGCCGGGAACTCGAGGTGCTCGCGCGAAACGAACTCGATTCCGGCAACGTGCGGTTTTTTCCGATCGGCTTTACGACACAGATGGACGAATATATGTCGGCCTCGGACATCATCGTCGGAAAGCCGGGCGGACTGACGACGGCCGAATCGCTCGCAAAAGGACTGATCTTCTGCATAGTCAATCCGATCCCGGGCCAGGAAGAGCGGAATTCCGATCACCTTCTCGAAAACGGCTGCGCGATCAAATGCAACAACCTGTCGGTTCTCGCCCACAAGATCGACAAACTTGCTTCGGATCGCGAGCGGTTCGGCGCGATGAAGCACAACGTCGCACGGTTCGCACGGCCGGATGCGGCCCGCCGCATCGCGCGGCGCGTCCTCGGCGGGTGATTTCGGCAATGGTTCGACTTTTTGCGAGGGTCGCGCGTCTTAGAATCGTGCGGCCTGATTGACAGCGCAATTGTTTGATAAGATTCTCGTGCGAGGCAGGCTTGAGAACACGGGTTAATGTTGAAAGGCTTAACGGATGAACAGTTGGTCGAATTAGCTGTTTCGGATGATTCGGATGCGTTCGGCGAGATCGTCAGGAGGTGGGAGCGAAAGATCTTCGCTCTCTGCTACGGTATGCTCGGACGCGAAGATGAGGCCCGGGACGCAACGCAGGAGTCGTTCATCTCGGCCTACCGCAACCTCGGCAACTTTCGCGGAGAGGCGAAGGTCTCGTCGTGGCTGCACCGCATCGCGGTCAACCAATGCCTGACCAAGAAGCGGCGTTTCAAGACCCGGTCCGAAACGTACATCGACGACGAGGACAACGCCGAGGAACGGTACTTCGTCGCGCCGGCCGAACGATCGCCGGCGAGGACGATCGAGCGGACCGAACGTTTGCATTACGTACGGAACGCGGTCAATACGCTTCCGGCCGAACTCAAACAGGTGATCGTGATGAAGGAATTCGAGGAATTGACGTTCCAGCAGATGTCGGAGATCCTCGAGATTCCGCTGAGCACGGTCAAAAGCCGGCTGTACACGGCGCTGAAGCAGCTTCGGATGAAACTTGAAAAAGTGTCGCTTGAAGTGGTGTAGAAAGATGGAAAACAGAAACAATGAAGCGAATTGCGGGCACTCGGCCGAGCTGATGTCGTATCTCTACGGCGAGCTTGACCGCGAAGAGTCCCGTGTCTTCAAGACACATATCGATACGTGCCGGTCGTGCGCCGCCGAATCGGTCGGATTCGCAGCACTGCGGGATTCGATCGCCGGGATGCGCGTCGAATTCCAGGGAATGCCGACACCGCCGATCGACATCCCGTATCGGGCGCGTGAGGTCGAATCGGAACCGATCTCGATATTCGAATCGATCCGTGCTTTCCTCGCTGGCTTTCGGGCGTTTTCCGTCGGCGCAGCCGCGGTGTTTCTGCTCGCATTCGGTGTCGGACTCTATTTTCTGACGGCCGATCGCGGAAGCGACCTCGCCGGCGGAAACCAGAACCGGAAGAACGCGATCGCATCGCCGACTCTCGAGCCGACTGCCTCGCGGACGCCGGAAACAGTCAAGAGCGAGACGGTCAACCCGAACGCGCCGACCACGCCGGCGCCGGTCAAGGCAGCCGACAAGCGGGTCACGCCCGAACCGAAGCCGAAGCCGGAGACGCGCCGCACGGCACCGAACAGCAATAAGAAGCCGAAGCAGTCCGCTCCGATCTTTGACGAGGGCGAAGAAGAGGACGACACGTTGCGGCTTGCCGATCTTTTCGGCGATATCGGAACCGAATGATCCGAAGGATACTAATATGAAGAGCATTGCCACCAAGTTTTTGATGATCGTGCTGACCGTCGCCGCCGCGGCGCTGGTCTCCGCCGCGCAGGAGGAAAATCCTCAGCCGACCCCGGAACCGCAGCAACCGAACGAACAGTTTCGGATGATGCGCGACGCGATCGGGCTGACCCCCGAGCAGTTTCAGCAGATCCGGCGGATAAATGCCGAGCGGCGTCCGCTGATGCAGGAAGCACAGATGAAACTTCGCGAGGCCAACCGGGCGCTCGACGACGCGATCTATTCGGAGAACGTATCCGAAGACGAGATCAAACTGAAGATGAAGGACGTGCAATTGGCGCAGGCAGAGGTGATCAAGGTCAAAACGCTGACCGAGTATCAGATCCGCAGGGTTCTGACACCGGATCAGCTGGAAAAGTTCCGGCAATTCCGCGAGCGTTTGATCAACCGGCAGAAGAATCCGAACAAAGACCGCCCGCGGCCGATGGATCGGCTTCGCGAGCGGCGCAATCAGCGGCCTATCGAATAACCCCTTTCTTTGCAATGCCACTCCTTTGACCGGTTCCGCGCGGAACCGGTCTTTTTGTTTGTCATCGGAGCGCGTTCGTTGTAATCTTGGCAGAAGTTCTGACTGTTCAGGCCGCAAAAATGAATCCGCTCAAGAAATTCCTGTTCGAGCTTCAGGAGATCAGCTATATCTGCTTCTGGTCGCTCATCGCGATCTTCACGAAGCCGCGCTACATCTCCGAAACTCTCCGGCAGATGGACGTGATCGGCGTCGGCTCGCTGCCGATCGTCATCTTGACGGGCTTTTTCACGGGCGGCGTGCTCGTGCTGCAGACCTTTCCCACGCTCGCCTACTACAGCGCGCAAAACGAGGCCGGCCGCGCCGTCGCAACCTCGCTGGTCCGCGAACTCGGGCCGGTATTGTGTGCGCTGATGGTTTCCGGACGGATCGGGTCGGCGATCTCGGCGGAACTCGGATCGATGGTCGTATCGCAGCAGATCGACGCGATGCGCGCACTCGGAACCGACCCGTACCGCAAACTCGTCGCCCCGCGGCTCATCGCGCTGATCTTGATGCTGCCGTTGCTGACCGTGGCCGCTGACGTTTTCGGCATCATCGGCGGCGGCGTCGTCGCGTCGAGCATTTACAATCAGGATTCGAACGTTTTCCTGACGTCGGTCCGGAACGGAATCGACACAAAGGACATTATCGGCGGCGTCATCAAACCCGTTTTCTTCGGGCTCCTTATCGCCAGCATCGCGTGCTTTCGCGGACTGAACACGACAGGCGGGACGGTCGGCGTCGGTCGGTCGACGACGAGCGCCGTCGTCCAGGCGTCGATCGCGGTCATCGTTTTCGACTTTTTCCTGTCCAAGGCATTGCAGACGATTCTCGACATCGGATCGATGTAGCCAATATAATAGACCGCGACCGTTATGAACGAAGTCCTCCGAGCTGATGCCGTAAATGTTGAATTAGCAGATTTTGCGGCTCCGATGGACCGCTCGGACCGGACCGTTCCGGCCATCGAGTTCCGGGACGTTCATTTGTCGTTCGACGACCGCAAGATCCTTGACGGCGTCAGTTTCAAGGTCCGGAGAGGCGAGACCAAGATCATCCTTGGACGCTCTGGCGGCGGAAAATCGACCATCATCCGTCTCATTTTGGGACTTATCAAGCCCGACTCGGGACAGATAATCGTCAGCGGCGAAGACATCACCGATTACGATGAACGCGCGATGATGGACGTCCGGCAGCATATCGGGATGGTCTTCCAGGAAGGGGCGCTGTTCGACTCGCTTTCGGTCTACGAAAACGTCGCGTACCGTTTGCACGAGAAACGGATCGACGAGCAATCGGTCGAGAAAGAGGTCCGCCGAATGCTGAGGTTTGTCGATCTCGAAGACGCGATCGACAAGATGCCGAATGAGCTTTCGGGCGGTATGCGGCGACGCGTCGGAATCGCCCGCGCGCTGGTCGGCGATCCCTCGATCGTGATGTTTGACGAGCCAACCGCGGGTCTCGATCCGCCGACCGCCCGGACGATCTGCGAACTCGCGATCAAGCTCCGGGACCTCGAGGACGTATCTTCGATCTTCGTCACGCACGAGATGAACAATCTCGACTATCTTTGTTCGGAGTACGCGACGGTCGATGATGACGGAAACGTAGTCTTTGAACAGGAGGGCGAGAAAATTTGCATGATCAATACCGAAGTGCTGATGCTTCGAGACGGCAAGATCATCTTCAGCGGCTCCGATGAAGAACTGCGCAGGTGCGAAGATCCGTACATCCGAAAGTTCATCCGCGGGAAGTAAAGTACTATGGCACGAAATCAGAAGAATCTGACCCTAAGCCAGCTGCGCGTTGGCCTGTTCGTTCTGTTCGGACTGCTCGTCCTTGGGTTCCTGATCCTGAACTCGACCGGCGATTTCAATCCGTTCGAGAAAAAGCTGAGAATCAAGGCGCGGTTTGCGGCGGCCGACGGGCTGCGTTCCGGATCCGAGGTCCAGCTTGCCGGCGTGAACATCGGAAAGGTCGAGGATGTCGTGCTTCTGCCGCCCGAAAGCCCCGAGGATTTCAAGATCGAGGCGGTAATGGCGATTCGCCGCGAGTTGTACGGACGGCCCATAACCGAGCGGATCCGGACGGATTCTACCGCGCAGCTTGTCGCCACGTCGGTTCTCGCGAACGACAAGATGATCAATATTTCGCCCGGGTCGCAGAAAGGATCGCCGGTCGGCGAGAACGATATCCTCGAATCGAAGGAGGCGATCTCGATCAACCAGTTGACGGCGACGGGCAACGAACTGCTCCAGCAGATCAACCGGCTCGCGACGCCGACGAACGAGATCCTGAACAAAGCCAATCAAGGCGAAGGAACGCTCGGCCAATTCATCAACAACGATCAGCTCTATCAAAGCCTCGATTCAACGATCGGCGAGGCGAAATTGACGATGCTCAAACTCCAGAACACGCTCGACGGAGTGAACAAGGGCGACGGAACCGCCGGGAAGCTGATACGCGATCCGGCGCTATACGACAGCTTGAAAGAGACCGTCGCGCAGCTTGAGGTAATCTCGAAAGAGATCCGCGAAGGCAAGGGTACGGCCGGAAAGTTCGTTACCGACGAGGCGCTCTATACCGAGACGAAGGCCGCGATCTCCGAACTGCGGACGAGCGTCGGTAAGATCAATTCGATCGCGGACGACTTCAAGGAGATCTCGGCCGGCTTGCGGGAGGGCCGCGGGACAGCCGGAAAACTGCTCAAGGACGATAAGCTCTACGACGATGTTCAGGGGACATTGTCGAGATTCAGTTCGACGGCCGAAAAGCTCGACGCGATCCTCGCCGACGCGCGCGCCGGCAAAGGCACCATCGGCCGGTTGGTCACCGACGAGACGCTCTACAACAACGTGAACCAGACGATGTCGAACGTGAACCAGTTCTCGTCCGAAAGCACGAAACTGCTGTACGACTTCCGTCAGAATCCGAAGAAGTTCCTGTCCATCAAATTCAAGTTGTTTTGAACTGGTAGACGGTTGGGTGGCATTTGGGATTTTGGATTTTGGATTTTGGAATTCGAAATAGCCCTTGTAGAGGGCGCCAGCATGTAGCCCGCAGCGCCAGCTGCGGGAATCCGACACGGGATCGCGGGATTGAGCCCTCGTAGAGGGCGCCAGGATCAGGCCCTCGATCGACGCAATTTCATGGTTCACCCGCGTCAATTTCCCAGTAGGCGGTAGGATGGCATTTTGGATTTTGGATTTTGGAATTCGAAATAGCCCTCGTAGAGGGTGCCAGGTGTAGCCCGCTGCCCAAGCTGCGGGGAATCCGACACAGGATCACGGGTTTGAGCCCTCGTTGGGGGCGACAGGAGCGGACCCTTAATCAGCGCAAACAGTTGTATGTTCCACCTTTGCACGACGCTGGGATTCGGATTCTGCCGCCTGCTACGAGGGCTCGATGGATGTTGACTGAATTCATACACCGAGGCGTTATTGTCGGCTGCGATTGCGCCCTCTTCGAGGGCCTATGCGATAGAAAAAGCCCGAATTCCAAAATCGAAGATCCAAACGCCATATCGCCATCCGCGATCCCTCCGGCAGCATTTCTGCTATTTCGATTTCCTGCGTATTTGGCGTGCTTAGCGGGAAGACATTGCCAGTTTCAACCGGGATTACGCAATAGCGGCTAAACTTTATGAATTTCGCCGTTGCGATCTTTGCGGGCTTTGCGCGAGGAACCGGCATCCACTTGCCAAAAAGGCATTTTCCCACGCAAAGTCCGCAAAGGGCGCAACGTCAGCCAATCCGAAACTCGTCACGAATCCGCGTTGGAAATCCTAACGCGTAATTTGGGTTCAATCTGTCCTCAAACAAGCCGCGGCCTGTGCAGCAGGTCGATCAGCGCCAGCACGACATCCTCGCGCCACGGACGGGCGGCAACCTGGACCGACAGCGGCAAGCCGGCCGAGTTTTTCTCGATCCGTGCCGCCGTCCGGTCGCGCAGATCGAGGCCCGCCTTGCGCGGTATCGCTTCATCGTCCCGGACCTTCGAAACGCTCGCGATGCCGGCCGGAAAGCCGAGTAGATTGTAGAGCGGCGAGTAGAATCCTCCGAGACCGATCCTGTCGGTTGTGCGGTGCATGAACCCGGGCACCGCCGCGATCGGGCTGAGCACGGCATCGACCTGCGCCTCCTCCATCCGGGCCAGAAAATCGCGCCGAAACTGCTCCTGCTTTCCCGACCAATCACGCAGGAATTCTTCGCCCTCGCCCCCGAAATACGGGAGGAGCCGGCGCACCGTCCGCTGACCGAAGATCTGCGCCATCATTCCGATCGCGCGCCGCAGGGCCGGCGATGCTTTGACAAGAAGGATCGTGTTCCGCAATTGGGGCAGCGGCTTCTCATCCTCTAGGACATCGGTGAAGATCTTTCCCCTGTTGACCGTCAGGATCCGATAAAAGATCTCTTCGGCCCAATCGAGCGGCGGAAGGTCGAACTCCACCGTCCCGGCTCCGGCATCGCGGAGGCGAACGAGCGATTCGTCGACCGCCCGGCGGACCGCGGGCATCGGCTCGAAGATTCCGTCGGAATGAAAAAAGCCGATCCGCAGTCGCTTTGGGTCGATCTCGCGGTAATCGCCGAGCGGTTCGACCTTGCGCGTCCGTGAGGCGGTCTCGTTCATTACCCCGAGCACCAAGGCCAGATCTTCGGCGAAGTTGCCGAGCGGCCCGGCGACCGAGCCGATCGGCCCCTCGAGAATACCCGCGCCGTAACGCGTCAGATCAGGGATTCTCCACATCGTCGGTTTGACCGATGCGATCCCGCAAAAGGCGGCCGGAAAGCGAACGCTTCCGCCGATGTCGGACCCGACGCCGACCGGCGAAGCGCCAGCGCCGATAATCGCTCCTTCGCCGCCGCTCGAACCGCCGCAGGTGAATTCCGGTTTGTGCGGGTTGTTCGTTCGGCCGTAGACGCGGTTCTCGCTCTCGATGAAGATCAGCAGCTGCGGCACGTTGGTCTTGCCAAGCACGATGCCGCCCTCGTCCATCAGCGCGCCGACGTAAGGATCGGCCGCTTCCGGCCGGTCGTCGCGGCGGGCCAGGACGCCGAGAGTCGAGGGCGTTCCCGGATAATCGAAGCATTCCTTGATCGTGAACGGCAGACCGTGGAGCCGCCCCGGCGAATCGCCCCTGGCAAGCCTTGCGTCGGCATCATCGGCCCGCCGAAGGGCCTCGTCGAAAAGTCTGACGACGACGGCGTTAAGCCGCGGGTTCACGTGCTCGATGCGATCGATGAAATGACCGGTGACCTCGCGGCTCGACACTGCCTTCTTCCGTATCAGGCCGATCAATTCGACCGCGGATCTTTCGTGGAGATTGTCCATTGAAGTTGTCGTTTGTCAGTGGCCGCAGCCTGCAAAAACGATTGGCCCGCCACCAATAATTCGCACTCAACAATTTATCACAAGCTTTCAGAACAGTTGCGTCCAAACGATATTGGAAGTTGAACGATGTTCGCGGTTTCTCCGGAAAGGACCTCGGGAATTCGATAACCATCAGAGACAAACCCAAGGGATCCAAAGAGGGATCGATTCGATCCTGCGGACGTCGGAGTCATTTGACCCCGTCGACCTCGATCGTTTAGGACCGCATTGGTTTTCTGATCCAAACACCGCTCACGCGATGAGTTTCGAAGTCGATAATTCGCCCCCTTTATCTCGGATTTCGCATTGAAAAACTATGTCACGGGTTTCACGAATCTCACGAACAAAACACAAAATAATATGTGAGAATTCGTGCAATCCGTGGCGAAAAGCTGTTAAGCCCAAGTTACGCGTTAGGATTTCCATCGTGGATTCTTGGCGAGTTTTGGACTGGCAGACGTTGCGCCCTTTGCGGTCTTTGCGCGGGAAAATGCCCTTTCTGGCGAGTGGATGCCGGTTCCTCGCGCAAA
>CAZARD010000083.1:0-20040 GCA_964487505.1 uncultured Blastocatellaceae bacterium | reverse complement strand
AAAATCGCAAATCGAAAATCGCAAATCAATTCGCGACCGTGATGTCCTTGACGAAACTCCAATCGCCGCTGGCGTTGATCTTGATGTTGCCGATCTTCTTGGTCGCGATGACGGTGCTTGCCGGATACCAGAGTGGCAGCAGCGGGACGTCGTTGCTGACCATCTCCTGCGCTTTCTGATAGAGCGCCTTGGCCTTTTCCTTGTCGACCGTGTTGACGGCTTCCTCAATGATCTTGTCGAACTCGGGATTGGAGTAGCGCGCGCGGTTGCGGCCGTTGTCCTTGCGGTCCGGGAACTCGGTCGATGCGAAAAGGTCGCGGAAGAAGATCGGGTCCTGGTTGCCGCCGATCCAGATCGCCGTGTTCATCTGGAACTGGCCCTTCTTCAAGGCCTCGACGAGCGTCTGCAGCTCGAGCGTCTCGAGATTGACGTTGAACCCGACCTCGCGCAGCGAGGCGAGGATCGTTTCGGAATACTGTTTCACCGCCGAATTGCCGGCGACGAACTTGAACGTCACGATCTCGCCCTTGTAGCCAGCCTCCTGCAGGAGCTTTTTCGCCTTTGCGGGGTCGTAAGCGTACGTCGTGCCGGGCGAGTATGCCCACGATTCGGGCGGCAGGATGGAATGCGCGAGCCGCGCCTGGCCGGCGAACAGGTCCTTGATGATCTTTTCGCGGTCGATCGCATAAGCCACGGCCTGGCGGATGCGTACGTCGTTGAACGGGGTCGCCTGCGTGTTGAATCCGATGTACTGGATGTTCGAACCGTTGGCGCGCTCGACCTTGAGCATCGGCGACTCGCTTAGGATCTTGAGCGAATCGGGAGAAAGATTCGTCGGGTTCGGAGCGATATCGACGCCGCCGCTGAGCAGTTCGTTCTGGAGCGCGCTCGCGTCGGGGATCGTCTTGACGACAAGCCGCGGGATCTTCGGCGCGCCCTCCCAGTAATCGGCGTTCGCCTCGAGCCGGACGATGTTGTTGACCGAATCGAAATTGACGAACTTGAACGGGCCGCTGCCGACGGGATTCGTTTTCTGCGTCTCGCCCGTGCCGACAGGGATGATCGGGATCGTGACGAGGTTCGAAAGCGTCTGGTTGATGAGCGCCGGGCGCGTCACCTTGAAGATGACCGTCTTCGGATCAGGCGTCTCGATCGCCGTAAAATGCGACACCTTTTTCTTCGCCTTCTTCGCGGGATCGGTTTCGTCCGCGATCTCTTCGAAAAAGCTGTCGCGTTTTGATCCCTTTGAAGCGAACATCGTGTCGAAGCTGTATTTGACGTCCTCGGACGTGAGCGGTTTGCCGTTGTGGAACTTGATGCCGTCGCGGATGGTGTACGTGATGGTCAGGTTGTCGTCGCCGATCTTGTATTCGCCGATCTCCCCGACGTACTCGAACTTCTCGTTCTTCTTGATCAGCGAGTTGAAGATCAGCGTCCGGACGCGATCGTCGGCGGCGGTCGTAGCGCCACCCGTCAAGGTGTCGAGGCTTCCGAATTTTTCCGAAAGCGCGATCGTCACCCCTTCGGCGCCGCGTTCGCGGCATCCCGCAAAAAGCGCGACGCACAGGACCGCTACCGAAGCAAAGGCAATTTGTCGCCAAAAAATGCGCATTTTTATGATTCCTCCAATAATTCCGGACCGGGCGATCGGTCTGTTCCCGGAAAAACACCCCTTGCGCGGACGGGACGGGTCCGCCTCATAGTATGTTCTTCGCGCGGGAAACGACTATCGCGCGACCTCGGATGACAGCCGCGATTTCAGCGACCTGACGCGTTCCGATATCAAATCGATCGCGGAAGCATCGAAATCGGGCATCGGCCCGATCCGCTCTTTCAAGGTCCCGATGCGCCGAAGCGATTCGTCGATGCGCGATTCCGGGATCTCGCCGGTCCGCACCGCGTCCAGCAGCGCGCGGTGCGCCTCGCGGATCCGTTCAGGGTCGTTGCAGATCGCGAGCATGTCGGCGCCCGCGCGGACGGCCATCTTCGACGCTTCGGCGATGCCGTAATTCCGCAGAATCGCACCCATTTCAAGGTCGTCCGTTATCGTGACGCCTTTGAATCCCAATGAATCCCTCAGCAATGCGGTTACGAAATTGAAACTCAGCGAAGACGGTAAGAGTTTGCCATCCGCGTCGAGTTCCTGCAACCCGCAGGCCGGAAACGCGGCGTGACCGACCATCACCGCCCGCACGAGGCCCGCCGCAAAATGCGTCCGATAAGGCGCAAGATCGATCCTTTCGAGTTCCTCGAGACCGAGGCCGACGCGCGGAAGTTCCTCGTGCGAGTCGACCTCGGTCGCGCCGAGTCCGGGAAAATGCTTGATGCACCCGGTGATGCCCGAATCCTGAAGTCCGGCGAGATACGCCAGCGAAAGCCGCGACGCTTCAGCGGCATCGGATCCGAACGCGCGCGAGAACAGACCGTTTTGCGTCCGCGCCCGGTCTTCGGAAATGACGTCGACGACCGGCGCGAAGTTCATATTGAACCCGAGAAGGCCGAGCAGCTCTCCGGTGATCCGGGCGAGTTCCCCGGCGTCGGCTTCGTTCCGGATCGAGGCCGCGGCCGGCATCGGTTCCGCGATTCGCCTCAAACGGTCGACGAGCCCTCCCTCCTGGTCAAGGCTGAGAAGCGGCGGGGCGACGCTCGCGCCGGTGATCGCTTCGAGGAGCTGCCGGGTTTCGGCGGCGCTCTTGATATTTCTGGAGAAAAGGCAAACTCCGCCCGGCGCGACCGTTTCGATCAGTTCGCGGGCCGGCGTACCGAACGCGGTACCGGGGATTCCGATGAAGAACAGTTGTCCGACTTTTTTCTCAAGCGGCAGAGAAAGGATCGTTTCCATTTGCTGCGAAGATTGTACAAAAGTTAAAGCAGTTTATAAAGTGTCGGCGGTTTGACAGTTAATGCGTCATCTGAGCTTGCGCGCGGTGCTGTACTTCGACGCGCGGGGCAGGTAAAGTATCCGAACAAATCCTAAAGTAAAGGACGAGGTATGAGGATCGGAGCATCGATACTGATCGTTTTCTGTTGTCTTTGCGCGGCATACGGTCAAACGTCGTGCAACGGCGCGAACGCGCTGTCTGCGGCGGTTTGCGCCGGCGACGAACTTTCGCCGGAAGAAAGGGAGTTGACGCGGATCATCAACGCGTACCGCGCGCAGTACAAACTCCCTCCGGTGAGGATCAGCGTGCCGCTCAATCGTTTGGCGAACCGCCACCTGATCGATCTCGGCGAGATCGTCGGCAGGTTCACGCACTCGTGGAGCGATTGCCCGTACGAGATCGGCGACGAGCGAACCTGGCCGTGCATCACGGACGCCCCGCGCCGCCTGAAAACGGGTTACGGCGGGGATGGCTTTGAGAACCTCTATCGGAACGCCGTCGGCCCGGCGACGCCCGCCCTCGCGCTTGAGGCCTGGAAGAAAAGCCCGCACCACAACAGCCTTATTCTGAATCTCGATGTCTGGAAGGACATTGAATTCGACGCCTTTGGGGTTGCGATCCGTGGAAACTGGGCGGCGATGTGGTTTGGCAGTCCCGCCGGCGCGGAAGTCGAGCTCGATCGCGCCGTGAAAGGGCTTGGCGTAAGCTTCAAACGGTTGGTCAAAGGGCTTGACGAATTCCTGGATATAGGGAAAGAGTCGACGGTCGGCGAGTCGGAGAAATGGACGGGGTTCTCAAAGGACAAGAGCCTGAAGATGGAGATCTTCGGCCGCGAATCCGATATTTCGGAAAGTTCGATCGGACTGGCTGCGAAACTCGACGCCCGCTCGCGCATCACTCCCGAGGCGCGCGCTGCGATGCTCACCTTCCTCAAGAACCTCGCACCGGACTGGCTTGGAAGGGAAGGCTGGTTCGATCAGGGGCTCGCGAAACTGCTTAAGAATCCCCGTTCGCCGGTCAAGGCTAGCGCGCAGGGAAACGAGTTCGAAATGAGGATCGGGCCCGACAAAGGTCTGCGGCTGTCCGTTCTTCCGGCAAAGAAAGCGGCCGCGGTAGAGCTTTGACGAATCCATCGAAACGTACCATCAGATAACGCGCCGCTTGAGGCCGATCAGGATCTCGCGCGCTTCTGAATCCGACACCGAGTCCGTGTCGAGCTCGCGCAGTTCGTCGATCAGCGATTCGTTGGAGATCGCGAAAAGGGAAACCTGAGCGGCGGTGCGCGCGGCGCCCGCGCGGCTGACCGCCGATGCTTCCGGCGAATCGGGCTGACGCCCGTCGCGGAAAACCGCGAGCTCGTACTGCTCGAGCTTTGCGAGCACGCTTTTCGCGCGTTCGATCACCGACTGCGGGAGACCGGCGAGCCTTGCGACGGCGATCCCGTAGGATTTCGAGGCCTTGCCTTTTTGCAGTTTGTGCAGGAACACGACGTCGCCGTCACGCTCGGTCGCCGTGACCTGAAAATTCCGTGCGCCGGGGAGAAGTTCCGCCAGTTCGGTCAGTTCGTGGTAATGCGTCGCGAACATCGTTTTCGCGGAATGTTCCGGCGAATTGTGCAGGTATTCCGCGACGGCCCAAGCGATCGAGAGCCCGTCAAACGTCGAGGTTCCGCGACCGATCTCGTCGAGCAGGATCAGGCTCCGCGGCGTCGAGTTATGCAGGATGGTCGCCGTCTCGGTCATTTCCACCATGAACGTCGATCGCCCGCCGGCAAGATCGTCCGATGCTCCGACGCGCGTCCAGACCCGGTCGATTATCGGGAGCCGCGCCGACGTGGCCGGGACGAACGAGCCGATCTGCCCGAGGATCTGAATGATCGCTATTTGCCGCAACAGGGTAGATTTTCCGCCCATATTGGGGCCGGTGACGATCAGGAGGCGGTCGGTTGAGTTGTTCAGATAGACGTCGTTGGGGATGAACTCCTCGGCCGCAAAGGCTTCTACGATCGGATGACGACCGCCCTTGATCGCGATCTCGTCGGCCTCGTGGATCTCCGGCTCGACGAAATTGCGGGCCGCCGCGGTCTCGGCAAGCGACGCGAGCGCGTCCGTCAGCGCAAGCGAACGGGCCGTCGCCTGAAGGCTCGGCGTCTCTTCGCGGACGCGTGCCCGCACGGACTGGAAGATGTCCGTCTCGAGCCGCGCGATCCGTTCCTCCGCGCCGAGCACCTTCCGCTCCCATTCCTTGAGCTGCGGCGTCGTGAAACGCTCTGCATTGGCCAGCGTCTGCCGGCGTTCGTAGTCCTCGGGGACCTTCGTTAGGTTTCCTTTGGATATCTCTATGAAGTAACCGAAGACGTTGTTGAAGCGGATCTTGAGGTTCGAGATCCCTGTGCGGCGCCGTTCGTCCTCCTCGAATCCGGCGATGATCTGCTTGCCGTCGCGGCTGATGGCGCGCAGTTCGTCGAGATCGCGGTCGAAACCGTCGCGGATGACGCCGCCGTCAGCGAAGTTGAGCGGCGGCTCGTCGGAAATGGCCCGGCCGATGAGGTCCCTTACCTCGGGGAGTTCTTGTATGTTGTCCGCGACCGTCCGCAGAAGAACCGCCCGCGCGTCCGATAACGTCTGCTTGATCGCCGGCGCGCCCGCCAGCGACCGATCGAGGGCGAGAAGATCGCGCGCGGAAGCCGTCCCGAGGTTGAGACGGCCGACGAGACGCTCGAGATCGGCGACTTCCTTCAGCAGGTATCTCAGACGGTCGCGGAGCATCGGATCCGCCAGTTCTCGTACGGCTTCGAGTCTGGCCGCGATCTCGGACCGCCTGACCGACGGCCGCAGAAGCCAGGATCTCAGCAATCGCGCCCCCATTCCGGTCACGGTCCGATCGATGACCCCGAAAAGCGTTTTGCGGTTGCTGTCGCCCCGCGACTCGACCAGTTCGAGGTTTCTGACGGTCACGGCGTCGAGGACCATATGGTCGTGCGTTTCGAGGAACTTCAGGGTCGAGATATGTTCGGCCGCCGCCCTCTGCGTCTGCCGGGCATACGCCAGCGTCGCGCCGGCCGCCCGGATGGCCTCGATATGTCCCTCTAAACCAAACGAGTTAAGCGTCGTAACCTTAAGTTGTGCCTTAAGTAAACGGCCGGCCTCGTCGCGATCGAAATCACGGTCGCCGAGACCGGTCAGCGCGGCATCGATCGAACGCGAAAGCGCGGCGTCCGTGCGATCGAACCCGAGTCCGGATCGGTTCCCGAGGGACGCCTCGATCAACCGTTCGAGACTCGCCGGATAGAGTATCTCTCGAGGCGCGAAGCTTTCGATCTCGGCGCGCGCCTGCGCCCACGAATCGGGACCGCGGTGCTCGGAGGCGAGAAGTTCACCGGTCGAAAGCTCGAGAAACGCGAGCCCGAACGTGTCGCCGGAGCCGCATACGGCGGCGAGATAGACGCTTTCCTTCGATTCGAGGAGCTGCGCGTCGATCGCCGTGCCGGGAGTGATGACGCGGACGACCTCGCGGCGGACGAGTTTGACGCCTTTTCCGGCCTCTTCGGCCTGTTCGCAGACGGCGACGCGGTAGCCCTTTCGGACAAGGCGGGCGATGTACGTCGCGGCCGCGTGATGCGGAACGCCGCACATCGGGATCGGGTTCGGCGAATCCTTCTGGCGCGCCGTCAACGTGATCTCCAGTTCGCGCGACCCGGTGACCGCGTCCTCGTTGAACATCTCGTAGAAATCCCCGAGCCGAAAAAAGAGGATCGTCCCGGGATACTGTTGCTTGATCTCAAGATATTGCCGATACATCGGCGTCGCGTTCTGCATTGTCTTTGAAGCTCAGAAATATAGCGCAGATCGGTCCCGAATTTAAGCCGCGCTCCGGGTCGGCTGTTGAATCGGCCCGCAATTTGCTAAAATGCTGGTTCTTAAGTTACTTTAGACGTTATTTTGGTCAATGTCTTCCCGGCGGATTTAGCGACGAACCAATCGAAAACAGCCAGAATCCAAGATTCCGTTAGAAAAATCCTTGAGAAAAATTGGTTGAGAAGAGTATTTATGGCAGCAGTACGATTTGTTTTTTCGATTTCTTTCTTGTTTTGTTTGGCTTCGTTCGTCTTTGGCCAGGTTCCCGCGGCGCCCGGCGCGTCGCGTGACGAGCGTTACCGCATCGGCTATCAGGACGTGCTCGACATCACGGTTTTCAAGCATTCCGAGCTCAACACGCGGGTCGGCATCAATCCCGACGGAACGATCATCATCCCGCGGGCGACAAAGCCGATCCTTGCCTATTGCAAGACCGAACGGGAACTCAAGGCGATCATCGAAGAGGACTATAAGAGCTTTCTGAAGAATCCGTATGTCAACGTCGTGGTCGCCGAACAGCGTTCCCAGTCGTATGGCGTAATGGGCGCGGTGGAAAAGCCCGGGAACTTTTTCGTCAACAGGCGCGTGCCGCTGCTCGAATTGCTGTCGTTCGCGGGAGGCCCGAACAAAGAGGCCGGTTCGCGTCTGATAGTCGCGCGCCTCGGGAGCAACGCGGCGTGCCGCCAGCCGGGCGATATGGCCGTCGGGAACGAGACGTTGACACTGATCAACTTCAAGCTCCGGGACGTGCAGGAAGGAAAGCGGAATCTGATCATGCAGCCCGGGGACGTCGTGTCGGTCCTTCCTGAGGATTCGATATTCGTCTACGGCAACGTCAACAAGCAGGGCGAGGTCAAGGTGAAAGAGCCGCGTACGCTCCGCCAGATCATCGCTTCGGCCGAAGGTTTTGCGCCTTCGGCGAAGAAGGACCGCGTCCGTGTCTTCCGGCAAAAGTCCGACGGCACCGATTGGGAAGAGTTCATATACAGCATCGGCGAGATCGAAAAAGGCAAGGTCCAGGACCCGTTTCTGCAGCCGAGCGACATCGTCGCCGTTTCCGAAGACAAGTTCGCAGCGATCCTCAAAAAGGTCACCGACGGCGTGACGAGCGGCTTCGGAAACTTGCCCGTCATCCTGAGATAGCATTTTTATGAAAGACAGTCGCGAGATCATCAAGAAATCGGCGCCGGAGCGCAACGAGATCGAACGCCCGTACGGCTTCGAGATTCCGGCGCAGCCCGGCGGATACGGCGCCTACCGTGAATTGTATGCCCAGGAAGGGATGCAGCTCATCGATTACTGGCGCGCGATCCGAAAGCGCCTCTGGCTGGTGATCGGGATGACGGTGCTGATCACGACCCTGACGGCGATCTACATGGCCCGGCGGCCGAACATTTACCAGGCGACGGCAACGGTCCAGGTCGATCTCGAACAGACGAATCCCGACCTCGTGACGAGCGACCGGCGGGTCAGTCTGAGCAATCCGGATCCCGCGTACTTCAACACGCAGCTCCAGCTGCTGACGAGCGAGACGCTGCTGCGCCGCGCGGTCAAGGAGATGAACCTCGACAGCAACAAGGACTTTCAGGCGGCGAGGGCCGAGGAGTCGAGTTCGGCCTGGAGATCGTTCCTGCGGACGATCGGGCTCGCGAGCGATTCGAAGAAGAAGGACGAAAAGACGATCGGCGAATCGCCCGGAGGTTCCTCGGCGACGAGCGAGGAGATCGCCGAAGCCGTCCGGCTCGCGCCGTATATCGATATCATCCGCAAGAACCTGACCGTCGAGCCGGTGCGCGAATCGCGCCAGACGGTCAAGGAAACGCGCCTCATCAACGTCTCGTTCAGGCATTCGAATGCCGACCTCGCGGCTTCGGTCGTCAACGGCATCGCCGACGTCTTTACGAAGCAGAACCAGGAAAAACGATCGGGCACGAGCAAGAAGACGAGCGACTTTCTCGACGAGCGAATCGCGGACCTGCAGTCGCAGATCAAGAACGACGAGGTCAAGCTCGCCGAACTCAAACGGACGTCGGGCATCATCAATCTCGACGAGCAGTCGACGATCGTGCTTCAGCGCCTCGAAGGGTTGAACAAGCAGCTGCTTGACTCGGAGAATCTCCGCAAGAACGCCGAAGCGCAGTTCAATGCCGTCCGGAACTCGCCCGATCAGCTAAATTCGCTTGCCGAGGCCGAGGTCATACGCTACACAAGCGAGCGCGAGAACGACATGCGCGCGCTCCGGACGCGCGTGCTGGAGCAGATCACGCAGCTGCGCGCCGAGCGCGAAAAGCTGCTTGTCGAATTCCAGAACACTTCTACCGAGGTCCAGGAGGTCGAAAAGAAGATCGAAACGCTCAACAACGGGCTAAAAGAGGCGCAGGACAAGAACGAAAAGGATCTGCGCGATTTCCGCGCACGCGCTTCGCAAACGATCCTCGACAACCTTCGGACGAAGTACACGCAGGCGAAGGGCCAGGAAGACAAGGTCCGCGCGGCCTTCAACGAACAGTACAACCAGGCCCAGTCGCAGAACGGGGCGGCGATCAATATCCGTTTGCTCGAGCAGAATCTGGAAGCGAACAAGGGATTCCTCAAGGACCTGAACCAGCAGCAGAGCTCGAACATCATCGTCGCGCAAGGGTCCGATAACAATATCTCGATCGCGGAGATCGCGATCCCGCCGGACACCCCGATCGCCCCGCGTCGCCTGATGACGGTGCTCGCGGCGTTCGTGCTGTCGACGCTCTTCGGGGCCGGGCTGGCGCTTTTCCTCGAGTATCTGGACGATACCATCCATTCGACCGAGGAGGTCGAGAGCCTTCTCCAGCTACCGGCGCTGGCCGCGATCCCGACCATCGATTCGATGCCGAAGCGGCGCCTGCTCCTTGTCGGGGCGAACCCGGAAGAACAGGAGGCCAAAGCGAGTACGGAGTTGTTGATAAACAACGATCCGCGTTCGTCGCTCGCTGAGGCTTACCGGCAGCTGCGGACGTCGATCCTGCTTTCCACTGCCGGTCACGCGCCGAAATCGCTGCTGGTAACCTCGAGCCTGCCGGCCGAAGGGAAGACAACGACCGCCATCAACACAGCGATCAGCCTCGCGCAGACCGGCGCGAAGGTGCTTGTCATCGACGCCGATATGCGCCGCCCGCGCCTCCACAGCGTTTTCGGGATCAGCAATGCCCAAGGGCTCAGCACGATACTTTCGAGCGCTATGAACGCCCGGGAGATCGTCGAAACGGTGCAATATGACGAGGATTCCAAGCTCCATCTGCTTCCGTCGGGGCCGATCCCGCCGAATCCGGCGGAACTCATAGGCTCCGAGCAGATGACGAATTTCCTGAAGGTGATGCAGGACGAGTTCACGCACGTCGTCGTCGACTCGCCGCCGATCGCTTCCTTCACGGACGGTGTCCTGATCGCCTCGATGGTCGACGGCGTGATCCTCGTCGTCCATTCCGGAAAGAGCTCGCGCCAGGTCGTGCGCCGCGCGCGGCAGTTCCTGCAGGATGTCGGCGCGAAGATCTTCGGCGTCGTGCTCAACAACGTCAATCTGCGTTCGCAGAACGATTCCTATTACTACCAGACCTATTATCATCGCGACTATTACCGTCACGACGATGAGGCCGAATGAGATCTGACGGCGAAATCCTGAGGGTCGAGATAGTCGCGCCGGTGCACAACCGGCGCGATATCACATTGCAGTGCCTGCGCAGCCTCTCCCGGATCGATTCGGTGGGGCTGGATGTTCACGTCGTGATCGTCGACGACGGCTCGACCGACGGCACGGGCGAGGCGATCGGAAGGGAATTCCCGGATGTTGAGATCGTGCAGGGCGACGGTTCGCTATGGTTCACGGCGGGAACGAACCGCGGGATAGAGGCGGCGCTCCGCCACGATCCGGACTATATTCTGACGATAAACGACGACGAGGTCTTCGACCCATCGTTCCTGCAGCGGATGGTCGCCACGGCACAGAGGTATCCAAGGTCCGTCGTCGGCGCGCTTCTGCTTCTTTGGGACGCGCCGCACAAGGTCTTCCAGGTCGCGCCGCGATGGGAAACGCTTTCCGGAGGCTACCGCCATTGGGTCAAGCAGACCGTGTGGACCGTTCCCGAAAGCGCTTTCGAGGTCGAACTGATCGTCGGAAACTGCGTTCTGTTCCCGGTCGAGGCCATACGCGAGAACGGCTTGATGAACGAGAAGAGCTTTCCGCATTACGGCGACGCCGAGTATACTCCGCGAATGCGCCGCAAGGGCTGGCGTTTGCTGGTCGAGCCCGGAGCGCGCGTCTTCTGCCAACCGAACAATCTGCCGCCGACCGTGCGGCGTATGCCGTTCCGAAAACTCGTCCGGACGCTCTTCTTCGATCTAGGGAATGCGAACAGCTTGCGGCGCAGGTTCCTGGCGGGATGGCACGGCGCGCCTTCGAAGCTCAAGGGGCTCGTCGCATTCCCGATCTTCCTCGTCCGCTGGGCGATCGGACGGAACATCGAGGGCGCGTGGGCCGAGACGATCGACGAGCCGCCGCTCGCGGAGACCCTCAAAGACCGTATCGCAAGTTAATGCAATACTGTAAATGCTGGCTGTAAAGTATTGCATTTAGGGGAAAAAAGAATCGAGAAACAACCTTCAGGTTCGTTGTTCGGATCACTCGAGAGTTTGTCCCAACGCCTGAGGCGTTCGACCTTCAGACCGCGTGCTGACGCCGGACCCGAAATGGCCGCCGGGGTAGCTCCGGGAGGGAATCCGAAGACGCGGACGACAAATGGGAGAACGCTCCATCCTCGTCCTTGACGCGTTGCAGGCGCCGAACCGGGCGGATCGAGCGGACCGCGGAGGTGGAAAGGCTCGGGCTACTTCAATTCCTCGATCCAGTAATCGATCATCTCGTCGAGCATGGTTTCGAACGTGTATTCCGGCGTCCAGCCGGTCGTGTTCCGGAGCTTCGCCGAGTCGCCCTTGAGATTGTGGAGCTCTTCCGGGCGCAGGTAGCGTTCATTCACGAATACCTTGTCCGTCCAGTCGATGCCGAGCCGCCCGAAGACATACACTACGAGATCCCGGACGCTTTTCGAAATGCCTGTGGCGCAGACGAAATCGTCGGGATTTTCAAGCTGCAGGATCTGCCACATCGCCTTCACGTAGTCGCGCGCGTGCCCCCAATCGCGGGTCGCGTCGAGATTCCCGAGCTCGAGACGGTCCGTCTGGCCGTAAAGGATACGGACCGCTTCCTTGCAAACCTTGTTGGTGACGAAATTCGTTCCGCGGCGAGGGCTCTCGTGGTTGAACAGTATACCGTTGGAAGCGAACAGCCCGTAGGCGTGGCGATAGTTGCGGACGAGATGGTATGAGAAGACCTTCGCGCAGCCGTACGGCGAGACGGGGTTCATCGGCGTCGTCTCGCGCTGGTATCCGTCGGGGTCGATCGAATTTCCGAACATCTCCGACGACGACGCCTGGTAGACGCGTATGTCCGGCTTCATGAGCCGCACCGCCTCAAGCACGTTGACCGTGCCGAGCCCCGTCGCGTTCGCCGTGTAGATGGGCTGATCGAAAGAGATTCGGACGTGCGACTGCGCGGCGAGATGGTAGAGCTCGTCGGGCTGGATCTCCTTGATGACGTAGATCAGCGAGGAAAGGTCCGTGATGTCCGCATACAACAGATTGATACGGCGACGGATATGCTCGATCCGGGTCGTCTGGGTTTCGGCAACCGAATTGCGCTTGAGGATTCCGTAGACCTCATAGCCGTTTTCAAGCAGGAATTCGGAGAGATAACTCCCGTCCTGTCCGTTGATTCCCGTGATGAGGGCCTTCTTCATATGATATTGTTCGCCTTGTAAAATTCGTAAACCTTTTCAATGCCGGCACTTAATTCAGTAAATCTGAAGTCCGGCATTAATTCCATCATCCGCGCGTTCGAGACATCCTTGCGGAACTGTCCGTCGGGTGACGTCTCGTCGAAAACGAGCGCGAAATCGGCGTGCCCGCAGGCCTCGAGCGCGATCAACGCGATCTCCCGGATGCTCCGGTTCTCGCTCACGGCAACGTTGAACGACGCGGTGATGCCTTCGTCGATCACTCGGACGATCGCGCGCGCGAGATCGCCGCCGTACATGAATTGCCGCAGAGGGCGTCCGGTGCCGAGCAGTCTGATCTCGTTTCCGCCTTCACGTTCTGCTTTAATTATCTTGCCTAAAAGTGCTGTCAGATAATGACTTCGTTGCTCATCTACTTTGTCATATTCGCCGTAGAGGTTGCACGGGATCAGATAGTTGTATTCGAGGCCGTATTGCTTCCGGTAGGCGTCAATCTGGACCGCCAGGGACCTTTTCGCGACGGCATACGCGAAGTTCGTGCTTTGCGGCTCGCCCTTGTGGAGGTCTTCCTCTCGAAGGGGATAGGTTGGAAACGTGTCCGGATATATGCACGTCGAGAGAATCGCCGTCAGACGCGGGACATGATTCAGCCGAGCATACTTCAGCAAAAGCGTGTTCATAAGCAGGTTCTGCTCGATGAACTCCGCCGGGAAGCTTATGTTCTCGATAATCCCGCCGACGCGGGCGGCAAGATGGACGATATGGTCCCAGCCTGACTCGCACAGTCTTCTGACATCGGCCTCGGACCGCAGGTCGTAGTCAGAGGAGGAGATATACGTCGCCTCCGGGAGAATGTCGCGCAAATGCCTTCCGACAAGTCCGGAACCGCCGGTGACAAGGATCTTCTTCATACAGGTTAAACGATACGCATTTTCCGGGATCCCCGCAAGTAGCCGCCTGGCGGCTTGAAGTGCCAAGAAAATCAACAAGTTAGTGCGTCGGCGACTGACATGTAATACCGATTCTGCTAGAATTCTCTACTTTGGCGGCCACCGGACCTAATGTATCGCATCAGGTGTCGCGCGGCCGACTGCTAGAATCGACTTGAACTCCGGAAGCACAAATTCGGGCCGTCCGAAGCTCGTCGTGTTCGCGTGGAATTACCGCGAATGGGGCGGGGCGCAGATGTATTTTCTGGGGATCGCCCGGCGCATAAGGAAGAGGTGCGCGGTACGGTTCATTTTTCCCGAGGGAACCGGGCGTCAGTTCGTTGATTTCCTTGAGTCTGAAGGCTTCGGTTACGAGACGATTCCGCTCGCCGCGGATCTCGCCGACGCCCCGGGGATTGCTGCGAAAATCCGGCGGCACGCCGCGAAGATAAGGGCCGAGATCGCCTTGGTCCGCGCACTTCGGCCGTACCGTGCCCCGGGGACCGTCTTCCATGTGGAGCTTTCGCCGTGGCAGTCGGTGACCGCGATCGCCGTTTTGTCCCGATACTGCCCGGTGTTTTCGACGATGCACAACCGTTTGCCTGAGGTCTCGGCGTTCCGTGATGCGATCTGGCGCTTGAAGTTCGGCGTCGCGGGCAGATTGCGCCGGTTCACGATGTTTCCGTCGAACAGGGACGCAAAGAAGAGCCTGGAGTCTTTCGTGTCAAAGGATCTTCTTTGCAGGACGCCCGTCACCTACACGAACGTCGATCCTGACGAGATCGCCGAGGCGCTGTCCGGACCCGTCGATTCCGCCTTTTTGAGGCGCAGGTTCGCCCTTTCGCCGGACGCGTACATTGTGCTCACGGTCGGCCAGTTCATCGACCGAAAGGGCCGCTGGGAGGCAGTCGAGGCGGCCCGGAAGCTCCGCGACGCCGGCCGGGACGCGTGCTTCGTTTGGGTCACGAATTCCGAACTGTCGGATACGGAACGGCAGCGGGCGGCCGAGGCGGGAGACGCGTTCGTCATCCTGCGGTCCGACGAGATCGGCCCGAAACACCTCGATCTGATGAAATTCCTCCGGATCGCCGATTGCTTCGCGCTCCCGAGCCGCGTCGAGGGGCTGCCGATCTCGCTCCTCGAGGCGATGGCGCTCGGGATCCCGTGCATATCGACGGATGTCAACGCGATCCCCGAGGCGCTTGTCGACGGGGAAACGGGTTTGCTTGTCCGGCCCGGCGATGCGGATGGTCTGGCGGACGCCGTCGCCCGGCTGATGGAGGATCGCGAGCTTGCCTCCGCGCTCGGCGCGGCCGGACGCCGCAAGGTGCTTGCGGAGTTCACCGAAACCGCGGTCGCCGAGATCGCATTCGATGCCTACGCGAGGACGTTGGAGGGGCAGCAATGAGCGGCGCCGCGACATCTGCAAGATCCGTAGCACGAAATGTCGTCTACGGGTTTTCGACCTGGCTGATACCTTTGGGGCTCAGTTTCGTGGCCACCCCGATCATTGTTAAGTCATTAGGACACAATGTTTACGGAATCTATGCGCTGGTCCTGGGGTTCGTCGGCTACTCGTTCAACCTGAACACCGGCCGCGCCGTCACGAAGTTCGTCGCGGAGTACCGGGCCGCCGGCGAACCGGGCCGGATCAGGGAGGTCGTCTCAACGACGTTGGCCGTCAACCTGGCCGTCGGAACGCTTGGCGCCGTCTCGATCGCGCTCTCCGCCGAATGGCTCGTGAACACGGTCTTTCGAATCGCCCCGGAACTGCAGGCCGACGCCGTGACCGGGTTCCGACTCGCGGCGGCGATCATTTTTTTGACGATGCAATGGCAGGTCTTCCTTGCCGTGCTTCAGGGGTACCAGCGGTTCGATCTCTATTCCCGGCTGACGAACGCCTGCAGTGTGCTGACGATCGGAGGTTCGGCGGTGCTCGCGCTTGTGGGGTTCGGCGTCAACCCGCTGCTCGCGTGGAGCGCCGCGTTGCTCGTCCCTTTCTGGATCGGCACGTTTCTGGTCGCGCGGCGGCTTCTTCCCGCAGGCGGCCCGGCGCTCGCGGGGGGCACGCTCCGAAGGATCGCCGGGTTCAGCGGGGGCGTGATCGGATACCAGCTGATCTCGAACGCGGTGCTTCTTTTCGAAAGGGGTTGGATAATCCGCAAGCTCGGTCAGGAGAGCCTGACGTTTTACGTCGTCCCCATGACCCTCGCGATTTACATTCACGGCTTCATCTCGAGCCTCCTTCTGGTCGTCTTTCCGTTGTCGAGCGAGCTTGCCGGCGAGCGCCCGCGCCTGACGCGCATGTACCTCACGGCCACGAAGATCGTCTGCTTTTTTGTCGGCTTCATCGCGCTGACGCTGATCGTCGAAAGCCGTTCGTTTCTGACGCTCTGGATGGGGGCCGAACTGGCGGAGGCGTCGGCGCCGGTTCTCGTCGTGCATACGCTGACGTTCTCGCTGGTGGCGCTGCTCGTCGTCTCGTGGACCATGACCGAAGGCCTCGGCTATCCATCCTACAACTTGGGCGTATATACTTTTTGTTTTGCGGTCGCGATCGCCGGAATGGTCCTTTTCACCGAAAGCCACGGGATTTTCGGGGCCGCCGTTTCGCGGCTCGCCGGGTTCGGGGTGCTGACGGTCTCGGTGCCGATCGTCGAGCGCTGGCTTCTCGGGCGCGTGCAGTTCGGTTTCTGGGCGCGGACGATCGCGTCCGTCGGCGTCGCGTGCGGCGGTGCATATCTGGCTGAAAATGCGCTCGGCCGCCTGCTCGCGCCGGGCTGGGCAGCGTTCTTCCTGTCGGTCATCACGGCCGGCGTCGTTTATTGCGCCGTCCTCGCGGCCGTCGGTTTTATTTCGGACGAGGAGAAACAGGTTTTCAGGCGCCTTTTTGGGCGCAAATGATGAGTATGAGCGAGAAAATAGAACTCGTCGACCGTGTGACATTCATCAAGGAAGCGGCGCGTGGAAAGCGCACGCTGCATCTCGGATGCACGAACTGGCCGTACACCGCCGATTCGATCCGGCAGGAGATGCTCCTTCATTTCGACCTCGCGAAGATCGCGTCCGAGCTCTACGGATTCGATTTCGACCAAGAGGGCATAGACCTGCTTGCGGAGCACGGATGCCAAAACCTGTACCGTGCTGATCTCGAGAGGCTCGACGACGTCCGGCTCGACGCGAGGTTCGACGTCATCATCGCCGGCGAGATGATCGAGCACCTCAACAATCCGGGCCGGTTCTTTGACGGCATCAAACGGTTCATGGATCCGGCGACCGATCTCGTGATCACGACCATCAACGCGTACTCGGCGATGCGTTTCGCGATGTACGGCCTTCGAGGCCGCGGCGGGGTCAACGAACCGGTCCATCCCGATCACGTCGCGTATTACTCCTACAGGACGCTGAAACTGGTCGTCGAGCGCAACGGACTCGAACTTCGGAAGTTCTGTTTTTACGACGTCGGGCCCGAACACCGGCCGCATTTACGCTGGTTTTATAAATTGATAAATGATGTTAGTGTAAAATTGTCGCCGCAGTTGTGCGACGGCGTCATCGCGGTCTGCGGATTGCCTGGCGCGAAAGGCATTTGATGGAGATCGACGCAGCGCCGGGACCAGCCTCGATGGCCGGACTTGAGACCCACGAAAAAGTACTGGAACTGGTCCGAAAGCACTTGGCTGCGCCGTCGAAGGTCGTGGACCTCGGCGCCGGCCAGGGAGCGTTCTCGCGCGCGCTCGGCGGACTCGGGCATCATGTGGTCGGCGTCGATTCGGACCCCGGCAACTGGAAAGCTCCGGAGATCGAGGTCCGAAACGTCGATCTCGACACAGAGTTCGCGTCCGCGGTCGGCGAAGGAAGCTTCGACGCGGTGGTCGCGATCGAGATCCTCGAGCACGTCGAGAACCCTTTTAGTTTCGCGCGCCAGTCGGCGCGGATTCTGAGGCCGGGCGGCCTTCTGTTCCTGACGACGCCGAACGTCGAGGCCGTCAGTTCGCGGCTGATCTTCCTTTACACCGGAAGGCTCAAGCATTTCAGCGCCTGGGAGACGGTGCGGCCGGCGCACATCACCCCGATCTTCCGTTGGAAACTCGAGATGCTGCTCGCGGAAGCGGGGTTCGATATGATCGAGGAGGACTTCAATCGCTACGTCTTCGAGACGGGAACGAATTTGAAGGGCAGGATCGCGGGGATCCTGGCGCGGGCCATCGCGCCGTTCGTGAAAGGCGAGAAGGGCGGAGAGTGCCGCATCATAGTGGCCCGGCGGAACGTTTCAGAATGAGATCATTGAGCGACATCAGAAGATTCAGGATCCCGGCGGCCCGCCGCGTCGGCGCTCTCTTGCCGGCCGCTCTGCTGTGGGGCGCCGCGCTCGTCGCGGCGTTCGTGTTCCTGATCGCCGACGGCGGCTTCGAGTCGGCCTTCGGGCAGTTCTACCTGCTGCCGTGGGCGGTCGGCACCGGCATCGTCGTGCTCGCACCGGCGGCCTATTTTTATTACAAGGGCGAATTCGACCTTTTTCACCCGCTCGTATTCGGGGTCTGGTCCTACATTTTTCCGGCGTTCGTCGTCGGAGCGTTCATCATCGCCTTCAATATGACGAACAGTTACGTGATGCTGTTCGTCACCGATCCGGAACATACGTTGCCGCTGGCACTAGTATACGTTTCGATAGGATTTATGGGCGTCATCGCCGGGTATTACCTTCCGACGAACCGCTTTATCCTCGACTGGGTCAACCGCCTTTCGCCGAGGTCTGATTGGGACCTCGAAAGGGTCTGGATTCCGGGCGTCGTGCTGACGCTTTCGGGCCTTGGCGTCAACATCGTAGGGATCGTGCTGGGCGTCCTCGGATTTCAGCGCGTCGATCAGGCCGGCGTCTTTGACAGCGCCGTAGTTTTCCTGACCTATATTTTCAACGTCGGCTATATCCTGCTGTGGCTCGCCGTTTTTCAGACGCAAAAGCGCCACGGCCTTTTCTATCTGGTGGCGGCCTTTCTCGTGATAATGGTCCCGCTCCGGATGGCGCTCCAGGGCGGCCGGAGCAGCCTGATGCTGAGCGTCATATCGATCGCCGTCGCTTACTGGTATTCGGGCCGGCGTCCGAAGATTCAGCATACGGTCATCTTTGGCGTGATTCTCGTAGTCTCGATCTTCATCGGCATCATCTACGGCACTACATTCCGGCGGATCAAGGGTTCGGAAGAGCGCATCAACGCCGGCGACTACGTCGGCCAGATCGCCGAAACACTCGATTTCATATCGCGTACCGACACGAGCCTGATCCTTTCCGAGGGCTTCACGTCGCTCGCCGAACGCATCGACAACCTCAGTTCGCTCGGCGTCGTCGTCGCGAACTACGAGAAACTCGAGCCGTACGAGGAAAGCTACGGCTTGAAGGACAACATCGTCAACGACCTTCTGACGGCGTTCATCCCGCGCGTCGTCTGGGCCGACAAGCCCAACACGTCGGACCCGCGCGCGTACAGCGAGCTCTATTTCGATTACGGCGACAACTCGTTCGCGATCACGCCGTTCGGCGATCTGCTGCGGAATTTCGGGGTCATAGGCATCCCGCTCGGGATGATGATCATAGGGGTCTACTACCGGCTGATATACGGTTTCCTGATCGACACGGCCGAACCCAGGTTCTGGAAGAAGGTCGCGTACTATCCGCTGCTCGCGGCGGTCTCGTTCGAGTCGTTCTACGCGACGTTCTTTCCGATCGTCCTTCGCGTCGGCCTCGTCGTCTTCGTAAGCATCATCTTCGTCAACGTCTTCGCGCGTGTCGATGCGCGCCGGATAAGGGCCGGGAGCTGAGAGATGGAAAGAACGGTCTTCACGAACGGCTGCTTCGACCTGATCCATCCGGGTCACGTCGATCTGCTGGCGCGCGCCCGGGCACTCGGCACGCGGCTCGTCGTCGGCATCAACAGCGACCGTTCCGTCCGCTCGATAAAGGGGCCGGGCAGGCCCTTGATGACCGAGACGGACCGCCGCGCCGTTCTCCTCGGACTGCGGTCGGTCGACGACGTCGTAATTTTCGACGAACCGACGCCGGAACGCATCATACGCGAGATCCGGCCGTCGGTGCTCGTCAAGGGCGGCGATTGGGCGGAGGACGAGATCGTGGGCGCGGATTTCGTCCGTTCGACGGGCGGCGAGGTCCATTCGCTGCCGCTTTTGGAAGGCCATTCGACGACTTCGATCGTCGGCCGAGTCAGGCAGATCGGGGCCGTGGGCGAAACGCGCGATAGTCCGGCCGCGGCGTCGGTCGACGAACATCGCCAAATGATCCGCGAGTTTTCCGCGTCGACGCTGCCGGCGATCGCTTCGGCGGCGCGCGCGATCGGCGGAACGCTGCGCGGGGGCGGGAAGATACTTGTTTGCGGGAACGGCGGCAGCGCGGCCGACGCGCAGCATCTCGCCGCCGAACTTGTCGGCCGCTTCGAGGCCGAGCGGCGCGCGCTGCCGGCCATTGCGCTGACGACAGATACTTCGGCGCTGACGGCGATCACTAACGATTATGATTTCAAGCGCGTTTTCGCGC
>CAZARD010000082.1:0-20186 GCA_964487505.1 uncultured Blastocatellaceae bacterium | reverse complement strand
CAGGCCCGATCCCAAACTTTTTCCTAGACACTTGGGGGCAAACTATCTATCATTGGAAATCTAACTGGAAAATTGCGAAATATCGTCATTTCAGTAAATTACCATCAGGAATTTACGGCTCAACTTGGTTAGATTCGTCCCCCTGAACCACTAACGGACATGCGAGTCGGAAGACAATCAAGCGGAGGAGAGAAGCACTTTATGATTAGAATGGGTCGAAGTTCGGCAAAGGACCAGCCGAACGCTACGGAAAGCTACCAGGACCAGAGCCCGAGCGGACTCTACCAGTATTCGGGAGATGTTCAGCCGCAGCCGGCGCGTGCCGTTTCGGAAAGCGAGTCGATGGCGCGCGACATCAAGGAAGGCCGCCTGAGCGGGTTCGTCGGCAACGGTACGGTCCTGACCGGCGAAACCAACTTTCAGGCGATGCTCCGGGTTGACGGGCATCTGACGGGCCGCGTTACTTCCGACAACGGAACGCTGATCATCGGCTCGACGGGCCGCGTCGATGCCAACATCTCCGTCGCCGCCGCAGTCGTGAACGGTGTCGTGAACGGCGACATCATCGCCACCGAAAAACTCGAGTTCGGACGGTCGGCCCGCGTCGTCGGCAACGTCCAAACGCCGCGGCTGGTCATCGAGGACGGCGCGATCTTCGAAGGCGGCTGCACGATGCTGAAGGCGAAAGAGGCGGCCGAGAAGCGGAATGCGGCGATCAAGTCGGGCTACCCGACGATCGAGCCGCCGGCAGAGGCGCAGCAGACCGAGGATTCGCCGGAAGAGATCGCAGACGCAGCGACGCTCTGATTTTGGATCACGAAGGCGAAGGTCAGGCCGGGATCGATTTCCGGCGGCCTTCGCCTTTTTCGATTTTCCCGCTTGGTTCATTTCGAATTCATCAACGAGCAGTTCTTCGCCGCGAGCGTGACGCCCGGCAAGCTTGATCTGCTGCTCGCCAACGGCTGGCGTCATTTCGGCGAGCATTTCTTCCGATACAACCTCGGCATTCACGACGACGAGATCCGGCGCGTTTTCGCGCTTCGGATCGATCTCGAGCGGTTTGTGTTCTCAAAGAGCCAGAGACGGGTGATCCGGCGCAATGCCGATCTCGAGAGCTCGATCGGACCGGTTTCGATCGATGATGAAATTGGCCGGCTTTTCGATATACACAGACAGCGCTTCGCGAGTGGCGCCCCCGAATCGATCCGCGATTTCTTGTCGGCGGATCCGGGACGGGTTCCGTGCGCGACCTTGCAATGCTCAGTGCGCAACGGGCAAAAACTCTTGGCTGCCTCTTTTTTCGACGTCGGAGATGAATCTGTCTCCAGTATCTATGGAATGTTCGATCCGGCGGAATCAAAGCGCGCTCTCGGAATCCTGACGATGCTCCGCGAGATCGAGTATGCGGTCGATATCGGTAAGCGATACTATTACCACGGCTACGCCTACGAGGGTGCTTCATTTTACGATTACAAGAAGCGGTTCTCGGCTCTCGAGACGTTCGACTGGCGCGGGAATTGGACGGATTTTGACGGTTCGTGATTTTCCGGCATACCGCGATTTTCGGGGGTGAAAAGAGCGGAAATGCCGGAAATGGCGGCGCGGGCGAGGGCCTTTCAATGCAAAAGAGCGTGATCAAAACATTGAGAAGCCCCGTGCGCCGCCATTATTGATACGGCATTTCAACCGATCAAGTTCAAATTGTTTGCCCGTTGCGGCCGCGGCTCGAACGGCGCGTGAATGAATGCCGCCCAGTTCTGCGGCGTCACGATCTCGACGTAGCGCTTTGTCATTTCGGGCGTGAAAACCTCGATCATGAACCGGTTCTCGACCCAGACCTCGATCAACTGGAACAACCCTCCGCCGCGATTGCACGTGATCGCGCGCCAGCCTTCGCGCTCGGCGATCGCCTTGACCTCTTCCTCGGAAAGCGGCGTATTGACGGCGAGATGCGTCGAGATGTATTTCGGTCCGGTCTCGGCAAGCCTGAAGGTGGCCTCGAACTCCTCGGTCGGCGTTTCAAGGCTGAAATTCGAGGTTTCCGGAAATCCGGTCCCGGGCATCATCTCGATATTGATCGGGACAAACTCGACGGCGCTGCCGCGGCCGTCATCGGCGAATACGATGAACCCGCCCGGACTCGGCGGAAACGGAAACGCGTACCCATCCCACAACTCGGCCATTACCTTTGCGACGTTCTCGGGATTCTCGACCCCGACGGAAATATGATTGATCATTTCGAATAACTGCTCCTGTATGAATTTCGCGGGAATATTCCCGGCCATCATCTAACGCGCAGGACATCGCAGAAAAAGATCATGTCATTTGGGATTGGGGATTTGGGATTAGCCCTCGTAGAGGGCGTCAGCGTGTAGCGCGCAGCGCCAGCTGCGGGAGATCGGCGAACCGTAAACATACATCCGGCCCTCGTAGAGGGCGCAGAATGCGAGCCTCGGAATCCAACGCGCGTGAACGACACGAATCGTTTGCAAATCAAGGTCCTGTCGCCCTTACGGGGGCTGATGCGGTTTCGGTGTTCTGAGATGAAAAACGGCCGGGCCCGCGATCCAGCAGGTCCGGCCACAATGCCAAATGCGGTACTTCAGTTGGTTTCGAAGTTATCACTGACGACGATCTTCCAGGACTGCCCCAGATCGTTGCCCATTTTCAAAAGCCGAACGGAACCGTCCGGGCTGGCGGTCAGGAACTTTTCCTTTTGCCATTTGTTACTGATCGTATAGTAGCCGTCGCCGATATCCGTGAGCATCCAGTACTGACCGGTCACGTCCTCGGTCGGGGCAAGCCAGACCTGATCGTTCTTGCCGTCATTGATCACGTCGAGCGCCTTTCCTTTGCCTTGCCATTGAGTGGTCAGGCGGTAGTAGCCGGTCTTGCCGATCGGGGTGATCTCCCAAGACTGCCCGGTGACATTACTGGTGGCCGCCATCTTCACTTTGTTGTTCTGACCGTCATTGATCACATCCAGTGACGTCTCTTGCTCGTCAAGCGCGGTCGTCATGCGAAAATAAGCCTTGCCGAACGTCTGCGAATAAACGCTCTGAGAGACGATCAACAAACTGACGAAGACTAATACACGTATACCCAATTTCATTCATTCTCTCCTATTCCTTGGTTTCACTTTCACCGAATGACGGACGTGGGGAGGGTCGCCATAAGCAAAGGGTCAATCACGGTGGTCAATACTTGTTACCCGTTATCGCACCAATTGTCAAGGCCTCGGATTGTCGCGGACGTACTTCTTCGAGTCGAACTTCCTTCCGGTCGAATTTGAGGTCATATACCGGATCGTACCGAAAACCGGGCGCTCCATCCACGGCCGGTCGTGTTTGCCGAAACACCACAGGATGCCGGCGTAGCTGTTCGGATCGCGGCCGTCGAGCGCGTATTTGTTGTTGAGGTGCACCAACGTCTCGAACGCTTCTTCATACGATCGGGACCAGGCGATGACGTTCTTGCCCCACAGCATCCGCACGTAGTTGTGGATTTCGCCCGTGCGGATCAATTCACGCTGCGCGGCGTTCCAGAGTTCGTCGTGGGTTTCGGCATTTTCCAGCTGTTCGAGCGTGTAGAGTTTCTCGCGCGAATCTGTGGCGTGCTTGCGCATCGTTTCGTGCACCCACGGCGGCAGGCATCTCAGCGAATCGTAATCTGGATTGAACCGCGTCATATTGAACGAAAGTTCGCGCCGGACGATCAGTTCCTCGAGAAAAGCATCTTTCGATTCTTGCGGCGCGCCCGAATCGCGCGCCGCGATCGCGACCTCGACCGGCGACAGGAAGCCGAAATGCAGATAGGCCGAGAGCCTGGAACTTCCGTCCCGTTCCGGTTTGTTGCGGGCCGCGGCATAGTCGGGAAGGATCTCGTCCACGAACTTCCGCAGTCTCGCGCGCCCCGCTTCCGTTCCTCCGCGATAGGCCGGCGACGGCGCGACCGTGTGGTCGATCTCGCACGAGGCGACGAGTGCCGGAATATCGTCGACGATGGTCTCCGGACAGTCGATGTCGAGCGAATCGGCACGGACGGCGACCTCGGACTCGTCGAACTGCCTCAGATACTCGACCAGAATACGCTTGATCTTCGGTCTGATCGTGTATGCCGCGTATTCCTCCTTCTCAAACTTCGACAACGGGATGACGCCGTTCGAATCGACAGCAAAAACGGGGACCGGAGCGCGTTCCGCGACGCGCCGGTTGTGTTCGGGAATGATGAAGCACGGATAATCGTCGGTGACAATCAGGCACGCCTCGCGCGCCAGCGCCGCGATGGTCTGTTTCGGCGAGTCCGCGTCCTTCTGGAGGTAGAAGACGTATCTGATGCCGCGCCGCTCGAACTCGCGGCGCTTCTCTTCGACGCCCTCGAGAATGAAGGTATGAATCCTGTCGTTCGCCCACGGGTAATAGTACTTGAGACCTTCGTAGACGACGAGCGGAACGTTGAGACTGTTCGCCTTGCGGATGGCGGCCTCGAGCGCGTGGTTCTGCGAGAAGCGCTTGAACATCTGCATCCAGTAAAGCACGTAGCGCCCCGATTTGTTCGGGCTTTCGTCATTGAGTAGTCGCACGCGTTCGGTGATCTGCTTCATTTGATGAAATTCTCGCGTTTCGGCCCGACGAAATCAAGAAATCACGGCAGATTCAGGTTTGCGATTCGGATGAGGTTCGTTTAGGATTCGGGGCTTATGAGAGTGTTCCTTCGATCCTGCATTCTTTTCGCGCTTTTCTCGATCGCGGCATTCGCGCAGACATTTTCGCCTATCCGTCCCGGCGTCGAGTACGCCGAAATGACCGTCACCAAGGGCGACGAGCCGATCAGCATCAGAATCCTGAGGCTCGATCTCAAAAAGGTCCGGCTCGATGTCGTCCACGCCTTCGACAAGGCGGTCGGCCTTGAAACGACATCCGCGATCGCCGCGCGCAAAGGCGCGGTCGCCGCGATCAACGCCGGTTTTTTCAGGCTCGACCGGAGCGAGTTCGCCGGCGAGGCCGCGGGCGTACTGAAGATCGACGGCCGGCTGCTGAGCGAAAGCCACGCGGACCGCGCGGCGATCGGGATCTTCAACGGCAACAAACGCACCAAGGTCGTGTTCGGACGCCTCAACGCGTACGGCGCGATCGGATGGGAAAGCAATATCAGCCGACGTTTCGACGGGATCAACCGCGAACGGAAGACCAACGACGAGATCATCCTATACTCGCCCGAAATAGGAAAGACCCCGGCCACCGAGGCGGAATTCGTCGAGATGATCTTCAGCGAATGCCGGTACGGTTGCCGGAAGGTGCAGGTAGCGCCGTCGAAAGGCGGGACGTCGATCGGTCCGGACTCTTTTGTCGTATCGCTCCCGCGTAACAAGGACACCGAGTTCTTCATCGACTATATGACCGAACGGAGCGCGTCGGAACTCGATCGGACGGCGAGCGTTTTCGACGTGCTGCGCTCGCCCGAATCGGAAAAGAACAAACTGTTTGAAAAGGCGGAAGACGTCGTCGGGGGCGTTCCGGTTCTGATCGCGGACGGCAAGATAGCGATCGATTGGGAAGCCGAAAAATCCTCGAAGGCGTTCGCCGAAACGCGGCATCCACGAACGGCCGTGGCGTTGCTTAAGAACGGCAAATTCGTGATGGTCACGGTCGATGGCCGTCAACCCGGCTACAGCGTCGGGATGACGCTCAAGGAACTAGCCGATTTCCTCGTTGAGATGGGAGCGAAGGACGCGATGAACCTCGACGGCGGCGGCTCGACGACGATGTGGCTCGGCGGGAAGGTCGTCAACAAGCCTTCGGACAAGGAAGGCGAACGAAAGGTCAGCGACGCGTTGCTCGTTTTTCCCCGGTCAAAGTAAAATAGCGAAAAAACGATGGCGATTGACCTTACATCACGAACTCAGAATCCCGAAAAGACAGGATCCGTTCCGATTCCCCGGCTCGAGAACGGCGATCATCTGTCGCGCGCCGAATTTGAACGGCGGTATCTCGCAATGCCCGAAAAGGTCAAGGCCGAGCTCATTGAAGGAAGGGTTTATATGGCTTCACCTGTTCGCATCGCTCACCACGCCAAGCCGCATAGTCGAATAATGACTTGGCTTGGGAATTACGTAGCGTTTACCGAGGTTGTGGATTTTGCCGACAATTCGACGGTCCGACTCGATCAAGACAACGAGCCTCAGCCGGATGCGGTCTTGTTCATCAAGGAGGAATTCGGCGGAAGCTCATTCATCTCCGACGATGACTACCTTGAAGGCTCGCCGGAGCTTGTCGTTGAGATAGCTTCCAGTTCGGCTTCCTACGACACGAGCGAAAAAAAGCGCGCGTATCAGCGAAACGGCGTCCGCGAGTACATAATTTGGCGCGTCGATGACCGGGAGATCGACTGGTTCGTCTGGAATGATGGCGATTACCGAAGACTCGAATCGAACGCCGGTTCGATCATCGAGAGCCGTCTTTTCGGCGGCCTTCGCCTGAACGTCCGGGCGATGCTGGACGATGATCTCAAAACCGTCCTGAGCGACCTCGCGGTCGGGTTGAACTCGGCTGCGCATGCCGACTTCGAAACGAAGTTCAAGGCGAAATCATAGGCGGGGAGATTTGGTAGCGCATAGGGGAATCGAACCCCTCTTTCAAGAATGAGAATCTTGCGTCCTAACCGATAGACGAATGCGCCGAGCCGATTTGGGATTTGCGATTTTGGATTTTGGATTTACCCTGACTCAAAATCGACAATGTCTTTTGTAAACCCGCCGATACGAAAAGTCAATTTTCAACATATCGTTTTTGCAATTACCTTTCTTTCGCGCGGGCCGTCGAATTCGCAGAGGTAGATTCCCTGCCACGTTCCGAGCAGCAATTTCCCGTTCTCAAACGGGATTGTGACGCTTGAACCCATCAGCGACGCCTTCAGATGCGCATCGGAATTATGTTCGAAATGGCGAAAGCCTTCGTAGAACTGCGGGATCGTCCTTTTCAGAAACAGCAGGACATCGTGCCTGACGTCGGGATCGGAGTTTTCGTTGATCGTCAGCCCGCAGGTCGTGTGCTGAGCGAACAGGACGACGACTCCTTCGCCGGTCTCGGGAACCGTTTCCGCGACCTTACGCGTGATGTCGACGAGTTCTTCACGATCTTTCGAACGAATCGTCAGCGTTTTCATATCTCAATCCTACGTTGACTGAGCATTCGATGAAAAGCCCGCCACTTCCGGTTTTTGCACGTTATTCACAGCGTGAATGAATCCCATTCATATCGTGAATCGATCTGCACAACCTCGGGCCGCGACGATTACACTCGGAAGAAGCGACTTGGGTAACGCCGGCAGTCGGGCTGATGCCGCACGGCGCGCCCAAGAAACACCAAGAGAACAGGCGATGATTGACGTTTCTTAAGAGAGTCAATAGCTGCGGAATGCGCGGAAATCGACAATCAGACCACCACAATAAACCCGGATTACGCGTTAAAGCGGCCCGAGGTGTTTTCGCCACTGATGGCACGAACTCTCACGAATAATTCTGTGCATTATTCGCGCAATTTGTGAAATCCGTGGCAAAATCCTTCCAATGCGTAATCCGGGATAAACTGCAACTTGGGCCCTAAAGAAGCCCTAGAGCGGCTAGGGTCTCATTCCAAAGGTCAAAATTCCAAGATTCCAACGAACTTGGCCCGTGGAATCTTGGAATTTTGAATCTGGAATTCCGCCGACGGCGGTATCCGGCCTTAGATAAAGAACGGCGCCAGCACGAGCGTGATCGTCGCCAGAAGCTTGATCAGAACGTGCAGCGACGGTCCGGCGGTGTCCTTGAACGGATCGCCGACGGTATCGCCGACGACCGCCGCCTTGTGGGCGTCGCTTCCCTTGCCGCCGTGTTCGCCGGTTTCGATGAACTTCTTCGCGTTGTCCCACGCGCCGCCGGCGTTGTTAAGGAACAGCGCCATCAGAATGCCGACGATGGTCGCGACCATCAGGAATCCAGCGACGACCTCGGCGCCCGTCGCCGAGTTGCCGGATGCCGGCGAATTCAACGAGGTGTAGATGTACCTGAAGATGATGCCGACCGCGATCGGAAGGCTGACCGCGAGAATGCCGGGAAGGACCATCTCGCGAAGGGCCGATTTCGTCACGATATCGACCGTCCGGCCGTAGTTCGGTTTCGAAGTGCCAGCCATGATCCCCGGATCGTTCTTGAACTGCGAACGGACATCCTCGATAACGGCCTGCGCTGCCTTGCCGACAGCCTTGATCGCGAGCGCCGCGAACAGGAAGACGAGCATCGCGCCGAGCATCGCGCCGATGAAGACCGACGGCTTCGCGAGGTTGATGGATTCAAGCTTCAGGCCGAAATGCTCGACCTCGTCGAGATAGGCCGAGAAAAGAAGGAACGCGGCAAGCGCTGCCGATCCGACGGCATAACCCTTGGTCAAAGCCTTCGTCGTGTTGCCGACCGAATCGAGCTTGTCGGTCTTCTCGCGGACTTCCTCAGGCTGATTCGACATCTCGACGATACCGCCGGCGTTGTCGGTGATCGGCCCGAACGTGTCCATCGCGAGGACATAACCCGCCGTCCCGAGCATACCCATCGTCGCGACCGCGGTGCCGAACAGACCGGCCTTCTGGAGTCCCGAGGCTTCGCCAAGATAGAACGATGTCACGAGCGCGACGGCAATGACGACGATCGGCATCGCGACGCATTCGAGTCCGACGGCGATCCCGTTGATGATGTTCGTCGCAGGGCCCGTGACCGACGCATTGGCGATCGATTTCACCGGCCGGTAATCCGATTCGGTGTAGTACTGGGTGATGAACAGGAACGCGACCGAGGTCAGCAAGCCGATGATGCCGCACGCCCAGAAGTAGATCCACGCCTGCGGAGCGGCCGAGACGCCCTCCGCATTCTTCGGGTTCAGCAGGAAGTAGCACGCGCCGCCGAAAAGCAACGCGGCGAGCACGGCCGTCACGTAGTAGCCCATATTGAGCGCTTCCATCGGGTTCTTGGAATTGTCCTTCGTGCGGACGATCATCACGCCGACGATCGAGGCGATGATGCAGAGTGCGCTGACGACCAGCGGGAACAAGATCACGCCGAGCTGCTGATTCGGTGAGAAGAGTTTGGCATTCGCGGCGAACAAAGAGGCTCCGAGGATCAGCGCGCCGATGTTCTCGGCGGCCGTCGACTCAAAGAGGTCCGCGCCGCGACCGGCGCAGTCGCCGACGTTGTCGCCGACAAGGTCGGCGATGACCGCCGGATTTCGCGGATCGTCTTCCGGAATTCCCGCCTCGACCTTGCCGACCAGGTCGGCGCCGACGTCGGCGGCCTTCGTGTAGATACCGCCGCCGAGCTGCGCGAAAAGCGCGACGAACGACGCTCCGAATCCGAAGCCGGCGATGACGAGCGGAATCGAACGCGGATCGACGCCGACCGACTTGACGAGCAGGAACAGGATCGTGATCCCGAGCAGGCACATCGCAACTACGAACAGTCCGGCAACGGCCCCGCCGCGAAGCGCGGTCTGAAGGGCGTCGTTAAGCGAACGGACAGCGGCCGAAGCGGTGCGGATGTTCGTCCGGATCGAGATCCACATACCGGTGTATCCGGCAACGACCGAACAGGCCGCGCCAAAGATGAACGACGCGATCGTCCACAGCGCGAGCGGCATCGGTTTGAGCGGATCAGCCTTGCTTTCAGGGCGAACAAACGCGTAAAGCAGAAAAAGGAGCGCGGCCACGACGACCGCCAGCACTCCGATTGTCTTGTTCTGCCTGGCGAGAAACGCCTCGGCCCCTTCCTTGATCGCGTTTGAGATGGTTTGCATCTCAGCCGTTCCGGTGTCGCGCTTCAGCACGTTCTGGATCAGGAAGAACGCAAACCCGATCGCCAACACACTGATGATAAGAACCAGATAAAGTTCCACGTCTTAAATCCTCTCTGTCTTAAGTTTTGAAATGAAAAAGTGCGCGCCTTATTCGGCGTTCCAAAATACGAACCTATAAGGCAAAAGGGGAATTATGGATTATTTCTAGGTAAAGATTCAAATTGAGACGACATTCTCCGGTCCGAAAACCGGATTTCGTTCGACAAAAGCCGGCTATTCGCTGCTAGCGCGCCTTCGACGCGGCCATCATCGCGACGAAACGCTCGAAAAGGTATTCCGAGTCGTGCGGCCCGGGAGCGCTTTCGGGATGGTATTGCACGCTGAAAACCGGCAGTTGTTTGTGACGGAGACCGGCGACCGTGTTGTCGTTGAGGTTGACGTGGGTCACTTCGACCGATTCGGGCAGCGATTCGGCGGCGACCGCAAAGCCGTGATTGTGCGACGTGATTTCGACCTTTCCGGTCGTCAGATCCTTTATCGGTTGATTGCCGCCGCGATGGCCGAATTTGAGTTTATAGGTCTTGCCGCCGAAGACCTGTCCGATTATCTGATGGCCGAGGCAGATTCCGAAGATCGGGATCCCGCTATCGACCAACTTGCCGACCTCGCCGACGACATCGGCCATCGACGCCGGATCGCCCGGTCCGTTCGAAAGAAAGATCCCGTCGGGATGCATCGAGAGCACCTCGTCGGCCGATGTTTCCGCGGGAACGACCGTGCTGCGGCAGCCGAACTTCGCGAATTCGCGCAACGAGTTCGTCTTGACGCCGAAATCGTACGCGACGATATGGAATCGCTCTTCCCCGTCCGCCGGAAAATCGTATCCCGAAGCCGCCGTGACCGAGCTTGCAAGTTCCCGGTTCGCCATCGCCGGCGAAGCGAGCACCTTTCGGACCAGGCTGTCGGTGTCAAGATCGTTCGTCGAGATCACGGCGCGCATCGCGCCTTTGTCCCGGATGTGGCGCACAAGCGCACGCGTGTCGATCTTCTCGATACCGACGATGCCGTTTCGCTTGAGGTATGAATCGAGCGTTTCGGTCGCGCGCCAGTTCGAAGCGATCCGGCTCGCCTCGCGAACGACGAACCCTTCGACCCACGGACGCCTCGATTCGACATCGTCGTCGTTGACGCCGTAATTCCCGATCAGCGGATACGTCATGCAGACGATCTGCCCGGCGTACGACGGGTCGGTCAGGATCTCCTGATAGCCGGTCATCGACGTATTGAAGACCATCTCGCCGAACGCCTCGCCATCGGCGCCAAAAGACGCACCGTGGAAGGTGCGTCCGTCTTCGAGTACCAGCGTCGCTTTCTTGTTCAGGTTCATCGATCGCAAAGATCCGTCGCGCTATCAGCGTTCGCCTTCGGCCCGGATGTCATCGATCCGGTCCGATTCATCGATCTTGTATTCGCCGTGTTTGAGAAAACCGATGTTTGCCGGCGACCAGTATCGGAAAAATGCCTTGCCGTAGATGTATTTCTCGGGCACAAGCCCCCAGACCCGTGAATCCGACGAATTGTCCCGGTTGTCGCCCATCACGAAATAGTAATGCGCGCCGACATCCTTGGGCGGAATGCTTGGCTGGTTGCGGTTGTGTTCGACGTCGAGATAGTCCTCTTCGAGCGGTTTATCATTGATGAAGACCTTGCCGTTCCTGATCTCGACGGTCTCGCCCGGCAATCCGATGACGCGCTTGACGTAACTCTTGTCCGGATCGTTCGGATACCAGAAAACGACGATGTCGCCGCGTTCGATATGTCCCCAGCTGACGCTCTTGAATTTGTAGTATATCAGCTTGTTGACGAGCAGCCGTTCGCCGTCGTGAAGCTGCGGGACCATCGACGTCCCTTCGACGACGACGGGCTGCGCGATAAAGACGCCGAAAAGGACGAACACGACGATAATGAGGAAGATGTCGCGGACCAACCGGACGGTTTCGTGCCACAGCCCCTGACGCGATTCGCGGCGGAGCTTTTGGATCTCGATGCCGCGATCGTCGCCGACCGCGAAGCCGCCGAACTCGAATTGGTTTTTTCGTCGAAAAAAGAACATAATTCCGCAATAAATACTAGAACAGTCGGGGCAAGTTTCCAAACGCCTCAGACGTTTCCCCCGATCAACGAATCCGACGCTATGAACGAATCGATCCGCAAATTGTTCCCGGCCGCAGACCGCCACACATACCTCAACAGCGCGGCCGTTTCGCCGATGCCTTCGATCGCGGTCGAGGCCGTGATCTCGCAACTCCGCGACGTTTCCGAGAACGGGACGATGAACTACGCCGAATGGATCGCGACGAAGAACCGCGCCCGCGGCCTCGTAGCCGGGATGCTTGGCGTCCGCCCCGATCAGATCGCGTTCATGCGCAACACTGCGGACGGGTTTTCGAGCGTTGCCGGCGGCATCGATTGGATGCCGGGCGACAACATCGTCACGTTCGCCAAGGAATTCCCTTCGAACTTTTACCCGTGGCGACGCGTCCGCGATGATTTCGGCGTCGAGCTCCGCGTTTGCCCGGAACGCGAAGGGCGGATCAATCTCAACGAGTTCATCAGGCTGATCGACGCACGAACAAAGATCGTCGCGATCAGCGCGGTGCAGTTCGCAACAGGATTTCGCGCGGATATCGAACGGATCGGCCGCGCGGCGCGGGCGCACGACGCGCTGTTCGCCGTCGATTTCATACAGGCGCTCGGCACGACGCCGTTCGATCTGCCGGCGCAGTTCGTCGATATCGGCGCGGGCGGCAGCCACAAATGGCTCTGCTCGCCCGAAGGTTGCGGCATTCTCTATCTCAGCGACCGCGCCCGCGACCGGATCCGGCCCACCTTTGTCGGATGGATAAGCGTCGAAACGCCCTGGAACTTTGATGATTATGAGCAGCCTTTCAAACCGAACGCACTGGCGTGGGAATCGGGAACCGGCGGCGCGTCGCTGTTCTACGGTCTTGAGCAAAGCCTCCAATTGCTTATCGCGGCGGGGGCCGAACGGATCGAGCGTCATCTTGCGGAGCTGACCGACGAGATATGCGACCGGCTTGCCGGGATGAATTACGATCTGATCAGCTCACGGCTCGTGGGCGAGAAGTCGCAGATCGTCTGCATCAGGCATCGCGGAGGATTGACCGCGACCGAGATCGCGAAACGCCTCGAAGCACGGAACATCATCGTTTCGCCTCGGGGCGACCGTTTGCGGATCGCGCCGCATTTCTTCAACAATGCCGCCGATATCGACGTCCTGATGACCAATCTTCCGGATTGATTTTGGATTGTCCGGGCGGAATCCGCGACCTGCTTCGAATTCGGGCGCAGTTTAGGTTAAAATAGCGAAGAATCTATAAAACTCTTTTTATGAGTAAGGCATCATAGCAACGATTTTCAAGGGATTCTTAGTCGATCTTTTTGAAACGATTTTGGAGGAAGGAATGGTTCGCAAGAATTTTCTTACATTGTTTATCACAGCCATCATTATTGCCGCCGGCAGTTTTTCGGCAATGGCCCAGATCGGCCAACCGGTCGGCGGCCAGGTGGTCACCAAAGGCGCGGACGGCAAAAACACGGGTATCGCGGGAGCAACCGTCGATGTTTATCGCACCGACATCAAGGCCAAGGGGCCGTCGGCAAAGACCGACAAGAAGGGCTACTTCAGGTTCGCCGGGCTCGCTCTCGGCGCTGAGTTCATTCTGTCGGTCAGCGGGCCCGGCATCTCGCCGACCGTGTATCCGGGCGTCAGGGCCGGAAACGACGCTCTCGTGATCGAGGTGCAGACCGGTGACGGCAAGGTGCTGACCGAAGCCGAGGCGAGACAGATCGCGTCGACGATAACAACGACCGCGCCGGGACAGACCGAGAGCCCGGACGAGAAGAAGCGCCGTGAGGAGGAGCAGGCAAAGATCGCCGAGGTCCAAGCCAAGAACAAGAAGATCGAGGAAACAAACCAGATCGTGAACAATGCCGTTACTGAGGGACGTGCGGCGCTGGACGCGAAAAACTTCGACCTCGCCGTTCAAAAGTTCAAGGAGGGCTTCGAAGCCGACCCGACATTTGCCGGCACGGCCCCGTTCTTTCTCAACTCGCTCGCCCTTTCTCTCGTCAGCCGCGGAACCGACAAATACAATTCTTCAGTGACAACCAAGGAACCGGATGCAAAGACCGCCGCGCGCGAAGCGGCAAAGGCCGATTTCGATGAAGCCGTCAGCGCCTGCGACAAATCGCTTGAGATCCTGAAGGACGCGACCTCGACCGATCCGGCAGCGCAGAAGAATTACGAGGCCAACAAGGCGAAAGCGCTCGAGATCCGCAAGAACGCCTTTCGTCTGATGGCGCAGACCGGCGTCAATCGGACGCGCGGTGACGAAGCGGCCAAGGCCTTTGCCGCATATCTTGAGATCGAAACCGATGCGGCCAAGAAGACGAAAGCTGAAATGGACCTGGCGTACACGCTGATGGATTCGGACCAGTTCGAAAATGCGATCGTCGAGTTCGAGAAGATTCTCGCGGCGGAACCGAACAACGTCGATGCGCTCGTCGGCCGCGGGCTTTGCCTGGTGACGGTCGGTTACGTGACGATGGACACTGATCAGGCGAAGGGCAAGGCGCAGTTGCAGGATGCCGCGAACACGCTCCAGAAATTCGTCGATCTGGCACCTGAAGGCCACAAGTTCAAGCAAAGCGCGCTCGACTCGATCGCGCAGTTGAAGGACATTGTGACGCCGCAGAAGACCAACACGAAGACGACTCCGACGACACGGAAAAAACCGTAACGTCCAGTCTCTTTAACTCATTGAGGCCGTGCCATTTAAGGCGCGGCCTTTTGCTTTGTCCCGCCTCTCCTGCCAGGCCCTCGTTCGTCTTTGAAATCCAAAACAAATCTTGACATTGGCCCGCCCAAACAAGTATCATCAGGTATCAACGGTGTTTATCGTCGTTGATACCGACCTCGGCAGTACGGTTGTCCATTGTTGGTAAGACCCTCATTTGCAAACGCTTAGAAGGAAGCATTCCGCAGAAACATGTCAGCGAAACTTGGGGAAATTCTTGTCCGCGAAAACCTGATCACGTCTCAGCAATTGCTCGAGGCGCTGGATTATCAGCGCACGAACGGCGGGCGATTGGGATCGAACCTGATCAAACTCGGAATCATTTCGGACGACGTCATTACCGCGGTCCTCTCGCGGCAATACGGCGTGCCCTCGATCAATCTCGAACTCTTCCAGATCGAGGAAGAAACGATCAAGCTGATATCTCAGGACGTTGCGCTCAAATACACTGTCCTTCCGATCTCGAAGGTCGGCGCGACGCTGACGCTCGCGATGGCGGACCCGACGAACGTCTTCGCGATGGACGACATCAAGTTCATGACGGGCCTCAACGTCGAACCGGTGATCGCGTCCGAAGCGTCGCTGCAAACGGCGATCACGCGTTATTACAGCTCGTCGAAAGCGATCGAGGTCGTCGTTGCCGGCCAGGACGACTTTTCGAAGATCGCGTCGAAACTCTCGCGAAACGGCAACGGCGCCAAGGCCGATCAGAAACTCTCCGACGCCGATCTCAACGTTTCGCTCGACAAGTTCAAGTTTGACGGCAATGTTTCGGGCGAACTCGAGGTCGTCGAAGAAAACGAAGAGATCGATCTCGCGGCGCTCGCGCAGCAGTCTGAAGACGCGCCGGTCGTGCGGCTGGTCAACGTGCTGCTGGTCGACAGTCTGCGGCGCGGAGCGTCCGACATACACGTCGAGCCGTATGAAAAGGATTTCCGCATCCGGTTCCGCATCGACGGCATCCTGTACGACGTGATGCATCCGCCGATGAAGATGCGAGACGCGCTGATCTCGCGTTTGAAGATCATGTCGAAACTCGACATCTCGGAAAAGCGCCTGCCTCAGGACGGCCGCATCAAGATCAAGGTCAGGATCGACAACCGCTCCCGCGAACTCGATTTCCGCGTCTCGACGCTCCCGACGCTCTTCGGTGAAAAGGTCGTGCTTCGCTTGCTCGACAAGGACAAGCTGATGCTCGATATGACCAAACTCGGTTTCGAGCAGCAGAGTCTCGAAATGTTCCAGCGGAACATCTCGAAACCGTACGGAATGGTCCTCGTAACCGGCCCGACCGGTTCGGGTAAGACGAACACGCTCTACTCGGCGCTGCAGTCGCTCAACACGCCCGAAACGAACATCATGACGGCCGAGGATCCGGTCGAATTCAACCTGCCGGGCATCAACCAGGTCCAGATGAAGGAGCAGATCGGTCTGAACTTCGCGGCTGCGCTGCGGTCCTTCCTGCGCCAGGACCCGAACATCGTACTAGTCGGCGAAATCCGCGACTTCGAGACCGCGGAGATCGCGATCAAAGCGGCGCTCACGGGACACCTCGTGCTTTCGACGCTGCACACTAACGATGCGCCTTCGACGATCTCGCGAATGGTCAATATGGGTATCGAGCCGTTCCTCGTCGCGACGTCGGTCAACCTTATCCAAGCGCAGAGACTGATCCGTAGGATCTGCAAGGACTGCAAGGAAGAAGTCAACGTTCCGGTCGAAGGCCTGATCGAGATCGGCTTTTCGCCGGAAGACGCCGAGACCGTCAAGAGTTTCCGGGGCAAAGGATGCCAAACGTGCAACGGCACGGGCTTCAAAGGCCGGGTCGGACTCTACGAGGTAATGGAGATCAATGACGAGCTGCGCGAACTGATCATTATCGGCGCGTCAGCCATCGAACTGAGGCGCAAGGCGATCGAGCTCGGGATGATCACGCTGCGCGAATCGGGGCTGTACAAGCTCCGCGAAGGAATTACGACGATCGAAGAAGTGGTGAAGGAAACGGTTCTGTAAATGGAGGAAGTATGATTAGGGCAATTGCATTATCTTTGGTTCTGTTGCTGGGCGTCGGCGTTGTTATTCCGCTGATGACCGACTTTGCCGAAGCCGGTCCGAAGAAACAGCGAAAGTACGCAAAGAAAAAGAAGAAGATCAAGAAGTACTCGAAGCAGTGGTGGCGTATGTACCGTGCCCGGATGAAGCGCAAAAAGGCGATGCTTGCGCGGAAACGAGCGCTGCGCCTGCGGCAGATCCGGCTCGCGAAGATGCGCCGCGCCGCCGGCAACGACACGCCGGCCAAAACGCAGGTCCCTGCGCAGAAGGTCGCAAAGACCGAAAGCGCGCCGTCGGTATTGCCGAACGGCGAATCCGCGCCAAAGACCTGGAAACGCAACCAGGCGTCGCAGACCGAACTTCAGTTCCGCGTGGACGACGAGAACGGCGCAACGCTCGGGTCGGCATCCATCTCGGTCGTCGGACCGTCGATGGGATCGGATGACAATCCGAAGACGAGAAGCGTCGGCGGCGTTCCGACGACCTCACTTCGGCGAAACGTCATCGATCAGATGATCCGAGAAAACGGTTGGGTCGTCAACGACTTCCAGAAGGAGGTCGCGGGCAAGAAGGTCTATGTCGTCGTCGCGCAGTCCGAGGTCAAGGGCGGCTCCGTACAGTCGCGCGTCTTTTACTTCGCCGAGGTCGACGGGCGCATCTACAGCGTCGCGACCAACTCGTCGGCCGACACGACCGAACGCATCGCCGCCGAATCGGAAAAGGTGCTGACGATGCTCGCCCGCCGTCGCGATCCGCAACAGGCCGGATTGAGATAACAACTTCCAAAAGATCTCCGACCGTCGATCGGCCAATCGGCCCTCGATCGACGATCGGAGATCGGTCCTCTTCGGTTTCATCAAAATGGCAAACGACAACAACAACCACGAGTTATCGATCACGCTTCCCGACCTGCTCCGGAAAATGACCGAAATGGGCGGGTCCGACCTTCATCTTTCCACGAATTCCCCGCCGCAGGTCCGCGTTCACGGCCATCTCGCGCCGCTTGCGGGTTTCGAATCGCTGACCCCGGCCGATACCAAGCGGCTCGCGTATTCGGTCCTGACGGATGCGCAGAAACACCGTTTCGAGGAAAACCTGGAACTCGACTTCTCGTTCGGACTCAAAGGGATGTCCCGTTTCCGTGCCAATCTTTTCAATCAAAAGGGTGCCGTCGGCGCGGTCTTCCGCGCGATCCCTTACGAGATCAAATCGTTCGAAGCGCTCGGATTGCCTGCCGTCGCCTCGGATCTCTGCAAGAAGCCGCGCGGACTGGTCCTGGTGACCGGCCCTACCGGATCCGGGAAATCAACGACGCTCGCCGCGATGATCGACAAGATCAACCTTGAGCGGCACGATCACATTCTGACCATCGAAGATCCGATCGAATTCCTTCACAACCACAAGAACTGCCTCGTCAACCAGCGCGAAGTGAATTCGGACACGCACGGCTTCGCGAACGCGCTGAAAACCGCGCTCCGGCAAGACCCCGACGTCGTCCTGGTCGGCGAAATGCGCGACCTTGAGACGATCGAAATGGCGCTCCGGATCGCCGAAACGGGCCACCTGACCTTCGCCACCCTGCACACCAATTCCGCGGTTTCGACCATCAACCGCATCATCGACGTCTTCCCGGCCGAGCAGCAGGCGCAGGTCCGGACACAGCTTTCGCTGGTGCTTGAAGGCATCCTCTGCCAAGCGCTCTTGCCGAAGGCGACCGGCGACGGCCGTTGTATGGCGCTCGAAGTGCTGATCCCGAATTCGGCGATCCGCAATCTGATCCGCGAGGACAAGATCCATCAGATCTATTCGATGATGCAAACCGGACAGGACAAGTTCGGAATGCAGACGTTTAACCAATCTCTCGCGACACTGCACCACAAACGCCTGATCACACTCGAAACGGCGGTCCAGAGAAGTTCGAACCCGGACGAGCTCAAAGAGATCATCGACCGCGGTTCCGGCATCAACCAATCATACGTCGGCGCGGGCAAGCCCGCCGCCAGTCCCTATATGCAAGGCCGTCCGATCGGGCAACGCCCTCCGGTCCGCGGTTAACCACTTCAATTCTTACAGGAGCTAAGTACTGAAATGCCTACATTTGTCTTCAAAGGTCGAAACCGGCTGAACGAAATGGTCTCCGGCGAACGAGAGGCCGCGAACCAGGACGAACTGCGCGCTCTTCTTCGGCGCGAACAGATCGTGATGACCCAGGCCTCGGAAAAGGGCCGCGAGATCGCGATCCCCAAACTCGGCCGCAACAAAAAGGTCAAAGCCAAGGATTTGGCGGTTTTTACCCGCCAGTTCTCGGTAATGATCGATGCCGGTCTGCCGTTGGTGCAGTGCCTCGACATCTTGGCAGAACAGCAGCAGAATCCTTTTTTCAAGGATGTCCTGCGGCAGGTCAGGCAGAACGTCGAAGAGGGTTCAACGCTTTTCAGCGCGCTTGAGAAGCATCCGAAGGTTTTCGACAGTCTTTACTCGCATATGGTGGAGGCCGGCGAAACGGGCGGTGTGCTCGACCTGATCCTTCAGCGCCTCGCGACGTTGATCGAGAAGGTCGTCAAGCTGAAACGAAGCATCGTTTCGGCGTCGATCTATCCGGCGGCCGTCATCTTCGTCGCGATCGCGGCGGTGGCGGTGATCATGATCGTCGTCATCCCGCAGTTCGAGCAGATCTTCATCGGCCTGCTCGGTCCCGGCGAGGCGCTCCCGCTGCCGACGCGGATCGTGATGGGCATCAGCGGCTTTCTTGCCGGCTGGGGCGGCCTTGCGATGCTGGCGGCGCTGATCGGTTCAGCGATCGGAATCCGAACATATTACAAGACGCAGAAGGGCCGTTGGCAGATCGATAAGATGCTGCTCAAGATGCCGATCTTCGGAAGCATTCTGCGCAAGGTCGCCGTCGCCCGCTTCTCGCGGATCCTTTCGACGCTCCTTTCGTCGGGCGTCCCGATTCTTCAGTCGCTCGATATCACCGCCAAGACCGCGGGCAACGTCGTTATCGAAGACGCGATCCTCAAGGTCCGCGCCGGCGTCGAACGCGGCGAGAACTTCGTCGAACCGCTCAAGGCGACCGACGTCTTCCCGCATATGGTCGGGCAGATGGTCGGCGTCGGCGAACAGACGGGCGCGCTCGACGCGATGCTCGGCAAAATCGCGGACTTCTATGAGGACGAGGTCGACACCGCGATCGCCGACCTTCTCGCGTTGATCGAACCGGTGCTGATCGCGTTCTTGGGAATCACGATCGGCTCGATCGTCATCTCGATGTACCTTCCGCTCTTCACGCTCATCGGCAAACTCGCCGGCGGCAGCAAGTAGCGGACGAAACAACTCCTGGAGAAAGCGAAAAGGGCGACCCGATAAGGGAAGCCCTTTTCCATTTGGGATTTGGGATTTGGGATTTGGGATTTGGGATTTGGGATTTGGGATTTGG
>CAZARD010000081.1:0-20285 GCA_964487505.1 uncultured Blastocatellaceae bacterium | reverse complement strand
CGGATTTCCCGCATCCGGCTCTCCGACTTGATTCATTGCAAGGCTGTCGGCAGAGAGCGACTTCTTCTTTTGCCAATTTGGTGAACGCCGAGAACGGTAAGGAGCTTGGCGTAAGCAAACTGCGACTGCCCCGCGAGGACACCTTTTGGCTCCTTCCGCCACTAGTCAATCGCACCGAGTACGGCGCACACCCAAATTACGCGATAAGACGACTTAACTGCCTTTCGCCGCGAATTGCACGAATTCTCACCTATTATTCTGTGTTTTGTTCGCGAAATTCGTGAAATCAGTGGCAGAAAGTTTCAAATGCCTCGCTGCCGCCCGATCTATTCCTCTTTCTTGACGTAACTCTTGTGGATCACGACGTTCGATTTCTCATCCACCGCTTCGTAAACCGCTTTGTCCTTGTCCGCCCGGACGACAATCGTAACGCCCTTCGCCGCCGCGCGCCGCTCGGCCTGCGAACGGTCGGCGTCGGCGATGAACTGCGTCACGGCAGGGGCTTTCACAGGATTGAACGCGAGCCGCGCGTTGTACTCGGCGACGGCCTCGGTCGCAGCCGCCCGAAGCATCCGCGGCCAGAGTTTCTTGAACAGATCGTGCGAAGCGTATATGTCGGCGCTGTTGATCACCCCGTTGACCGCGAACGCATAGCCGATGACATCGGTTTTGCCGTCGATCGCTCCGAGGAGTTTGTCGACATACTCGTCGATCGCCGCCTGGACCTTCTTGTTCTCGAGCGAAAGCTGAAGGCTCGTCTTCGATTTGCTCGATTGCACGTCCGCCGAAACGTTCGCCGAAAGTTTGCCCTGAACGTTCGAAACCTCTTCCCAGACCTTGCCCTGCGACCGAGTCTCGTTGGCCGCGACCTTCAGTTCCTTGGACACGATCCGCTCGTTCGAGGAAGAGAACTTGGAATCCGATTCGGATTCGCGCTTTTCCCATCGTCCGGATTCGACGCAGAACGCCTGGATCCGTATGCGGCCCGAACGGGCCGGAACGATCATACTGACCGCCAGGACGCGATCCTGCCGGCCACCCTTGACGATATCGCCGGATTGAATGAAGACATCGAACTCCTTTGACAGGTTCTCGACCTCGAGTTCGTTGACCTGCGATGTCTCGTAGACCGCGAACAGATCCTTCGCCATCGCCTCCTGAAGCGTCAGCAGTTTGGCGTTCTTCGCCGTGTCCTTACCGCGGATCAGAAAGACGGTCAGGTTCTTGAACGATTTGCCCTCTTCCACAGTCAGCGACTGGGCGCCGACAGCGATGGCGCCGACCGCGAGTGCGACCGCCGCGATGCAGATGTTTTTGAAATACATTTTTTTGCTCTCCTACGTTGCAGAATTCCCGGGGAGAGAAATCGACTCATACTTCCGGAACGATCGTCCGCGCGAAACTTGCAGACCGAACCGTTTTTCAGCGTGTGAACAGCGTTCAGAACCTTTGATGTTTGCGGGATGGAAGAAGTTTCCTCGGGCAGGATGCCGCGACGAACGCGGCCGAAAGCAGCGTGACGCCGAACGCCCGGCGGTTGTCGGCGCGGCGCAGTTCGGCGTCCAGCGGAGCCGTCTTTCACGGCAAAAACGCGGATGGGACGCGAACTCGCCGGTACGATCGCCGGGCACGGCAGTGTCGGTCTCAATCTCGAAGGTCACTGCGGTCGTCCCGGCAGACAACCGCTTCAGCCACGATCGTCCGACGGATCTTCCGGATCGAATTCAGGTCGGGCTTCCAAAGAAGGTGGCGCAGATCGGGAGCTTCGCGAAATCCGCGGGCAAACCGATTCCCTGCGCCGTTGTACGCCGGTTACTGCTCGGGCTCGAAGTTCTCGATCGCATTGGAAAGCAGACCCTTGTTCCCGACGTCGTCGACGGATCTGATGCCGTCGGCCAGCGAAGTCGCGAGAAGCGTGATCACGAAGCCGTTCTGGACGCCTGGACTCTGGACCGGTATCCACAGACGGCGGCCGAAAAGTCGGGTCTTGCCGTCCGGAAGCTTGCCCTCGAATTTGACCTCGTAGCCCTTCCAGCGACCGTTTTGGATAGCGGTCTCGCCCTCGCCGACAACGCGGAAACTGTCGCCGACGAGTTCCTTGAGCTTCGCGTTCGAGGAATCGGCCAGTTTCTTGAAGTTCGGCCGGTCGAGCGTCATCGTGCCGCGGCTCGGATAATGCGTGACGATCATCTGCTCGAGCGGAACTCCGGCCTCGTTGCGCGTCGCGACGTCGAGAAAATTGGTTGCCGACTCGCTACGCTTCATCTCCTGCGGATAGAAGATCTCGAATCCCAGAAAGTGCTTCGCGAGATCGCCCTTGAGCATCGCCTGAACGTTCACGAAGCGCGTCAGACCTTCTACGGCCTTCAGCGTCCTCGGCACCGGCGGCCGATCGACCTCGGCTTCGGGCGGCAGGATCGGCATCGTTTCGGGAGTCTGAATCGGCTGCAACTCGCTGTTTGCGGTTTCGGGCGCCGACACTTGCGGCGGCCGCGACGCCAGGAATTTCCAAACGCCCCACAGAGCGACGAGAAGCAGCAGCGCGCCGATGACGGGCAGCACTCCCCAGATCCAGTTCGCCGTCCGCGGCGGCTCCGGCGAGCGCTTCTGCCAAGCGTGTTCGTCGTTCTCGGCGGTTTCGGGTTCGACCATCTCCGGCACCGCTTTGATCTCTTCGGACGGCGCGATGTGAATGTCGCCGCTGACGGGAGTCTCTTCGGCTGGTTTGCCGACGATCGGCGGGACGACGACGAATTCGCGGGCCTTCTCGTCGGCCGTCGCCGGTTCGGGCTTGGCCTCCGGCTCAGCCGTCGCGTCGGGGAAAGTCGAAACCGCGGTAAGAGCGTTGAAGAAAGCGTCGCCGAAGTCGCGCGCCTTGGGATAACGACCCGGAGGATCGAAGCTGAGCGCCTTTTCGAGGATGCGATCGGCAAGTTCCGTGACATCGGGCCGCAACGTCGAGGGCGCGGTCGTGATTCCCTGCTCCTGCGCCGCAAGGAGATCGCGTTCGGACAATGCGTTGAACGGCAAGCGCGCCGTCAACATCTCGTAGGCGATGACAGCCAGCGTCCAGGTCTCGGACGCAAACGTCGGCAACTCGCCGGCGATCTCCTCGGGAGATTTGTAGACGAGGTCCGATTCGTTCCAGAATTCGTTCGATTGCTCGAAGTTAATGAGTTTGACGAGCTCGATCCCGGCCTCGGAAACCGTGAGCATCAAATTCTCGGGCTTGAGATTCCGATGCAGAATCCCGTTCTCGTGCGCGGCGCTCAGCGCGTACGAAGCCTGGCGGATGATCCGCGCCGTGCGCTTCGTGTTGAACTGGCCCGACGATCGGAGCGCATCGGCGAGCGATTGTCCGTCGACGAATTCCGCAATCGTGAATGGGAATCCCTCCGGAAGTTCGCCGGAATCGAATACGGCGGCGATGTTCGGATGGTCGAGGTGCGCGAGTATCACCCGCTCATCGGCGACGCTCTCTGAATAGGCGTCGTCGTCAAGGTAAACCCTGACAGAAACGCGCTTGCCTGCGTTGATCCGGTCCTCGGCCAAAAACTCGAGAGCGTCCTCGGCGTCGCCCATAAGCTCGGTGACCTGATAGCGGCCTTTGATCGTTTGCCCGACCAGTACCCGAGGATTCTGCCAGCTAAGCGCGATTCGCCCGGCCGGTTGCGCCGCGCGATCGCCGACATCAGCCGTACCCGATGAAATCTCAGACGGGTCAACTAATCTTGGAGCCGGAATCGGCGATTCGGGCTCGAAAACCGACTTCTGCGGTTCGTCGGCCGGGATCTCGGTGATCGGAAGGCCAAAAGGTTCCGGGCTCGGCTCACGCCTCAGCGGAGCATCGAGCGGCTCGTCAAAATCGAGTTCGAGTATCGAGTCGTCGTCGAACGGGACCATCTCGGCGCGCATCTGCGTTTCGTAGATCCTGCTGATCGGCGTTGCCGATTTCGGCGCTTCGGGCTTCGGCGGCTGTTCGAAACGCGGAACGGGAACCGGCCGCACGTGAGGGGTCCGGTCGGACGCGTCCTTGTGCGGCATCTTGCCGAGGATGTTCGAAAAGACCCCGCCCGCGGGTTTGGCCGCATCGGATCGGGGCGCGACTGGAAGCAGACGGCCGCCGTCGTTCGAGCAGAATCTCTGAGATCCCTCTTCGTAGGTGCTTCGGCACTTTGGACAATAGAGCATCGTTGTTTGCATCGTCGCGACTGACATCAGATTCCAACCTCTCTTTTTTTCGGGCCGTCCGGGCAATTGGACGCCTGAGAGGAAAAAGACCTAATGGCGCGGGATTTTTAGAATTCGGGGCCGTCGTCGATGATCAAACCGAGTTGCGACCAGAAGACCGAACGCTCCGCGAGACTCACCGACTTTCGCGATCCATTGTCAGTCGTTGCTCCTCGACAGCTTTTCGGTCAGGATCTTGCGGGTCGCGTCGAGCGCCATTGCCTGACGATAAAGCCGCGCGGCGTCGCCCGATCGGTTGAGTTTGAGAAAGGCGTCGCCGAGGGACTCGTACTCGCGCGCGAGCCGTTTACGCTCGCTCTGCGAAACGATGCGGAGCGCCTCGCCAAGGACGCGTTCGGCCTCATCGAGCCGGCCGCGACGCTGGTGTAGCGTGCTCAGCAGCGTGTACGCGACGACGCTCGCCGGGCTGACCTCGATGCTCTTCGTCAAAACCTTCTGCGCCTCGTCAAAACTGCTCCGCGTCGTCAGGGCACGGCCGAGCAAGTTAAGCGCCGTCGGGTTCTTCGGATCTTCGGTGAGCGCGCGGCGGAGTAATTGTTCCGATTCGAGATAGCGCTGCTGCGACTGCATCACGTCAGCGACCAGGATCATCGTCGGGACATCGACCGAATTCTGGATCGCGCGCCGGTAAGCCTCGCCCGATTCGGCGATCCTTCCCTGGCGCCGGTGGAGCCGTCCGAGATGTGCGAACGCGAGCGCGAATTCCGGATCGATCGAGATCGCTTTGCGGTACGCTTCCTCGGTCTCGTTTCCGATCAGGCCGCGGAGTTCGAGGGCGACGCCCAGTTGGTCCCAAGCGAACGCATTCGTGGGATCAAGATCGATCGCCTTCCGGGCGGCCTGTTCCGATTCGGCATATCGGTCGGAAAGTTCGGCGCCGATGATCGGCTGCGCGAGAACGAAGCTCAGGGCGACGTACGCTCCCGGATTCGCCGCATCTCGGCGGATCGCGCTGCGGTAGAAATTCTCGGCCTCTTCCCAGCGTTGTTGGTCGGCGTAGATGTTCCCGAGCCCGTAAACCGAGCGTGAATCGCGGTCGTTTATCGAATTCGCGCGCCGGTAGGCTGATTCGGCACGCGGATAGTCGCGGTCGTCACGTGCTGCGTTTCCTTCTTCGATGGCGTCATCGAACGATTCTTCGGGAGTCTTCCCGACGGTGATGATGACGTTCTTCTCCGGCAAGGGATTCACGATCGTCTGCGGTTCGGTCTTGGCAACGGTCACCGGCTTTTTCGCCACAGGTTTCTTCGGTGTCGATTTCGACACCGCTTTGGGCGCCGGCTTCGGCGCGGATTTCTTCACGACAGGCGCGGTCTTCGGCTTTGGCGGAGTCTTCTTAGAGCTCGTCGTCGACTTTGACGACGGCGACTTGAAGATGCCCGTCGTGCTGCCGAGGTCCTGTGCAAAAGAAAAAGCCGGCGAGAAAACCACGCACGCCGCTATCAGAATCATCCACTTGCCTTTTGTAAGCATATGCGCCAACTCCTGTCAGTCGGAGCGCACGAGACGGAAACCGATCGCCTTGTCGCGATCTTTTGAATCCTTGAATGCCCGGAATGTCGATGTCGAACTCGATTCGTCCTTCTTCAGGTCGAACGCGCCGCGGACGACCGAATGCGTCTTCCCGACCCGTTCCTCGACCTGTCGCGCGAGTTCCGAACCCTTGTAGGCCGACGCCGGGCTGGAGGTCCATTCCCAGACGTTGCCGATAAGGTCCATCACTCCCCATTTGTTCGCTCCGTCCGGCTTCGAGCCGACGGCAACAAATGCCAGGTCGCGCCGGACATTCGCGAACTCCTGATACCAGGTATCGCCCCACGGATAAAGGTTGCCCGCGGAGCCGTTGCGCGCGGCGTACTCCCATTCCTCTTCGGTCGGCAAACGGTACTGCGGGCCGTCGCGCTTCGATCGCCAATCGGCAAAAGCCTTGATGTCGTCGAGATTGACGTAACGGACCGGGAAATTCATTTCCGCCGTCAGCGGCTTTGAGTTTTCCCAGTTCAGCGGCAACGGGTTGTAGCCGGTCGCCTGCACGAATTCGAAGTATTCCGCATTCGTGACCTCGGTTTTGTCCATCTCGAAGCTCTTGACCTCAGCCTCGTACTCCGGTTTTTCAAGCGGGTCGCCGTCATTGCGTCCCATCGTGAACTTGCCGCCCGGGATCTTGACCATTTCGGCTTTTGTCGCCGGCGGCGGGTTCTGGCCATTGACATTGGGCGTCGGTGTCGGCTTCACCGTCGTCGAGGAAGCGAACAGACCCATCTGCCACGCGGCCAACAGTCCAACGGAAGTAAGTAGCAATAGGCCGCCGATTCCAATTATCGCCAAAAGCAGCGGCGTGGACGATCGCGGTGCCGGTGGCTGATTCACGGTCTGCCAGCCGGTCGGCGGCGGCGCCGTGTTTTGCATTTGGAATTGCGAGGCCTGATTCGTCTGGCCGAAGTTCGGGGCCGATGTGTGCCCCTGAGGGAAGAGAGATGTCGCGGCACCGTCGAACGGGCGCGGAATGCCGCCGCTGTCGTCCATCAGGCGCGCTACGACCTGCTGCGGCTGTCCGTCACAAAAGACGTCGGTCTCCCAATCGCGAAAGCCGTCGAGACTGACGCGTATCCGGTGATTCCCGCTCTGAATGCCCTCAAGCTGGAGCCACCCGTCGTCGTGCGTCAGCCCGATAGCGACGTTGTCGATGAATACTCTCGCCCGCGCCGGATCCGTAAAGATCCTTATCTGGGAGACCGGAAGCGCGGTCGCGGTTGTCTGTCCCGGGGTTGCGGGAGTTCCGGCAGCCTTGACCGCGTTTGAGAACTCCTCGACCAGTTGCTCGACCGTCTGCGTCCGGTTCTGGCGATTCTTCTCTATCGAATGGCGGACGGCCTGCTCGATCTGCGGCGAAACCGGAATGCCGAGTTGCGAAAAGGTCGGCGGCACGTCGCTGAGATGCTTTTTCATTATCGCCGGAATCGACGAACCCTTGAATGGAACATCCCCCGTCAGCATCTGAAAAAGCATCACGCCGAGGCTGTAGATGTCGGCGCGGATGTCCGGCTCTTCGTCCGCCCATTGCTCCGGCGCCATATAGTAGGGCGAGCCCATCAATCCGGTCGTCTGCGCCTGTATGAAAGATCCGAGAAGCTCCCCCGATTTGATCTTCGCGAGACCGAAATCGAGGATCTTGACCGACTCGGCAAGAGATTTCTTTCCGGTGCAAATCATTATGTTGAGCGGCTTCAGGTCGCGGTGAACGATACCCTGGTGATGCGCCGCGCCGACGCCGGCGCAGATCGCCGACATCAACTCCAGCGCGCGTTGCGGCGAGAGCCGGCCTTCGCGGGCGAGCAGATCGTGAAGCGACTCGCCCTCGACATACTCCATCACGAGGAACGGGATCTTGCCGAACGCGACGCCGTAATCGGACACTCCGACAACGTTCTGATGGCGGATCGCCGCTGCGGCGAGCGCCTCCTGACGAAAACGCGTGACGAGTTGCGGATCGTTGCCGACGAGGTCCGGAAGGATCAGCTTGATCGCGTGCTGTGTTTTCAGATAAGCGTGCCGGGCCTTGTAAACAACGCCCATCCCGCCCTGCCCGAGACGCCGTTCGAGATGATATTTCTCTTCCAGCACCGGCGCGCCGTTCAGTGTATGGGAAGTCGGCGTTCCGTCGTCCGGACAGGCGTCGACTTCGTCCGGAAAGCATCGCTTGCATTGCTGGCATTCTTTCATCTGGCACTCGGCGTCGGGCGGCAACCTGCTTGCGGAGATCCGCAAAATATAGGAAAGCGCGTGACTTAGGAAATCCGACTTTCGATTTTAGTTTCTTTGGGATTTGCAATCAAGGAAAACAGTGAACAGTGCATAGTTCAAAGTGCATAGTGCAAAATGCATGGTGACCAAATCTCATCGTGTGCATTGCCATCCCACAATATCCGGCGTCCAATTTGCACTCCGCACTATGCACTATTCACTTTGCACTTTGCACTAGGCACTTTGCACTTTTGCACTTTGCACTTTGCACTATTCACTTTGCACTATTCACTTCATTCCCAGGTTCTTCACCAGGAAGCCGTAGATGTCCGCAGCTTCCTCGATCACCTTTGCGGTCGGTTTGCCGGCTCCGTGGCCGGCCTTGGTCTCGATCCGGATCAGCGTCGGCGCGTCGCCGGCCTGCGCCGCCTGGAGCGCCGCGGCGTACTTGAAGCTATGCGCTGGAAAGACCCGGTCGTCGTGGTCCGCGGTCGTCACCATCACCGCCGGATACTTCGTCCCGGGCTTGATGTTGTGGTACGGCGAGTAGGCATAAAGCGCCTTGAACTCGTCCTCCTTGTCGGGCGATCCGTAGTCGGACGTCCAGGCCCATCCGATCGTGAACTTCGTGAAGCGCAGCATGTCCATCACGCCGACGGCCGGCAGCGCCGCGCCGAAGAGGTCCGGCCGCTGGTTCAGGACCGCTCCGACAAGCAGCCCGCCGTTAGATCCGCCCTGGATCGCGAGTTTCTTATTCGACGTGTATTTGTTCGCGACGAGCCATTCTCCGGCCGCTATGAAGTCGTCGAAAACATTCTGCTTTTTGAGCTTCGTCCCGGCCTCGTGCCAAGGTTCGCCGTATTCCGCCCCGCCGCGGATGTTCGCGACCGCGTACACGCCGCCCATTTCCATCCAGACGACGCGCGACACCGAAAAGCCGGGGGTCTGCGAAATGTTGAAACCGCCGTAGCCGTAAAGCAGCGTCGGATTGTTCCCGTCGAGCTTGATGCCCTTCTTGTGGACGATGAACATCGGCACGACCGTGCCGTCCTTGCTCTTGTACTTGACCTGTTTGACGACATAATCCGCCGGATTGAAAAGCACCTTCGCTTGGCGGTAAATGACGCTCTTGCCGGTCTTCATATCATAACGATAGATCGTCGGCGGCGCGTTGTAGCTCGAGTAGGTGTAAAAGGTCTCGGTGTCGAACCGTTCGCCTCCGAACCCGCCGGCCGATCCGATACCCGGAAGTTTGACGTCGCGGACGAACTTCCCTTTGATATCGACGATCTTGATCTGCGTGTAAGCGTCCTTCAGATAGTTGAGGACGAACTGGTTGTTGATGAACTCGGCGCCCTGAAGCGTTTCGGCTGCCTGCGGAACGATCTCCGTCCATCCGGCATCGGCCTTCATCACGTCGCGCGCGACGACCCTTGCCCGCGGGGCGTCTTTATCGGTCCGGAAATAAAATGTGCTGCCGTCATTGCCGATGAACGAGAAATCGTTCTCGAGCTTGTCGACCAGCGGTAGGATCGGCGAATCCTTCGACGCCAGACTCTTGTAATAGACCATATTCTGCGGTCCGGTGCCTTTGCCGACGTTTATCAAAAGCCAGTTCCCGTCTTCGGTAACTCCGGCGCCGATGAAATACTCCTTGTTGTCCGGGCGTTCGTAGACGACGTAGTCCTCATCCTGCGATGTTCCCAACTTGTGGAAGTACAGTTTCTGGAAGAAGTTCTGGCTTTTCAGTTCCTTCCCTTTCTCCGCATCGGGAAACCGGCTGTAAAAGAACCCGGAATTGTCCTTGAGCCACGAGATGCCGCTCTGACGATTCGGCTTCAGATAATCCTTGAGGTCCTCGCCGGTGGCGACATCGCGGACGCGCCATTCGGTCCGGTCCGATCCCGAATACGCGACGCCGTAGGCCATCAGCTTCCCGTCCTGCGTGAACGATATTCCGGAGAGCGCGGCGGTGCCGTCGGCAGTGAGTTTGTTGGGATCGAGAAAGACCCGACCGGGATCGGTGATCGAATCGGCGATGTAGAGCACCGATTGGTTCTGCAGCCCGTCGTTCTTATAGTAGAAGTATTTCCCGCCGCGTTTGAACGGCGCGCCGTATTTTTCGTAATTCCAGAGTTCGGTCAGGCGTTTGCGGATCCCTTCGCGTTCGGGGATCGTGTTCAGGTAATCGAACGTGACTTTGTTCTGCGCCTCGACCCAGGCTTTGGTCTCGTCCGAGTTGTCGTCTTCGAGCCAGCGGTACGGATCGGCGACCTTGACTCCGAAGTACGTGTCAACCTGATCGACCTTGCGCGTTTCCGGATATTTCAGTCTCGTCTGCCCGAGCACGTTTGCCGCCAAAAACATAAGAATCAATGCAAAACTCAGCGCTTTTCTCATAAATCCTTCTCCCTTGATACGAATTTTGGTTAAGTTCATTGATTATAGCCGATGCGGAACCGAACGGCGAGAAGCAATGGACAACGGACAATTGACAATGGACAACGGTCATTCGATTTCACCAAGTTGGATCAGGTAAGGTTTAATATTGCTTAACGACCGTTATGCCCCAATGTTCGTCATTCCCCGCTGGCCACTGTCCACTGCCCATTGTCCATTGCCAATTGCCCGCTTTCCATTGACCACTGTCCGTTGTCCATTGTCAATTGTTAAGCGGCCCCGGCTTGCTTCACTCCACCTTTTTGTGTAAAACATTAGGCATCGTCGGGCGGTTTGGGGTTTCGGCGTTCAAATCATTCTGTTCGGACCGGGAATGCCTTCCCTTGGATCGGGTCCGGCCAACGAAAAATCTTTTGAAATCATCAATGTAGGCAACAAATCGCCGGAATTCATTCGGCAATTTGCGGGTTGATAATACGTCTCGTTCACGGTGAACGCGACCGATCTAGGAGAAACCGGAAATGAAACAGGATTCGTCCAAAAAGAACAAAACTGAAAAGCTGATCTTCCTCGATCCCGATCAGAAATCGCCGCGCGCGGCCGAGTTCGAAGACAAGCTGTCGGCGCGGATCGTCGGGCAGGAACGAGCGGTGCGCCGGATGAGCGGCCTGTTTCAGATCTATCTCGCCGGGATGAACAACCCGACGCGGCCGATCGGGACGATGCTCTTCCTCGGCCCCACCGGATCCGGAAAAACGCGCGTCGTCGAGGCCGCGGCCGAGGTCCTTTTCGGCGAACCGCATTCTGTCGTCAAGATCGACTGCGCCGAGTTCCAGCATTCGCACGAGATCGCGAAACTGATCGGCTCGCCGCCGGGATACCTTGGCCATCGTGAAACTTCGCCGATGTTGACGCAGGAGAACCTCGACAAGGCGCATACCGACGACACCAAACTGACCTTCGTGCTTTTCGACGAGATCGAAAAAGCGTCCGATTCGCTGTGGCAGTTGCTGCTCGGGATTCTTGACAAGGCGACGCTGACGCTCGGCGACAACCGCCGCGTGGACTTTTCGAAGACGATAGTGATCATGACGTCGAACCTCGGCGCGCGCGAAATGAGCGATATGATCTCGGGCGGCATCGGGTTCGCGCCGGGCAAGACCGGCAAGGGTTCCGAGGACACCGAGATCGACACCAAGATCTACCGGACCGCGCTCGAGGCGGCGAAACGCAAGTTCTCGCCCGAGTTTATGAACCGGATCGACAAGGTCGTGGTCTTCCGCAGCCTGAAGGAGCATCATCTGCGGCAGATCCTCGCGATCGAACTGCGCGACGTGCAGTCGCGGATCACCGAATCGGCGGGCACGAAGTTCGTTTTCGAATGCACCGACCCGGCGAAGGAGTTCCTGCTCAAGGAAGGAATCGATCTCAAATACGGCGCCCGCCATCTGAAGCGCGCGATCGAACGGTTCCTTGTCTATCCGCTGTCGAATCTCGTCGCGACCGAGCAGGTCGAGACGGGCGACCTGGTGATCGTCGATTTTGATGACGCGGGTCAGAAACTGACGTTCGCGAAGCAGTCGGGCAAACTGATCGTCAGCGAGGCGGACGATATCGTGATCGAGGACGAACCGGAAGAGTCATCGGACGCGGTCGGCCTGCCGTTGCCGCAAGCCCACGCCGCCGCGAGCGGAAAGGGCAACAAGTCGAACGAATCTCAGGATTAGATTCCATTTGGGATTTCGGATTTGGGATTTGGGATTTGGGATCGGCCCGGGCGAATTGTCCGGGCCGATCTTTTTTGGGCGGGATTCGGCAAGGATTTCCATGAATTGCCGTTCGTTTCAACGAACGGACAGCGGTCAGAATGAACAGCGCGTACCGATCAAATGGGCGTCGCCCAATCGGGTAAACGATCACGAGTTTCAAGCCCGGATCTCGCCGCGTCAGCGGCGCTGAGAATTTAGACGTGGGTTTCAACCCACGGCAGGACGCTATTCGTTCCCGCGTCGCGTCAGCGACGACTGACAGAAATCGATCGTCGCTGACGCGACGCAATCGAACCGCCCGATTTTCCGTGGGTTGAAACCCAAGTCTAAAGTCAGATGATCGCTCCGCGATCGGGAGCAAGATCGCGGATTTCGATTCCGGGAATTGCTGCGCCAGCTTGAGACTGGCTATGTGATTGCGTTGAAAACCGCTCGTCGGGACGGCGGGACCTCTCACTACCTTGACTGGACGTCCGCCGCCGCGCCGAAATCGCACTCTTCAGACGGCCTCATAAACCATTGCCAATCAATCAACGGGCGGCTTTTAAGACAGCCGATAGCTCCCGGTTCCGAACGTTGTTCCGTGTTCATCGGTCGCTGCCGCGAACGGTTCCAATGGCGCGCCGGACGGCCATTTGCCATTCGGACATCAGCCGCTTCGCGGTATCGGGAGTCGCCTTGGGCTCGAAACGGGCGTCTTCCTGCCAGTGGTGCCGGAGGTCGTCGGTCGAATTCCAGTAGCCGACCGCGAGTCCGGCGAGATATGCGGCACCGAGCGCCGTCGTTTCGGTGACCTTTGACCTGACAACCGGGATCTGCAGAAGATCGGCCTGAAACTGCAGCAACGTCGCATTCTTCGTCGCGCCTCCGTCGACGCGGAGTTCAAGAAGCCGCTGCCCCGAATCGGCGTGCATCGCCTCGAGAAGTTCCGCCGATTGGAACGCGATCGACTCGAGCGCCGCCCGGGCGATGTGTGCCCGTCCGGTCCCGCGCGTGAGCCCGACGATCGTCCCCCGCGCGTCCTGGTCCCAGTACGGCGCGCCGAGCCCGGCAAATGCGGGCACGAAATAGACGCCGCCGTTGTCGGGGACCGAATTTGCGAGCGCCTCGACCTCCGACGCGTCAGAGATTATCCCGAGCGAATCGCGCAGCCACTGGATCACGGCCCCGCCGATGAAAACGCTGCCCTCGAGCGCGTACTCGGTCTGTTCCCCGATCTTCCACGCGACCGTCGTCAGCAAGCGGTTGTTCGACGCGATCGGTCGTTCGCCGATGTTCTGAAGAAGAAAACAGCCGGTCCCGTATGTGTTCTTCGACAGCCCGGGCTCGAAACAGGCCTGCCCGAAAAGCGCCGCCTGCTGGTCGCCCGCGTTCCCGGCGATCGGAATACCCGCAAGCTCGGCAACGGCCGAGATCTCGCCGACCATCTCGCTCGAGGCGGTCACCCGCGGCAGCACCGATCTCGGAACGCCGAAGATGCCGAGCAGTTCGTCGTCCCAATCGAGCGTGTGGATATTGAAAAGCATCGTCCGCGAGGCGTTCGACACGTCGGTCATATGCGCTTTGCCGGATGTGAGCTTCCAGATCAGCCACGAATCGACGGTCCCGAACGCGATCTCGCCGCGCTCGGCCCGTTCCCGGACGCCGGCGACGTTGTTCAAAAGCCATTCGATCTTGCTGGCGCTGAAATACGCGTCAGTTTCGAGTCCGGTCTTGAATCTGATCGTCTCGCCGTGCCGGACCCGCACCTCGTCGCAACGGGCGGACGTGCGCCGGTCCTGCCAGACGATCGCGTTCGCCACTGGTTCGCCCGTCGCTCGGTCCCAAAGAACCGTCGTCTCGCGCTGGTTGGTGATACCGACGCCGGCGATGTCGCGGGCTTCGATCCCCGCTTGCGCAAGCGCGTCGATAGCCGTCCCGATCTGGCTTTCCCAGATCTCGTGCGGGTCGTGCTCGACCTCGCCGCTGCGCGGGAAGATCTGCGTGTATTCGCGCTGCGCCATCGAAACGACGCGGCTGTCGTGATCGAAAACGATCGCGCGGCTTGATGTCGTGCCCTGGTCGAGGGCGAGAACATATTTCATCTTGAGATCAGTTCGATGAATTCCGATTCGAAATAGCGCCGTATCTCGTCGCGGACCCGGCGAAACTCGGCAACCCTCGCCTCGAAATCGCCGACGGCGTCGGCCGGATCATCGAACGAACGATGCACGACGCGAGTTCCGGCCGGAAAATACGGGCAGTTTTCCTTTGCATTGTCGCAAACGGTCAAGACGAAGTCGAACTCGCGGCCGTCGAATTCATCGACCGATTTCGAGCGGTTCCCGGAAATGTCGATGCCGATCTCGCCGAGCGCGGCGATCGCTTCGGGACGCACGACGGACGGGCGGGTTCCGGCGCTTTCGACATCGAACCACCCGATCGACATCGATTTGAGCAGGCCTTCGGCCATTTGGCTCCGGGCCGAATTCCCGGTGCAAAGGATCAAAACGCTTTTCATTACTACTTGAAGAATTTCCCGCGCAGCCAGATCGCGACGCTTACTAGCCCGATCAACACCGGGACCTCGACCAAGGGACCGATGACGGCCGCGAACGCGGCGCCGGATCCGATCCCGAAGACCGCGACCGCGACGGCGATCGCCAGTTCGAAGTTGTTGCTCGCCGCCGTGAACGACAGCGTCGCAGTTTTTGAATAATCCGCGCCGACGACCTTTCCCATCACGAAACTGACGGCGAACATCGCTACGAAATAGATCAGGAGCGGGACCGCGATGCGAACGACATCGAACGGCAGACGGACGATCAGGTCGCCCTTGAAACTGAACATCACGACGATCGTGAAGAGCAGCGCGATCAGAGTGATCGGCGAGATCCGCGGTATGAACTGCCCGTGATACCAGTCCTTTCCCTTCAGGCGAATGAGAACGAACCGGGTCAGGAATCCGGCGAGGAACGGAATGCCGAGATAGACGAACACGCTCTCGGCGATCTGCCGGATGCTGACATCGACGATGCTGCCCTGAAGCCCGAAATAGGGCGGAAGAAAAGTGATGAAGAACCAAGCGTAAACGCTGTAAAAGAGCACCTGAAAGATCGAGTTGAAGGCGACGAGCCCGGCGGCGTACTCCGTATCGCCTTCAGCGAGTTCGTTCCAGACAATGACCATCGCGATGCAGCGCGCGAGTCCGATCATTATCAACCCGACCATGTATTCCGGCTGATCGCGCAGAAAAATGATCGCCAGCGCGAACATCAGCACCGGTCCGATGACCCAGTTCTGAACGAGCGAGAGCCCGAGGATCTTCGTGTTCCGGAAGACCTCGCCCAGTTCCTCGTACCTGACCTTGGCGAGCGGCGGGTACATCATCAGGATGAGCCCAAGAGCGATCGGAATGTTGGTAGTCCCGACCTGGAAGCGGTTGATGAAGGTCTCGACGCCCGGATAGAAATGCCCGAGCCCGACACCGATCGCCATCGCCGCAAAGATCCAAACGGTGAGAAACCGATCAAGAAACGATAATCGACGGGTCGGGTTGCATTCCGTTGCGCTGCTTGTCATACGTTTATATATGCCTTCCCGAATATGATATTACGAATCCCGGAAAGCAAGCAACCGGGCGACCGGCTTGAAGGGCCGCTGCTTCAAGTTTTTGCCAGCGACTGGTCAAGATCATCGATCAGATCGTCGGCATTCTCTATCCCGACGGAGAGCCTGATCAGACCATCGGTGATTCCCGCCTTGAGGCGCTCTTCGCGCGGCAGGCCGGCGTGCGTCATCGACGCCGAATGCTGGATGATGGTCTCGACGCCGCCAAGCGACGTCGCGAGCGTGCACAGTCTCACGTGATCCAGCAGTCGTTTTCCGGCATCGACAGAACCGACGTCGAACGAGATCATCCCCCCGAATCCGATCATTTGCCTCCGCGCGACGTCGTGGTTCGGATGCGAGGCCAGCCCCGGATAATTCACGCCTTTCACCTTCGGATGTTCGGCGAGGAATTCGGCGATACGCGACGCGTTCGAATTGTGGCGTTCCATGCGCAGCGCGAGCGTCTTGATGCCGCGATGCACGAGCCAGGCGGTCTGCGGCGCGATGTTGCCGCCGAACAGCTTCGTCGTCTTGAGCCGGGCCGTTTCAACAAATTCCCGCGGCCCGACGATCACGCCGGCGGTCAGATCGCTGTGGCCGCCGAGATACTTCGTCGCCGAATGCAGCACGACATCGACCCCGAGCGCCGTCGGCAGTTGATTGAACGGCGTCGCGAAAGTGCTGTCGCAGATTGTCGTAATGCCGTTCTGGCGCGCGATCTCGGCGACCGCCGAGATATCGGTGATCTTCAACGTCGGGTTCGACGGCGTCTCGATGTACAGTACCTTCGTCTCGGGACGGATCGCGTTCCGGTAATTTTCGGGATCGGTCTGATCGACGAACGTCACACCGACGCCGAAATCGTTCGCGAGGTACTCGAGAAAACTTCCGGTTGTCGCATAGTGCGACTCCGGCGCGACTATATGATCGCCCGCCCGGACGGCGGTCAGGATCGCGCCCGTCACGGCCGCCATCCCGGAGGCGAACGCCAGCGCGTCCTCGCCCCGTTCAAGTTCGCAGACCGCACGCTCGAGCGCGTCCTGCGTCGGATTTCCCAAACGGCCGTAAAACCAGCCGGGTTTTTCATAATTATGGATCGCGGCCGCCTCGTCGGCGTTCTCGAATGAAAATACGGAAGCGTTGAAGATCGGAACCGAAACCGATCCTGCGAACTGTTTCGGATCCTCGCCCGCGTGCACGGCCCGCGTCTCGATCGAATGGTCGTTCATTGATGGAATTGTAACAGTAAGTAAACGGCGGACGGTAGTGCGTCAGATCGGGGAGCGTGTCGGAACCGGGATCGGTAGAGGCTGTGTCAAAAGCCGTACTTGGATCCATTGGCAATCGTTCGGGCTGGGCTCCTGCCCAGCCGTTGAACGACTGAACGCTATCATCCGGGCTACGCCCGGATGCGCCAAACTCAAGCAGGGCTTTAGCTCAAATTTCGGCTAAAGCCGCAATCTTTGGTCTGACCGCTGTCCGTTCGTTGAAACGAACGGCAATTCAGATAAATCCCCTTGGATACGCGTTTTGACACAGCTTCGGAAGCGACCGGCAGAGCGCGACTGGTTATAAATGCGGACTGCGTTGATTCGCGATTCTGTGATAAATTCTTCGGGTATGGCCGACGAAACGAAGCTCAGGGAAATGGAGGCGTTTTTCCTCGCGATGGCGGACAAGACGCGCCTCAGGCTATTGAACCTGATGCGCGACGGAGAGATCTGCGTTTGTTTCTTCACCGAAATCCTCGGCGAAAGCCAGCCGAAGATCTCCCGTCACCTCGCCTATCTTCGCAATGCCGGCGTCGTCGATGCGCGACGGGACGGCAAATGGATGCATTACAGCATAAGGCGGCCGGCGGATCCGTCCGCAGCCGAGGTGCTCGATAAGATCCTCGATTGGGCCGGGGAACTCGCGGATCTTCAACTCGAACGCGAGCGATACTCCGAGATCTGCTGCTCGCCCGAACTTTTGGTGCAGATCGCGCGAACGCCGATGCGTTTCGTTTCGGCCGAAATGTCCGACGATCTTGAGGAACCCGAGTTCGATGAAGCTGGTTTTGAGGACGAACGCCGCGAGGAACTCGCCGACTACCTGCTCTGAGTTTTGCAGGTGTCTTCGTATGGACAATGCCGGCAGCCGTTGCCGCAGCAATACCCGCGCTTTGAGAGAAAATGCGCGGTCAGGACCATCAGGCCGTCTTCAAAATAATAGTCGACGCCCTCGACGAACAATCCTCGCCGATCATCGGCGGACCGCTTCTGCACCTCGCTTTCACGCATTCCTTCCAAGGTAACGAATCGATGTCGGCGATGCAACGTTTCTGAGCTTCTATCGGCAATCGTTCACGGCTGGGCTCCTGCCCGGCCGTTGAACGATGGAACCCACATTACGGGTTTGAGCAACTAAATGAAGACGGCGTTCGAATCTTATTTCTGACACTCATCGACGTCGATCTCCAAGTTGTTTCAAACACAACGGTTAGCTAATAGCTGTTAGCTGACAGTCGGTCCCGGATCGACCCCAGAGAATTGCAAAACAACAAGTCGAACGAGCCATCCTTTCGTTGCTACCGCTACCGTTTCTCATGCTTGAATAGCGAACAGCGCGAGGAATTCGCGGTTTCCGTCGGCGCCGAGGATCGGAGATTCGATAACGCCCTGATTGACGAAACCGGCATCGGCCGCGAATTCCATTACCGATCTGACGACCGACTCCTGAAGATCGGGATCGCGCACGATCCCGCCCTTCCCGACCTCGCCCTTGCCGACCTCGAACTGCGGCTTGATCAGCACGATCAGCCTTCCGGACGGTTTCAGGAGCGGAAGCAATCCGGGGATGATCTTCGTCACCGAAATGAACGAGACGTCCATCACGATAAGGTCAAACGGCTGTTCGAAATCGTCCGGCTTCAGATTCCGGGCATTCACTTTCTCACGCGAATCGACCCGCGGATCGTTCCTTAATTTCCAGACAAGCTGGTTCGTTCCTACATCGACGGCGACGACCTTTTCGGCGCCGCGCTGAAGCAGGCAGTCGGTGAATCCGCCAGTAGACGCGCCGACGTCGAGGCAAACATATCCGTCTACGGATATATGAAACTCGTCGAGCGCCTTTTCGAGCTTCAGCCCGCCGCGGCCGACATACCTTGTCTCTTCCGGCTTTCCCTTCAGCCTTATCGTCTCCGTCGGCAGGAATACCTGCGACGGCTTTTCGACGCGGCGTTCGCCCGCGAGCACGATGCCGGCCATCACCAGCGCCTGCGCCTTCGCCCGCGAGTCCGCGAGACCGAGCTCGACAAGCAGTTTATCGATCCTTTCCCGTTTCATTCGAGTTCGATCTTCAGGCCGGTCGTCGCGACTCCGAAGCCCTTCCGCTTCAGGCCCGAGATCTTCCGGCGATCGCCCTGGGCAAGCGGATTGCTGTGGTTGAAATGGATGAATCGCACCTTGCGCCGCTGCTCGACCGGCATGTCTTTTAGCAGTTCGACCGTTTCCGAGACGAACGGATGCGGAACCTCGCTCATCGGCCGCGCGATCTCGCCATCCGCATAGAACGTTCCGTCGATCAGCAAATGGTCATTGGCACGGACCAGGTCGGCGAGGTCCGTGTCCCACTTCTCCCACTTATCGATATCGGGGATGAACACAAGCGAGCGGTCACCGGCAACGATACGGAAGCCGACCGTTTCCGAGAATTCGTCGCGGTGCGGGACGAGGAACGGCTCGACCGAGAGCTTCGCGGAGAGCCGCACCTGTGCGCCGTCGGCGAGCGGTTCGAGCACGATATTCCCGATCGTGACCAGTTGCGACCACGGCGCGTTGCCTTCGAGCATCGAACGCATTCGCGGCATCGCGAAGACCTTGACCGATTTCGTGTTCATCGATTCGCGCCCGAGATACATCAGCCCCGTGTAGTGACCGATGTGCGCGTGCGTCAGGAAGATACCGTCGATCCGGTTCGACGTGTCACCGGTCGCGATTTTCAGCATCTGGAATTGCTCCGGTAGATCGGGGGTCGCGTCGAATATCCAGCGGGCGCCCGAATCCGGATCGACGAGCGCGATCGACGAGACCGTCTGACGGAGAGCCGGATTGTTCCAGGCGCGATCGCAGAACCGCGACCCGCACCCCATCTGCGGAACTCCGGCGTCCTGGCCGACGCCGAGAACGAGCACATACGGCGGGGCGCCGTTGACGCCCGACGCCGCGAGCAACGTCAGAAGCCAAACCGATAAGAGCTTTAGCGTTTCTAATAATTTCACTTTTTCGGGAAACAACGGGCGCGATGTTATTCTAGGGTTCGACTTTATACCAAAATGGGCAGTGAAACAAAACTTTCGGCGTTCTCGAAATACGCTTGGTTCGTGCTTGCGTACAACCTCTTGGTGATTATCTGGGGCGTCTTTCTGCGCGCCTCGAGATCGGGTGACGGATGCGGGATGCATTGGCTGACCTGCCACGGCGAGGTCATCCCTTCGGCGCCGGAACTGAAGACGGTGATCGAGTTCTCGCACCGCGTCACCAGCGC
>CAZARD010000080.1:12265-21200 GCA_964487505.1 uncultured Blastocatellaceae bacterium | reverse complement strand
TGCGGTAAGCCTCAATCTGGTCAGCGGACTCCGGGTCCAACGCGCGTAATTTAGCCAGTTCGCGATCCAGATCTTGATTTTTGCTCTTGTCCAAATCTGCCAGTTCGACAAATGCCTTGCAGATAGCCATTTGGGCTGCCGTGAGTTTCGGATCGATCTCAAGCGCCCTTTTGAAATAATCCAATGCCTTCTCCTGACGTCCATCGACTCTCCAAGACTCACCTTCCATCAAAACAAGTCCAAATTCCAGTAGCGCTTTCGGATCATTTGGAGTCTTGGCCAGATTCTCTTCGGCCGCCTTTTTTCGTTCAGCCCTTTCAAGAAGTGTGATGAAATTTGGAAACGTGCGGTCAACATCCGAACTCCGTCCATTCCAAAGTTCCCGAGCCTCCGAAAGCCGGCCTTGATCAACAAGAAGTCGCCCGAGAGAAAACCGGGATGACATTCCCTTTGGATCAAGCATCATCGCCTTTCGATAAACCTCTTCCGCGCCCTTGACGTCTTTTGTTATCTTCAAAAACATTCCGAGCTGTTCGTATGCGTCCAAAAGCCCTGGTTTCAATTTGATCGCAGTCCGGTAGGCTTCGATGATTTCCGAGTAATCGGTTGCTCCAATCGAAAGCGCGTCCGCGAGCGCGAAATAAGCCTCAGCGAATTTCACATCAAGCTTGATCGCCTCGCGCGCGGCTGCAACCGCCTCGTCTTTGGCATTCCGACGGCGGTCGGCCTTCGACTTGTACAGGAAGATTCCCTTATTCGATGGACTCAAGGCAATTGCCTTCGCGAACGCCTCAGAAGCGCTCCTCATCTTCCATTGAAAATAGTAGTTCTGTCCGGCAACGTAATGCGGTCTATAATCGAGCGGACGCAAAGCGGCGGCCGCTGCACATTTTGCCAGTCCCTCCTCAAATTTTCGTTGATTCGTAAGCTCGACCGCCTGCTTCAAGAGTTCATCAAAGTCATCAACCGTCGTAGAACTCAGCGCGCCGAATTCAAGCGGCCGAACCGAACCACCCCGAGTATCGCCGAGAATGAACGAAGCCGAAACCAAAACGATTACAACAAGCAAACCTTTTCGAACCACAAATCCTCCATTCATCATCTGGTCGCCGAAAGAATGCCCACGTCAAAGCCAACGGAGGAGCGTTGCTCCGCTCCTCACACTGCTCAAATCTCGACTTCGTCGATCTGGGCTTTCTGCAGCTTGCCCGAGTAATCGACATAGATCGCCTTCCATTCGCTGAAAATATCGAGCACCTGCGTGCCGGCCTCGCGGTGGCCGTTGCCCGTACCCTTCGTGCCGCCGAACGGCAAGTGGACCTCGGCGCCGATCGTCGCCGAATTGACGTAGCAGATTCCCGTGTAGAGTTCCTGCATCGCGTAGAACGCCTGATTCACGTCCTGCGTGTAAATCGCCGACGAAAGTCCGTATTTGACGTCGTTGACGATATCGATCGCCTCTTCAAGCGTCGAAAACGGAATGACGCTCGTCACCGGCCCGAAGATCTCTTCCTGGCCGACGCGGTGATTCCGGTCGACATTCGTGAAGACCGTCGGCTCGATGAACCAGCCGTTCTTGAACGCTCCTTTTGTCAACCGGTTGCCGCCGACGGCGAGCGTCGCCTTGTCTTCCGACTTTCCGATCTCGATATAGCCGAGGATCTTCTCCATCTGCGCTTGGTTGATCACCGGACCGACCTCGGTCTTCGGGTCGAGTCCGTTGCCGACAGTGAGCTTCTTGACGCGCTCGACAAGCTTATCGCAGAACTTCTTGTAGACTTTTTTGTGAACCACGAGCCGCGACGACGCCGTGCAGCGCTGGCCGCTGGTTCCGAACGCGCCCCACAGCGAGCCATCGACGGCGTTGTCGATGTCGGCGTCGTCCATTACGATGATCGCGTTCTTGCCGCCCATCTCGAGCGAAACGATCTTGTTGTCGGCAGCGCATTTTTCGGCGATGATGCGGCCGGTATCGGTCGATCCGGTGAACGATATCAGGCGTACGTCGTGATGTTTTACGAGCGCCGCGCCGGCGTCGCCGAAACCGTTGACGACGTTCACGACGCCTTTCGGGATTCCCGCCTTCTCGCACGCTTTGACAAGGTTGATCGTCGAAAGCGGCACGTCTTCGCCCGATTTGATGACGACCGTGTTTCCGCACACGAGCGCCGGGATCAGTTTCCACGACGGGATCGCCATCGGGAAGTTGAACGGCGTGATCAGACCGCAGATGCCGACCGGTTGGCGGACGCACATCGCGAACTTGTTCGGCATTTCGGCGGGCGTCGTAAACCCGTGGAGCCGTCGGCCTTCGCCGGCGGTGTAGTAAGTGCAGTCGATAGCTTCCTGAACGTCGCCGCCCGCTTCTTTGAGCACCTTGCCCATCTCGCGCGTCATCTGACGGGTGTACTCGTCCTTGTTCTCGCGCAGGATCTCGCCGAGGCGGAACAGGATCTCGGCGCGTTTCGGTGCCGGCGTACGGCGCCATCGGGCCGCCGCCGAACTTGCGGCATCGACGGCGCGATTGACGTCATCGGCGTTCGATCGCGGGAAGCGCCCGACGACATCGGTCGTGTCCGCCGGGTTCAGATTCTCGAACCACTCGCCCGACGACGATTTGACCCATTCGCCGCCGATATAGTTGTGGTAAGTCGGAGTTTTCGCAGTCTTCTTCTTCGTATCTTTAGCTTTAGCCATATTTAGATTGTAATTTGTCGGCCGCGAATTGTTAAACGACAGCACCGAGACCAGAGCAATGCATAGTGCATAGTGCAAAGTGCATAGTTCGCGTCGCTGCAAACTCTTTTGCCCCGATCGGATTCCCACTCCCGCCAGTCAGCGGAATACTCAATCAGGATTCGAACTCTGCGCTATGCACTTTGCACTATGCACTAGAGCGGTTTCATCGTGAACTGGACGATCTTGAGGATGACGGACCGTTGGGCGTTGAGTGTCAGCACGTGGATCACGACCGGCGATCCGGGCCTCAGTTTCGCGGTGGCGGCCTTGAACGACTCGGGATCGTTGATCTCGGCTCGGTTGAGCCGCAGGATGATCTCGCCCTCGCGCAATGCCGGATCGCCGTTCGGCATCCGAAGATCGTTCACCAAACTCGCGGCGTCGATCGATTTCACGACGACGCCCTTCCGCGGAGCCAGTTTGAACGCGATGATGTCTTCAGCGGACGGCGCCGACAGGTTCAGGCCGAACGGATTCGCCGGGATCGGTCCGCCGCCGACCGGCAGGACGCGCCGGTCGGGATTCGGCGATTCCCGGACGTTCGACGGACGCTCGCCGAGCTTTACCGGCAACGTCTTGCGTTCCAGCCCGTTCGACGATTCGCGCGCGATCGTCAGTTCGACCGCCGTTCCCGGTTCAACGGCAGCGACGCGCCCGACGAGATCGGCGGCGTCGATGATCTTCGCGCCGCCGAGTTCGAGGATCACGTCGCCCGGTTCGAGACCGGCGACCGCCGCCGCGCTCTTCTTGTCGGTGACGCTTGTGACGACCGCTCCCGCCGCATCCGGCAATCCGTAAACGGCGGCAAATTCGGCCCGCACCGATTCGAGTCCGACGCCGAGATAGCCGCGCCGAACCTTTCCGGATTCCGCCAGCTGCCGCGCGACGCGGGACGCTTCGTTCGCCGGGAGCGCGAACCCGATCCCGTTCGATTCGCCCGAGGTCGTCGCGATCTGCGAATTGACCCCGATCACCTCGCCGTTCAGATCGACGAGCGGCCCGCCTGAATTCCCGCGGTTTATCGCGGCGTCAGTCTGTATGAATCGCTGGAACGGCCGGGCCGTACCGAACGGCGTCTCGCGCTTCGTTTCCGAGATGATCCCCGCAGTCACGGTCTTCGCGAGCCCGAACGGCGAACCGAACGCCAGCACCCAATCGCCGACGCGCGCCGAGTCCGAATTGGCGAAACGCAAGGTCGGCAGCGCGCGTCCGGCGTCGATCTTGATCACGGCGAGATCGGTCTCGTCGTCTGCCCCGACGATGCGCGCGACGAATTCCGAGCCGTCCGCGAGACGCACGAAGATCTTCGACGCGTCCTCAATGACGTGCGAATTGGTGACGATGAACCCGGTCTCCTCGAAGATGAAGCCGCTGCCGACGTTGGTCCGAGGCTGTGGCCGGCGACGAACGAGATCGTCAAAAGTGTCCTCGCGGTCGTTGCCGCGGATCTGGACCTCGGGCGCCCGTCCGCGGACCTCGATGCTGACGACCGCCGGCGCCGCCGATCTGATGACGGCCGCGAACGAATCGGAAAGTCCCTTCACGGTCAGCCGCGCGTCGCTCCCCTGCGCCCACGCGAGCGACGGGACAAGGAAGACCGCAAACAACAAAATCGCACGAAAAATCACGATCTCAATCCTCCGGTTCGGCCGACATTCACATCGACAGCATCACTTTCAGCGCGCCCTTTTCACTTGCCCGGCGCATCGCCTCGACTCCGTCGGCGAGCCTGAATTCATCGCATATAAGGTCCGTCGGGTCGATTCGACGCGCGGCCATCAGTTCGAGCGCCGGTCGGAAACGGCCGCAACGCGAGCCGACGACCGAGATCTCGTCGACGACGATCCGCCAGAATTCAAGGCTCGTCCGGCCGGCGAACGTCGATTTGAGCACGATCGTCCCGCGCGCGCGGACGATATCTGCGGCAAGGGCGAATCCCGATTCGCTTCCGCTCGCCTCGACGACGACATCGAAGCGTTTCGCGAGTTTCGCGGCCTCCGCCGGCAACAGGGATTCGATCCCGCGACGGGCCGCGATCGACATCTTCTCCGGGTGTTTGCCGATAAGGGTCACGCGCCGGCTTTCGAGCGCGAGGCTCAAAGCGCAAAGAATCCCGAGTTTGCCGTCACCGATCACGGCGACACGGGCTTCCGGGCCGATCGCGACCCGTTCCGTGATCCCGAACGCGGCCGCGAGCGGTTCGGTGAAGATGGCTTGTTCGTCGCTGACGCTTTCGGGAACTTCGATGAGGTTGCGGGACGGAAGCGACAGGAACTCGGCGTGCGCCCCGTCGCGTCCGAGGATCCCGAGCACGGTGCGTTCCGGACAATGACGCGGGTCGCCGGCGCGACAAAGCCCGCAAACGCCGCATCCGGCGTTGATCTCGCCGACGACGCGTTTTCCGACGAGATGCGGCGCGTCCGGGGATTCCTCGACGATCCCGACGAACTCGTGGCCGATCGTTCCGGAAAAACCGGCGTAGCCGCGGACTATCTCAAGGTCGGTATTGCAGATGCCGGACTTGACGACGCGCACCACGGACTCGCCTGGAAGCGCCGGACGGCCGATATCCTCGAGCCGCAGATCGCCGCCGATGAACCTCAGCGCTTTCATTACGATGGACGCCGAATGACCCGCAGGTCCTTTTCGAGCGTGATGAGCCATTTGCCGCCGATCTTCTCAAGGACCATTTGCTGCGTCACCTTGCCCGAGTTCGATTCGCCGTCCGCGTTCGTGAACGTCCATTCCTTGTCGAACTCGGCGACCGCGCGGCCGTCGCCGGGGCCAACCGTGATCTTCAGGTTCGAGATCGTCATCTCCATCGAATCGAACTTCGCGAACGCGCGGGACTTGTCATCACGGACCGCAGCCCGCGTCGTTCCGCGACCGTTGTAGTAATCGACGGAATCTGCGTAGTGGCTCATGAAATCGTCGAGATCGACCGCCTCGAGACTGTCCCGCCAGGCATCGATCCGCGCTTCGACATCGGCCTTCGCCTTCGGATCGGCGACGTTCGCGTTCGCGTTCGCATTTGCCGGGGTCGGAGTGACGGCATTTGCGTTGTTAGCGTTATCCGTCTTGGGCTTTGGCGCGGCGGCCGTGTTCGCGTTGGCGTTGGCGTTCGTGTTCGTGTTCGCGAGCATCGGATTCGTCCGCGAAAACGGGATCTTGCCGACGAGGAGAATCCAGACGCCGACGGCGGCCAGTGCCAGGAATGCGAACGTCATAAAAAGGACCGCGGCGATCAGCAACTTGGAGCGCCCCGGCTGCGGGGCGGCAGGCATCGGCGGATATGAAGGCCCCGACGGCGATGTCACGGGCACTTGCTGCGCGACCGTCGGGGCCACGGGAGCGGCCGTCCGGTTCGCGACGACGGTTTCCTGCTCGCGGCCGAACGCAACGGTCTGCGCCGATTGCGGCGGAACAAGCGGCGTTCCATCCTGCAGGCAGAAGTTCAGCGTATCATCGGAGTACTGTGACTGGCAGTTCGGACAGATCTTCATAAATCGAACGTTTATCATAGACCGAAGGCCGAACTTAGTAAATTGAGTCGGTCGGTGATTTTTCACTTTCGCGGCCTTTGCCGTATGATAGGTGGTTGATTCGGAGAATCTGGAATTATGTCATCGAGCAATTTTAATAAGATCGTCGCGCTGACGCTTTTCGCGTCGGTGATCCTGTTCGTTTTCGCCTGTCAGAACAGCAGTTCGAACAAAACCGCAAACTCGTCGAAGCCGGCCAACGGGACAACGGGCACGACGCCCGCGCCCGACACTAAACCGCCGACGATGACCGATTATCCGGTCGGCAACGCGCAGACGCCGAGCGAGGCGTACCGGATGCTATTCGCTTCGGTGAAGAGCCAGGACCCGGCGAAGATCAAGTCGATGCTGTCGAAGGGATCGCTCGGACTTGCCGAAATGGCTTCGCAGCAGCAGAAGAAAACGATCGACGAGGTCGTCAAGAACGGTTTCACCGAAACGACCTTCGCCGACACGATGCCGCAACTCCGCGACGAAAGGATCAAAGGCGGTTACGGCGCCGTCGAGGTCTGGAATACAACGCGCAAGGCTTGGGAAGATATCCCGTTCGTCTTTGAGGACGGCTCTTGGAAAGCGGCCTTCGGCGACGCGTTCGGCGGAAAATGGAAATCGCCGGGCAAGGGCCAGGCGGTGATCGAGCAGGAAGAAGCGAACGCGAGGAATCCGCAGAACGGTCTCGTCCCCTACGCAAACGGGAACATCAACGCGAACACGCAGTTCAAGAATCCCAAACGGGTCAAGAAGGGCGAATGACGGACCGCCGCGAGATCGACGAGATCGTCAGGATGTATGCGAAACACGGCTGGAACCTGCGCCGTGTTTTGCTTTCTGGCGCGACCGCTCAAAGTCTGGCCGGAACTGCTTCGATCGGTGAACTGCAGATCGAACCTTCCGATTTTGACGGACTTTGGTTTTCGCGGGTCTCGCGTCCGGGAAGCGAATCCTGGGAACTGCGCCGGCTCGGCGGCACGCCGTATGCGCTCGTCGCGGTGATCGACGACTCGGCTGACGACGCGGAACGCGACGAGGCGCTCAAATCGGTCGAAAACAGAATGCGGTCGACGCTCTTTCGCGGGAACTAGCGCGCGGCGATGATGCTTGACAGCCTCACCGGGCGCGGGCACACTTGAATTGTTGAAATGATGATTAAGGATTTCGGTGCGCGGGTTGAGAGTGTTTGGGAAGGCCTGCGGCCGATGACGAAGAAGATGATCGTCGGCGCGCTTGAAGCGAAGCGCGGGACGGGATCGACCGCGGGATCGCAGAAGTTCTCTTACGATCCGCAGTCCGACTGGGAACTGAGCCGGCTTCTGACGGTCCTCGACGAACAGGCGCGCGAGAATGCGGCGGTCGAGAGCCGCGAGAGGCTCGACGAGATGTCGCAACTCGCCGAAACCTGCGTTTCGGTCCTGTTGACCCAATCGGAATCGGCCGAGGTCTTCATTCAGCTCGCCGAACGCGCGCTCGCGCGACACGACTACAAACAGATCGACAAACTGGCCGATGTCCTCGGCGACCGATTTTCCGTCGGCGAGATGTGCGAGATCGCGCGCCAGACGACAAATCCGGCAATCCGCGCCATCGCGATGGAAACGATCGCGCTGATGCCGGTCGATGAGATAATTCCGTCGCTCGAGGATCCCATCTACGAAGACATCGCCCGCACCGCGCTCGAGCAAAAAGCCATCGAATACGACTCCGAAGACGCCAAACGCACGCTCGACGAGTGGTACGAGTAAGGACAGTGGACAGTGGAGCCCGCGTTACATAGTTGTCAAGTTTCAATTGACCACTTCAGTTGTCCACTATCAGTTGTCCGTTGTCCATTGCATTGTACTCTCCCTGAAAGCCAGAATGTTCCGCTGATGCGGTCTCCGAGAGATGGTACCGGGGTGATCCATTTCGGGTCCGAGACGACGTCGATCTCCCCGATCGGCGTGGCGACGCATAACCAGTAGAACTCTTCGCCCGAAAGCTCGTTTTTTCGCTTCTCGACAGCCTTGATCGGGCCCGCGATGCGTGCCACCGGGCGGGGCTGCATTTCCGGGTCGGGCGGCGGAACTGACTCAAAATTGTCGGCGGACCCGCCGCCGACGGCGAAATCGTTCGACGCGAACGCCGTCAGTTGGACGTTGGCTTTCCGCGGCAGATCGGCGTCGGCGACCACGCGAAAATCCGGAACGTCGAAAACGAAACCGGCGCCGCCGACGGTGGCGCGAAAGCCTCCGTCAAACTCCGACGAATCGCGTTCGATCCGGTCCAGGAGCTCGACGCCGATCGAAGATGATCCGGCAAAATGCGGATTGAATCCGACGAGTTCCTGGTCAAAGTTGCCCTGCATCCAGATCTCGGCCCCCGACGGGTCCGAGTAAACCAGGTAAAAGCCGTAAGGATTTTGATGCGGGGTCGCGACCTCGAGAACGTGGATGATCATCTCGTTGATCGCCGCCTCGTCCGGGGTCGGGAATCCGATGTCTGAAAGATTGCTCATTGGTTTTCAAGTAGACGGTAGACAGTAGTAGCGACTGGAGCGCAAGCGTCCCGCTTGCATAAGCGCGAAGCGCGAACGGCGCCGGGATCAATGCAACTGATCTATGCTGGCGTTTCACGCCGTTGCAAGCGGGACGCTTGCGCTCCAGTCCCTATGCTGAGGC
>CAZARD010000080.1:0-12165 GCA_964487505.1 uncultured Blastocatellaceae bacterium | reverse complement strand
ATGCTGAGGCCTGACGGCGTTTCACGCCGTTGCAAGCGGGACGCTTGCGCTCCAGTCCACCATCTACCGCCTACCGCCTACCGTCTCCCGGCCATCAATACAAAGGAAAATGCTGCGTCAGGTCGAGGACCTCGGCGCGGACGCGGGTCTTCACCTCTTCCGAATCCGGCTCGTGGACGACGGCTGCGATCATCCGCGCGATCCGGCGCATTTCGTCCTCTTTCATCCCGCGCGTCGTGAGCGCAGGCGTTCCGAGCCGGATGCCGCTGGCGACAAACGGCGAGTTCGTATCGTACGGGATCGTGTTCTTGTTGACCGTGATATGGACCGCTTCGAGCGCCTTCTCGGCGACCTTTCCGGTGATTCCCTTGCCGTCGAGAAAGACATCGACGAGCATCAGGTGATTGTCGGTGCCGCCCGAAACGATGCGCAATCCGTTCTCCGAAAGTTCATTCGCGAGGGCCTTCGCGTTGGAAATTATCTGACGCTGATAATCCTTGAACTCGCCGCGCAGCGCCTCGCCGAACGCGACCGCCTTGGCGGCGATGATATGGATCAGCGGTCCGCCCTGAACCCCCGGAAAGACCGCCTTGTCGATCGCCTTCGCGAACTCCTCGCGGCAGAGAATCAGACCGCCGCGCGGTCCGCGCAGCGTCTTGTGCGTCGTCGTCGTCACGAACTCGCAATGCGGGATCGGCGAAGGATGCAGCCCGGCGGCGACGAGTCCCGCGATATGCGCGATATCGGCCATAACGAGCGCGCCGACCGATCTCGCGATCTCGCCGATGCGCGCGAAATCGATCGTCCGCGGATATGCGGAAGCGCCGCAGATGATCAGCTTCGGCCGCGTCTCTTCGGCCTTTCGCTGAAGTTCGTCGTAATCGATCTGTTCCGTCTCGCGCGAAACGCCGTAGTCCGCAACCTTAAAATTGATCCCCGAGAAATTCATCGGATGCCCGTGCGTCAGATGTCCGCCGTGCGCGAGGCTCATTCCGAGAATCGTGTCGCCGTGATCGAGAGCCGCGACGAAGACCGCCATATTCGCCTGCGCTCCCGAATGCGGCTGGACATTCGCGTGTTCGGCGCCGAAGAGCTCTTTCGCGCGGTCGATCGCGGTTTGCTCGACGATATCCGAAAACTCGCAGCCGCCGTAATAGCGCTTGCGCGGATAACCCTCCGCATACTTGTTCGTGAAGACCGACCCCATCGCCTCGAGAACGGCTTCTGAGACGAAGTTCTCCGAAGCGATAAGCTCAAGCCCTTCCGCCTGACGCTTTTTTTCGTTGCCGATCGCGGCCGCGATCAGCGGATCGACCTCGGCGATGCCTGCGTTGAATAGTTTGTTCATAGTTTTCATCCGAAAGATCGGCCGCGCCCAAACGGCGCGACCGACAATTTGTTCGACTGCTCTTTACATTTTAGCGTTCAAGTCCGATTTCCGAAAACGGCCCGAGACGGCTCCCGCTCACTCTTCCCGTTCGAGCACGCGCACGACGTCGTACTTCCAGATCTCGCGGTAACGGACACCGTCGAGCACGTTGACGTCGCGGGTCGTGAAGACGAGTTTCGGCGGCGCGTCAGCCGGGCGGAGACGTTTCGAGACGTTCGTGACCCCGACGTGCAGAATCCTCGGCTCGACCGCCGGGTCGTTTTTCAGCATCTCCCAAAGCGGATAATCGAAATCGTTGTAATCGATGCTGAGACCGATCGCCGAACGCCTTTCCATTCGGCTGCGGATGACCTCCGCGGCCTGCGCGTAGACCGGCCCGGCGTCGGGAAGATTCTTGAAGAGCTTGATGCGGCGCGGTTCGCTGAACAACACGAACTGGCGATCGTTGGTGAACACCCGGCGCGGATCGGCAAACAGCAGGAACGGGACGGCGAGCGCGAAGGCGACCGCGAGCAGCAACTCGGCGATCGGCGCTTTCCGAAGTTTTCCGGCCGACCGCGACAGCACATATCCGACCAGGATCGTGCCGAGCATCAGCAATGGCAGCTGCAGCCGCGCGGCCCAAATCTGCCATTTCAGCAGCGCCGAAAAAAGCAGCGAGCCGAGGGCGATCGTAAAGATGATCGCGAAGATATCGCTCGCGCCGCCGCGCCGCGCGAGGAAGATCGCGATCAGCAGCGCGATCGTCACGACCGCCATATGCAGCGGATTGCCGGCGAGATCCTCGTGGGTTGAGAACTGAACGGTGAACTCGTTGTCGAGCCAGGTCGAATCGGGATTCGTAAGTTCTTTCCCTAAGACATTGCGCATCGAATTCTCGATCGCGGCCTGCAAGGCCTTCGAACGCGTCCCGAAATTGATCACGAAGTTGCGCGCCAGATTCGCGCCGAGCATTCGGACCGTCAGATTCTTGTTACGGACGTCGTCGTCCCCGGTCGATACGGGCGACCCAAAGAGCGTGAAGTTGCGGGCGAAATGGCCGAGATTCAGCGCCACGCCGATCAGGAGCACAAGCGCGACGCGGCGCGCGAAAGCGAGTCGCGCCGAACGGTCCGCGAGCCTCAGAAACGGAACGACCGCGAAATACGCGCCGATCGGAAAGCAGAACAGATAATTGGTACCTTTCGTCAGGACGGCCAGTCCGATCGCGGCGCCTGCCCAAAGGAAGTCGGCACGGCCGCCCCCGTTCGCCGCGCGCCTCATAAAAAAGAAGAACGCGAGCACGAAAAGCCCGGCGACAAGATCGTTCTGCGTGCCCGAAGCCTGAACCACCGCGCCCGGGATCGTGACGATCAGCGCCGCCGCAAAGATCTCGAGCCGGCGTCCGAACCCGAGATCGGACGCGATCAAGGAAGCAAATACTGCGCACCCCGCAAGCGACATCCATTGAACGAGATTCGCGAACCGGTCGGCGCCGCTCAGGAGTTGAAGGTGCAGGATCGCGAACTCGGCGAGCGGAGGCTGATACAACTGGCGCAGGATCGACGTCGGATAGTGCGCGACCGATCCGTTCTGGATCCAGTGCGCGACACGGGCCAGATGATAGGTCAGCGAATCGTACGTGTTCGGGGGCGAAACCAGGGCGATCGCAAGCGTCGTCAGGAGGACAATGCCGATCACGGTCGCCGGAAAGAACGGGAATTCTCGGACCGAGGTCCATACGGCGGAGATCAGAGCGGCCGCGGAATCGGTCAGGCGGCGTCGGCCGTAGAAGAACAACGACAATGCGCCGACCAGCCAAACGGCGGTGACCGGCCAAAAACCGACCAGGCCAAAGAACGAAAGCGCTTCGGTCGTCGCGACGACGAAAGCGAATCCGGCGATCAGCGTTTTTGCGAACGCGAGGCGGACACCGCTTTGACCGGCCCGGTCAAACAACGCAAGCCAGGCGAGGACGAATGCGATCGGAACGAGAATGACCGGCATCGGCAGGGGTTAGTCTTCTATATCGTGTATCTTCCGGACACGCCCCGCGTGACGGCCGCCTTCGAAATCGGCGGCGAACCAGGCCTTGACGATCTTCGGTATCTCGTCCTCGGGCAAAACACGGGCGCCGATCGTGAGCACGTTGGCGTCGTTGTGCTGGCGCGAAAGCCGCGCCGTCTCTTCGTTCCAGGCCTGTGCGGCGCGGACTCCGTTGACCTTGTTGGCGGCGATCGCGACCCCGATCCCCGACCCGCAGACCAGGACGCCGCGTTCGACCGCGCCCGACGCTACGAGTTCCCCGACCTTTTGCGCGAAATCCGGATAATCGACGGAATCGTGCGAGTTCGTGCCCACGTCCGTGTATTCGACCCCGATCTCGTCGAGTGTCTTCTTCAGCCGCTCTTTTTCTTCAAATCCGGCGTGATCGGAACCGATTGCGATCTTCATATGCGGAGATTGTAATCGCTTTCAATGAGCGCGACAACACGCTCGGGCCGCAATGAATCCGGATTACGAGATAAGATGACTCAACGGCGTTTGCCAAGGATTGCACGAATTCCCAGATATTGTTCTGTGTTTTGTTCTCGGAATTCGTGAAATCCGTGGCAGAATTTTTCAAACGATTTATCCGCGATGAAAGCAACGAAAGAGCGTTCACGGTGCGGATCTTCCGGAAGTCCTAACGGGTTCCGCGTTACAGGAAACAGAAACGCCGCCCGGAATCCCGGCGGCGTTCCTGCTTGCCCTTGTTTGATACCTGCCCTTGTTCGTTGCCTTCCCTTGCTCGTCTACTTCCCTTGTTCGTCTCCGATCAGCCACGCCTCTGCGTCGGCGATCGAATCGAAAAACCTTGAATCGAGTCCGCGATTGTTCGCTACCAAAACGCCGAACCGATTCAACTCCCGGTTTTCCGGACGCCGGTCGACCAATGCGAGTTTGATCCCGGGCGGCGCGGCGTCCGCCATTCCTTTCGCGAATTCGAAGACCTTGGACGCGGTGAGCGTCTCGGAATTGGTCTCCTCGATCAGGATCCGGTCGCAGGCGCGACGGCGGGCTTCATCGAGGATTTGGCTCCAATATTCACGGCTTGACTTGACGGACGCCTTCAATCCCTCGACATAGGCGTGCAGACAGCGCTTCGAAACCTTGAAGCTGATCCTGTGTGGCGCGGCATTGAACGCGTCCGTCTCTTTCATTCGATCCGAATGCCGGGCCAACTCCCCGGCGGGTTGGGATTAGTTCGGGATCAGAACCGTGTCGATCACGTGGATCACACCGTTCGAAGCCCATACGTCCGCCGTCGTGACGGTCGACGAGTTGATCTTGACACCGCTCGCGGTGTTGATCAGCAAATTGCCGCCCTGGAGCGTCTTGACGTTCTGCCCATTGAGCTTGACAACATCCGCCGCACCGACCTTGCCATCAACGACGTGGTAAAGCAGGACTGCCTTGAGCTTTTCTTTGTTTTCGGGCTTGAGCAACGACTCGATCGTTCCCGCGGGGAGTTTGCCGAAAGCTTCGTCGGTCGGAGCGAAGACCGTGAATTTGCCCTTGCCCTTGAGAGCATCGACCAAACCGGCGGCTTCGAGCGCCTTCGCGAGGATCGTGAACTGGCCGGCCGCAACCGCCGTGTCAACGATATCCTTCTTCTTCATCGACTGGTCCGACTGGGCCGAAACCGAAACAGCTGAGAACAAAAACAACGCCGCCGCTGCGACACCGATAAACTTAATTCCAAAATTTTTCATTTTTATCCTTCCCTTATTCGAATTTATTTGCCCCATCCACGATGAGCGGTTTGAGCGATTTCTATCTTTGCAAATCGCTCATTCGATGTCAAGCGGTTTTTTGAAAAATTTTTCGAGCACCCAATTCTTTTCGAATCTTCAAGCATTTCAGTTTTCCGGTTGTGCGGATTGAGCGTTTTTAGTAAACTTCTCTTTGAGCGGTTTCGGGCTTTTCCCGACCGACCGCCGAGGAACGAAAATGACCGATCTGAAATGTCTTACGACAAAGGAAGTCGCGAGGCTCTGCCGAGTCAGCGACGCGACCGTTAAGCGCTGGGAAGAAGCCGGCCTGATAAGGTCCGAGCGCACGAACGGCGGCCACCGCCGCTTTCGCGCGGAAGAGATCGCGCGCTTTCAGCGGGACCAAGGTCTCGGACTGAAGCAATCGCACGGCGACGAATCGATTTTTACCGCGACGACCCGGCGCCGGAAGGTTGCATCGCAATCGTCTTTATTCGACTCGCTGATCGCCGGCAGTGAAGAAGAGGCCGCGAATCTTTTGATCAAATCCTATTTGAACGGAACCGGCCTGATAAGCATATTCGATGAGATTGTCAGTCCGGCGATGCGCCGCATCGGTGAACAATGGCTCCGGGGAGAACTTTCCGTCGCCCAGGAGCACCTCGCGACGCGCGCGGCGCACGCGTCGATCAACAAATTGCGAAACTCTTTGCCGGTTCCGACGATCACCGGAGAACTCGCGTTCTGTTGCGCGTTCGAAGGCGATTTCCACGAACTTCCGACCCATCTCGTGCAGACGGTCTTCGAAAGCCTCGGCTGGGAAGTGATGAATTTCGGTGCCAACACTCCGCTCTATTCGCTTTCGGAAGAGGTGCAGCATCATTCGCCGGAAGCGATCTGCATCTCGGTCTCGTACCTTGGCGATCTCGACCGTCTATCCCGCGACTACAAGATGTTCCGCGAACAACTTGCGAAATTCAGGATCCCGGTCATTCTCGGTGGCAGCGTGTTTCAGAACGAGGATTTCCGCCGGCGCTTCCCTGCCGAACTTTACGCAGAATCGTTCGAAGAGGTCGCCGAATTCATCGCGGCGATCTGACGCGCGGACGGAAAACTATACCTGACGCGACGGTTGCGATCGAAAGCGGCCCTGCGTTCCGAGCCCTTCGACAGCGGTTTGTCAATCTTTTACAAAACGATTACGTTTCGGTTCGTCCGGCTGAGATATGATGTTTTTGGGTAAGATCTATGGTCAAGGCGAGATTGAATGAACTGACGGTCGAGGAGTTCGCGAACACGGTGACGCACGGGATCGGTCTCCTGCTGAGTGTCGCGGGACTGGTCGCGCTTGTCGCGCTCGCCGCCGTCAACGGCGACGCGTGGTACATCGCAAGCGCTTTCGTTTACGGCATGTCGCTGGTCGTCCTTTACGGAGCATCGACGCTTTATCATTCGGCAGTTACGGACCGCGAGAAACACATCCTTCAGATCGTCGATCACTGCTGCATCTATCTTCTGATCGCCGGAACGTACACGCCGTTCACGCTCGTCGTCCTCAGATCAGGGATCGGTCTCGGGCTTTTTGCCTTTGTTTGGGCGTTCGCGGTGATCGGCATTGCGAGCAAGATATTCTTTCGCAAGCGCTTCAAGTCGGCATCGGTGATCTCGTATCTGGTCATGGGCTGGGTCGGGATAATCGCCGTCGAGCCGCTCCTGTCGAAACTCGGATATGCGCCGATCGCGCTCGTCGTCGCCGGCGGCCTCGCGTATTCGATCGGTGTCATCTTCTATGCCTGGAAGCAGATTCGGCATCATCACGCGATCTGGCACGTTTTCGTGCTTTCCGGAAGCTTCCTTCACTTTCTCGCCATCTCCCTGTACGTGATGACGTTAGCCTGATCCACAAGATCGCCGGAAAACGAACCGCCCCGCCTGAAAAGAGATTCCGACCCGTCGAGTTGATGCCGGATTCGGCATTGAGAAGATCTTGCCGCGGATTTCGCGAATTACGCGAAGACAATACAAACACTTCCGCGGGAATCCGTGCTATCCAAGGAGAAGTGATTCGGCCGCTATATCGCGCAATTTTGGACTGATCCCGGGTCTCGGAGCTGAGGTCCCGGATCAAATCTTTTTTCCCCGGGCAACGCCTTTCGAGCGCAAAACCTCCAACGCTTCAACGTTCAATGATCTGTTGAAAAGGAGCTTTGCCGCCATGACATTCCGTCCCCGGTTCATTTCACTATTCGCGCTGATCGCGCTGTGCGCCTTCGCGGCGTTCGCCAAATCCCCTGCCGAGTTGGTCCGCGACGCGGTTTCGGACGATTCGGCCGCGCGCTCGGCCGCGGTCTCTGAACTTCGTTCGATCGGGCCGGCCGGACTTGAAACGCTCGCCGGAGCATTCTCCGCCGAGATACGCCGCTTCGCCGAATCCGGCGACGGCGGACCGGAGTGGAACCGTATCGCGCTCGCGCTCGACTCGGTCGCGATGCAGAAGGATGCCTACGCTTCGCGGCTTTTCTGGTACACGGACATCGACGCGGCGCTCGCCGAAGCGAAACGGACCAATCGCCCGGTGCTCTCGCTCCGGATGCTCGGCAACCTGAACGAGGAATTCAGCTGCGCGAATTCGAGATTCTTCCGCGCGCTTCTCTATTCGAACGGCCAGATCTCGCAGTATCTTCGCGAGAACTATGTGCTCCACTGGCGCTCGGTACGGCCCGTTCCGAAGGTGACGATCGATTTCGGCGACGGACGGAAACTGGAGCGCACGCTTGCCGGGAACAGCATTCACTATATCCTTTCGCCGGACGGCGAGATCATCGATGCGCTCGCGGGGCTCTACGAACCCGACGCATTTTTGGGATATTTGAAGCGCGGCGCCGAAATGTCCGCGCGCCTCAAGGCGCTTTCCGCGGTGCAGAGATTCGCCGCGCTTTCCGAGTTTCGCCGGGTGCTGTTCGGCGAGCTCCGCGCGCGCCGCGAACGGGCGGTCGCGGCCGCGAAGATCCAACTGAAAGAGGCCGCGCCCAATAGTACGAGGGCCGTCGAGATCGGACCGCTCGCGGTCACGAAGATGGCGACCGAGGCACCGATCTTGCGCGATCTCGATGACAATTTTTCGCGCTTCGAACCGCAGATCCCCGCCGGCGACTGGACCAAACTTGCGGCGATCAACACGCCGAAGATCGGTTTCGACACGGCTGCGATCGCGTTCGTGCGGAGGCAGAACCGCGAACTCGACGAAACGCGGTTCGCGAGAATGATGGCCAATCTGAGATCGCTCGTCGCGCTTGACACGACGCGGAACGAATTCCTGTTTCACACGCAGTTGCTGGGCCGGCTGGACCGCGATCGCAAGCCGGACCTTGAGGTTTTCAATTCACGCGTCTACGCCGAGCTGTTCAGAACCCCGGATTCCGACCGCTGGCTCGGAATGTACACCGACGAGGTCTATACGGGGCTGGACGGCAACGGAATAAGATGAGGGCTCTTGGGATATTTGGGATATTTGGGATTTTGGATTTTGGATTGGTCTCAAATGTTCAGGGCAGGGCTTCGGCCCTGCCGCAATTGCGGGCATGTTCAGGGCAGGGCTTCGGCCCTGCCGCATTTGCGGGTTAACAAGCGCGGGCTACGGCCCGCGGTTCTGGAGATCGGGAAATCCAAAATCGGGCGTTTCGGTTTGGAGAGATAAGCTAATAGAATCAAAGGGCGGTCCTGAACATCTGTCAGAAATCCAAGTTCGGAACCCCAAACCGAAATGCTCTGGTCAAATTTCTTCATTCCTACGGTTAAGGAAACGCCCGCCGACGCGGAATGCGCGTCGCACCGCCTGTTGCTGCGCGCCGGAATGATCCGGCAACTCGCGGCCGGGATCTACTCGTATCTCCCGCTGGCGCAGATCGTGCTTGCCAAGATCAACGCCGTCATCCGCGAAGAAATGGCGGCGATCGGCGCCCAGGAGTTCCTGCTCCCGGCGCTCAACCCGCGCGAGATCTGGGACGAGACGGGACGCTGGCAGGTTATGGGCGACAATATGTTCCGCCTCAAGGACCGCAAGGGCGCCGATCTATGTCTCGGGATGACCCACGAAGAGGTCTTCACCGCGATCGCGCGGAACGAACTCCGGTCCTACAAGCAGTTGCCGCAGATCTGGTATCAGATCCAGACCAAGTTCCGCGACGAGGCCCGCCCGAAATCCGGCCTGCTCCGCGTCCGGCAGTTCACGATGAAGGATTCTTACTCGTTCGATCTCGATCAGGACGGGCTCGACGAATCGTTCGAGAAACACCGCGAGGCCTACCGGAGGATCTTCACGCGCTGCGGACTTCATTTCGTCATGGTTGAAGCCTCGTCCGGTTCGATGGGCGGATCGGCTTCGACCGAATTCATGGTCAGGACCGACGCTGGCGAGGATATGATCGCAGTCTGCAACGCTTGCGGCTACGCGGCGAACGTCGAAAAGGCCGTCTCGCGCATCGAACCGTTCGTTGACGATCCGGGTCCGGACGCGCCCTGTGAGTTTCCGACTCCCGGCGTCCGAACGATCGATCAATTGGCCGCTTTCGAAGGCGGCGCGCCGGCCGACCGTCAGATCAAAACCCTGATCGTCGTTGCGTCAAAGGGCGATGAAGAGTCGTACGCGCTGGCGTTGTTGCGCGGTGATCATCAGCTTCAGGAAACCAAGCTCTGCGACGCGCTCGGCGCAGATTCGGTCCGCGCCGCCGCCGACGACGAGATCTTCGGGCTTTTGGGGGCGCACGCCGGCAGCCTTGGCGCCGTCAATGCGCGCGAAAGGGCGGCCGAGCGCGGCCGGACGATAACCATCGTGGCCGACCGGGCGCTCGCGGGAAGGCGGAATATGACCACCGGAGCCAACCGGGACGATTTTCATCTCCGCGGGGTCGCCATCGATCGCGATATCCCTGTGGACGCGTGGGCGGACCTGCGGCTCGTCAATTCGGGCGAACGCTGCGCCGAATGCGGTGACGGCGTGCTCGATGTCGCCAAATCGCTCGAGATCGGCCATATTTTCAAGCTCGGCACGAAATACTCGGATTCGATGGGAGCGAACGTGCTCGACGAAAACGGCAAGGCCGTACCGCTCGTAATGGGAAGCTACGGCATTGGCGTCGAACGCATCATGGCGTCGGTGATTGAGCAGAATCACGATGCCGATGGTATAATCTGGACTCCGGCGACGGCCCCGTTCGACGTCGTCGTGACCGTGACCAACGTCCGCGACGATCTGCTTTCGGAACTCGGCTCGCGGCTCTATCGTGAACTCGTGCGAGACGGCCTTGAGGTCCTGCTTGACGATCGCGACGAGCGCGCCGGCGTGAAATTCAAGGACGCCGATCTGATCGGTATCCCGCTCCGGGTGAATATCGGGAAGCGCGCCGCGGAAGGAATCGTCGAACTCGTCGACCGAAGAACGAAAACGATCCGCGAGGTGCCGATAGACGAGTTGGCCGATGCGGTCGCCGACGCCCGCTGAATCGATCTTCCCGCGAGCACTCGCGTGTCGCCGAAACGCGCATATTTGAATGAAATCGATCGGGCAACGCAAAGCGATCGCAGACCGATGGACGAAGCGAATCGGAAGATAACCGCTTGGGTGACCGATCATTCGCGATTATCCGCTATACGTTGCGGAATTACCGGATAATTCCGGTGGGTTCGTGTTCCTGATGAAGTTTTTCGCACGCCATCTGTCGTTCGTTTTGGTGCTGCTCGGTCCGGCCGCCGCCGCGTTCGGGCAGGACTATCTTCCGGAACTCGTCAAACGAATCAAGCCGTCGGCCGTGGCCATCGAGACCTTCGATCAGCGCGGTGCCGTGATTTCCCGCGGTTCGGGATTCTTCGTCGCCACGGACAAGATAATCACCAACAAACACGTCATTGAACGCTCCGCGCGCGCCGAGGTCCACCTGTTCAACGGCCGGAAATATCCGGTCAAAGGCGTGCTCGCGGTCGATGGCGAGGGAGATCTCGCGCTTCTGCAGGTCGACGTCCCGAAGGAGTTCGCCGTCGCGCTGCCGATCGTCCAGAAGGTCCCGCTCGAGGGCGAATCGGTGGTCGTCATCGGAAATCCTTTCGGACTTGAAGGTTCCGTCTCGAACGGGATCGTCTCGGCCGTCCGCGAGATCGCAGGTTACGGAAAGATCATACAGATCACCGCGCCGATATCACCGGGCTCGTCCGGAAGTCCGGTCGTCAATATGTTGGGACAGGTTATCGGCGTCGCCACGCTTCAGGCCGCTGAGGGCCAGAGCCTCAATTTCGCGGTTCCGAGCGAACGCATCGCCGGACTCAGGATCGGCGAGCTTCAGACGTTCGCGACGCTCAGCAGCGAGACCCAGAAATCAAAGCGTTCGTCGGCGGAACGGCTTTATTCGCAGGGATTGGCGCAGCTTTCGAGGGACGATTATGCGCGCGCCGTCGGCTTTTTCGAGAAGGCGGCCGAAACCGATCCGAACTACGCCGAGGCGTGGTACCAGATCGGTTTCTGTTACGGAATGCTCGGGCGCCACGCGGATTCGTTGCGGGCGTCGCGCCAGGCGGCGAAGCTTCGTCCGGAGTGGGCGGAGGTCTATCTGAACATCGGCGCTTCGAGTTATGCGCTCAAGGAATTCAAGGATGCGGCCGACGCATACCGCACGGCGACGCGGCTCGACGGCGACAACGCCGACGCGCAGTACGCGTACGGACTCAGCCTCGGAAAATTGAACCGGCCCGAAGAAGAGATTCTCGCGTACCGGCGCGCGATCGCGATCAAGCCGGATCACGCCGCCGCTTACGAGCAACTCGGACAGGCATTCCTCAAACAGAAACGATATCAGGACGCGATCGGAGCGTTCGAACAGTTGAAGACCTACAAACCCGAGGCCCGCACCTACAACTTCCTCGGGGAATGCTATTTCGAGGCGGGGCGCACGCAGGAAGCCGTCGATGCCTTCAACGCCGCCATCGGCTACAACCCCGATTTCGACAAGGCCCGCTACAATCTCGGCCGCTCATATCTGAAACTCGGCGACA
>CAZARD010000079.1:0-21482 GCA_964487505.1 uncultured Blastocatellaceae bacterium | reverse complement strand
CGCGATTTCCCGAAACTCATACGGGATATCCGCAACGGCGCGAGAATTGACCCGGCGCATCCCGATCCACGACCGCCGATCCCTTACCGGCAGCGATCCTGCGCGGCACGGACCTTGCCCTCGAAAAAGTGGCGGAGACGGAAGGATGAACCCGGAGCGTCCGGAGAACCCGGCGGACGGGTGCGATTGGAACGTTGATGCGCGAAGGAGACCCGGTATGAACGAAACGACGATTTTCGGAAAGCTGATCCGATTTCAGAGCGCGATCTCGGATGTTGCCGTCACGAACATAAGGCAGACCTTGTGGATCGACCGACCGAGCACCTTTTGATAATTCGGCAGATCGACGTCGTACCGCCGCTGTTGTTGGACAGCGACCGAACTACGCCGGCGGAGGTTCCGCGCCGGTTATCCGCGGCTGTCGGAACTGTGCTTTGACAGGGGTTTCAGGCCGAACAACTTCCCGATCAATCTGACGCTGCTGCACGAAATCGGGCACATCGTGGACCACCACTACGGCGCTCTCGCGGGCCTCGGCCCCGAGCACCAGGCGACGCTGCGGTCGATCCCGATCCCGGCGACCGCCCGCACCCGCGGCGAGGGCGAGTATTTCGCGATCGCATATCAGCAGGTCATTTCGGGCAGCGCCTCGGAGGCCGTGCGCGCCGCCGTACTCGCGAGCACCGCGTTTGCCGGCGTGGACACCGTCCGCGGCCGCTACAGCGACCAGGCATCAGCCGGCGGGGCCTGACCCAAATCGCGGCGGTCTGAAACGCGGATCCGGCGAGTCCTCGGTAGAGAATCGACCGATTGCCGCAATCGGGAGGATGCGTTATCATCTCACCTCACCGATCCTCGGCGGGACGGCTCTCGCCGCAAGACACAGGCCCCCGCGTGACACGCGGAATCGGTGAGTTATCCGGAAAATTCCAGGTAGCAAAAGGCAATGCAGAAGCCCGTCATCTCGGAACCCTTTCGTGCCCTGGCCGCGGCCTTGAAAGAAGGCGGCTTCACCACTCATGGCGATCGTCTGGAGGAAATTCTTGACGGCACCTGGACCACGTCGTCGGAACTGATTGCGGAACTCGGACAGGCGGTGCTGGCGATCCGGAAAGAGTGCAGGCCACTTACTCGCGTCAAGGGTCTATCGTCAGGGAATGCCTACGGCAAGTAAGACGGCCGTGGCCCGGCTTCGACTTGTTCAGTTGGCCTCCGTTCGTCCGGTAGAATTCGAACGGGCCCTTGGGCAGAACGAATTCGAGCTTATGGTGCTTGGGCAGGTATGAATCGTATCAAGCTTAGATCGATCGCTCTTGCCGCGCTTCTGGCGGGCGCCGGCATTGTCGCGTTATGGCATTTTGCCCCGTCGATAAGCGTTGTTGACAACGCGCCCAACCGGAGCGATTGTCTTCCGTCCTATGCTGATTTTGACGTTGCCGACTTCAAAGGCGTCATAACCCGCCGCGTCTTTGTTTTCGACTCCGATAAGACATCGAAAAGCGCTTCCGACGAAGAGGCGAACGCCGAAGCAACGGCGGATCTTTTCAGGCGCTTTCGTGAAACGCCGCTTGCAAAGCAGCCGGCGTGCGTCGATGAAAGTTACCGCTTGGTCTGGATTCCGACATTTCGCCCGCCGACCGTGATTCGGGTTTGGCGAACCAACGACAAGTATTTTGTCGTCGTCAAACGCCTGAACGGCAAAGGCGGTTACGATCCGGGCGAGCTTGCAAATGAGGAGACCCGCTCCTTGACGGCGGAAGAATGGCGGAGTTTGACGGCGGCGGTCGATCAGACGGGCTTCCTGAGGTTGCCGTCCACCGTCGAAGAACCGATACCGAACGACGGCGCGACTTGGACGTTCGAAGGCTGGAGCAACCGTCAATATCACTTCGTTCATCGAATCACGCCCTCGGAGGAACTTGAGCGACTTTTCACGAAAATGTTGAATCTTACCGGTATGGAAACTGAAAACGGGCGCGTCACCAAAGATCTTTGGTGGTCTTACCTGGCATCGTATGAAGCCGGCCCTGGCTCAATTCGTGTGAATCTTGGCTTGCGCAAACACGTTCCGCTTGCCGGATTCCCATACCTAGTGATAACCGGCACGACATATGGCACGACCCGAAAGGATGGCCTCCCTGATGCCAAAGATCTTGAACGGCTCGACGCGCTGGCCGAGAAAGTGATCGACGCCATTCGGGCAAGAACGCCGTCGGTTTACGTCGGAACATTCACACACGACCGTGAGCAATTGCACTACGTGTACGTCAGTGATCCTTCGGGTCTGGCAGGCGCTTTGGACGAGGTGTATTCAGCAGTCTGCGGGGGCTGCAAGACATACAAGAACATCAAGTACGACCCGGAATGGGCCGATTACACGGAGTTTCTCTATCCCAATCAGGCGACAATTGAGTTCCACAGGGACGAGCTCGAAAAAATAGGTCTATTTCTTAAATGATCCAAACGACCCGGAGATGCGTTCCGATCGGCCGTCAGCGATCTTCGTCTCCTGTCGTTCTTCAATTTCGCCGGTGGACGGCTATCTGTTAGTTTAGACGAAGCGGCGGGGCGTCGAGGTGATCACGGCTTTTATTCTCCATCGGTAGCGGTTCAGCGGGGTTTGTTTCGTTTTGATCGCGCGCGATTCAATTCGAATTCCGGGAGAGGAGAAATATGTTAGAATTCTACCGGCTTTTCTGGCGTTCGCTTTCTTGTCGGCGGCGGCGTATGTCTTACAGATTCTGGACCAGAGTGCGGTCGGCTTGCGAGCCGTGGCGCGACCGATCGGCGGTCGGCGGGGCGCCGGAGACTCTGATGGGACCGAGCATCCGGAACCAGCCTGAACTTCACGGATCGACAAGCATCACGCGTCGGCCGAGGTCGCCGATCCGGTTCTTCGGGTTCGATCGATCGGGCCGCGAGCCGGAAGCCGAGCGTTCGATCGCCGCGCGGAAGCGGTGAACTTTCGATCGCGGACACTTGAGAGAACCGGCGCGATCCGCGCAGATCCGCGGGATCTGTCGTCCTGCTTGCCGTGCGTTCCGCGCCGGTCGGGGTCGGTTCGACGGTTTGACGAGCGTTCCCGAGGCGATTCCGGGCCGAAATCGTCGTTTCCCCGCGTCCGAGCCTGAGGGATTTCGGCAAATCGACGTTCGCGTCATTTGGCGCCGCGGCGTATCTCCCACCAAAAGCTGAGTCCCACGCCGAGGATCGCCGCCGGGATAGCCAGGCCCCAACCGAGGGTTCCTCCGGGAACGACCGAGACCAGGATCCAACAAACGGCGATCGTGACGCCGATCCCGAGGAAGAAACGCAACGAAAAGACTAGTTCGAAAATGGCTTCGATGATGTCCATGCGATCCAGTTTGCCCTAGCGCCGGACGACCGAGATAGTCACCGACGACGGATACCGCTTCGAGTGATGGACCGCGTTGTTGGCGATGATCCCTTTCGTCTCGTCCCAGTTCCTGCCGCCGGTATTGAGATTCCGGTCGAAGCGCGGGAAATTGCTGCTTGAGACCTCGATCCGTATGCGATGGCCCACGGCGAAATAGTTGCTCGTCGTCATCGGCTGGAACGTGAACCTGTAGACCTTGCCGGGTTCCATTCGGACCTCGGGCTTGTCGTACCCGTCGCGGTAGCGCATGCGCTGGATGGTCTCGTCGAGGTTCCAGGCGCGGCCCTGTTCGTCGACGTCGATCAGCTTGACCGTGAAATCCGTGTCCTTCGCATCCGACGAAACATAGAGCGTGACCTCGATCGGGCCGCTCAGTTCGATCCCTTCCTTGAGCGGATCGGTGCTGTAAACAAGGATGTCGGAACGCTCCTCCATCTTTCGCTGGTCGAACGATCCCGCGGCGATCGCGTTCCCCGTGCAGCAGACGTTGCCTCCGTACGACGGCACGGGATTCATCGGATCGTACGCGAAGCGGTCCGGGTCGTCCGTCTCCGGCGGCGCCGTCAGGAGCACGCCGTCGCCGTTCAGCGAGTTCGCCCGGCCGCCGCTCGAAAGATAGAAGGTCAAGGGCTTCGCTCCCGCCGGCGGCCAAGACTCCGACGACTGCCACTTGTTCATTCCCATCGTGTAATACCGAACCTTCGGCATCTTCTGAAGAATCCCGTTCTCTTCGCCCTTCAGAAAATGGTCGAACCATCCAAACGTCAGTTCGCCGTAATTGAGCCGCGCGTCCCCCATCGGGCGCTCGCCGACGACCGTGTTCTCGGAGGCGCGCGTGTAGCCGCAATGCGCGGTCGGGGCGATCACCGCGTACTGCTTGTCGGCAATCTCGGGCCGCGCCGTCTTGCGGACGTGATTGTAAGCGGCGAGATTCGGACCGACCGAGACGTCATACCACGACATGAACCAGAAGCCCGGGACATCGATCTTCATATCGTCGTGCCACAGGCCTCCCTTGTACCAGCGCGGGTCGTTCGGCGTGCGCTTGATCATCTCGCCGCCCGTCGGAACCGGCATCTCGTCGGCAAAGATCCCGCGCGGGCCGTCGACGGCCTTGAGGATGTCCATCACCGGAAGATGGCGAAGCGCCTTCGACCAGTCGACCGGCGGAAGCTGCTGCGCGAGATCGAAAGACCTCGACGCGCGGATCAGTTCCTCCTGCGTCAGGTTCGCCGGAAACATCGGCCGGACCTGGTTCTGCTCGCCGTAAAGCCAGGCGATGAACAGCATCTGGACGGCGCCGCCGCGATACCAGTTTCCCTGCTCGTAGTACGGTCCGACGCGTCCGACTCCGGCGCCGAATCCCTGCGGGACTATCGTCGTGAACCCGGGAACGTTGCGGGCGGCGACAGCCATCTGCCATTCGGCCGTCGACGAGCATCCGATCGCGCCGAGTTTGCCGTTTGACCAGGGGCGCGTCGTGATCCAGTTGACGGCGTCCTCGCCGTCGGTCGTCGGCGCGCCGAGGATGTCATAGTTCCCTTCCGAAAAGAAATGTCCGCGCTCGTTCATCACGACGTACGCGTAACCCCGCTTGACCGCGTCGAGCGCCGTCGACATGTCGCGCGGCGCGCCAAGGCGGACGTCCCAGAAGTTGAAATTGTAGGGAGTGCGCGAGAAGATCGTCGGATACTTTTTCGACGCATCCTTCGGGCGGTAGATGTCCGCCGCCATACGCTTGCCGTCGCGCATCGGGACCAACACCTTGCGCTCGACGACGGCGACCGACTGCAGTTCCGCTTCGATCGCGTTGCGTTTCGCGATCAGCTCCGGGTCCCGCTGCTGTTGTGGTTGGGCGAACGAGGAAACGCCGGTCAATGCGATGACAAGGAATAGTATGCGACAGGTCTTCATAGCGATCTTGCTCCTCACAAAATTTTCCGCGGTCCCGGGATCTTCCGGGCCGGCCGCGCGGGACCGGTTTCGTTCGCCGGCCCTAACGATCGAATCGGGGACTATTCCGGCACGCGTTTAAGTTCGAGCCTCTGGATGCCTTTCGGGGTCAGGGGCTGGACGGTTCCGACGGCGGGCTTGTCCTCGGCCGTCAGGATCTCTTCCTCGAGAGTGTCGCCGCGCAGACGGGTCGTCGAGACCAGCAGGACATCTCCGTACTTGAACGGCGCGACCAGCGAGTCGCCGATGATCCTCGCGGTCAGGCGGACGCCGTTCCCTTCGTCGATAAAGACGTCGTTCGCGCCGGTTCCGCGGCACAGCTTGTAATCCTTGACCTGCTTGACGACCCCCGACTCGCGGTAGGTCGTCTTCCAGACGGCGCAGGCGTTGTCGCGGACGGGGATCGCGCCGATCACCATCTCGACCTCGACGACGGGCGCGTCGGGTTTGGCCGGAAGGTTCTTCAGCGTTCCGCGCCATTTTCCCTGCCACGCGGCGATCGAAGGCCGCGGCTCGGGCTTGCGGCCGAGCAGGTGCTTCTCGTACCAGCCGAGATAACGCTCGTAGCGGTCGCGGACATAGCTCGGGCGGCGGATGCCGTGGAACTCGTTCGGATAGACGACGAGCTGCGTTTCGACGCCGAGGCTCCGCAGCGCCTGGTACATCTGCTCGCTGCCCGCGATCGGCACGTTGAAATCGCGCTCGCCGCCGAGGAACAGCGTCGGCGTCCGGATCGAGTTGGCCTTCAGCAGCGGGTAGGAGAGCTTCTTGTAGATCTCCCAAGAGCGCGGCTCCCAGGGCGGGCCGATCTCGTAGTCATACTGGATGATGTACTGGTCCGTGCCGTAGAACGAGACGGTGAACGCCGTGCCGGCGCCGCTGGTCGCGGCCTTGAATCGGGTGTCGGAAGCGATGACGTAATCGGTCAGGATGCCGCCGTAGCTCCAGCCGCCAACGCCCAGCTTTTCGGGATCGGCGACGCCCATCGCGATGACGTGATCGACACCGGCGAGCAGGTCCTGGACCTCGAAGTTCCCCCAATCGGCCCAGATCGCGCGCGAAAACTTCTGCCCGCGTCCCGAACTTCCGCGGTAATTGACCGCCAGCACGGCGTAACCGTTTGCCGCGAACATCTGGCGCTCGGCGGCGAACGAGTGCTGGTCCTGCGCGTTCGGGCCGCCGTGGATGCGGAGCAGCAGCGGCACGCGCGCGCCCTTGACATAGCCGACCGGGTAGGTCAGCAGCCCGTTGACGGTCGTGCCGTCCTTGCTCTTGAACGAGACCTCCTCGGTCGCTCCGAGTTCGAGCGCGGCGAACAGTTCGTCGTTCTGCCGCGTCAGCCGCCGCAGTTTCCCGTTCTCGAAAACGTGGACCTCGTTCGGAGCCTCATCGCTGCCCGCAAGCAGCGCGACGCGGCCCTTCGCCTCGGTCCAGTTGCCCGCGACGACCGGCGGCGACAGGAGTTTCTTGACCGGGCCGCCGTCGACCGCGACAGACGCCGGATATACCGACCGGTCATCGGTGACGAAAACGCCGACCGACCTGCCGTCGGCGCTCCACATCGGTTCGCTCACGCCGCGGTCGAGGTCGAGCGCGCCCTTCGGCCGGACCGGCGCCGAACTGCCGTCGGCCGGAACTATCGCCAGGTAATCCATACTGTACGCGTTCCATTTCTTCTCGTCGGTCTCGAGAAAAGCGATCGAACGTCCGTCGGGGCTCCATTTCGGCGCGCCCGCGCCGTAGCTCGTGTCGGGCGTGATCTGCCCTTCCGTCGCTCCCGGCTTCGCTTCGGCGACGTAAATCCGGAACGACGGTTCGCGGTCGGGATCGGGCAGGCGGTTCGACGTGAAGGCGATCCGCGAGCCGTCGGGCGACCAGGCCGGCGAGCCCTCGTCGGATTTCCCTTTCGTCAGGCGGTCAAGGCGCTGCGATTCGATGTCATATAGATAGATGTAGCTCTTGCGGTCGCTGCGCAGATAGCCATCGATGTCCTCTTTGAACTTGTAGCGGTCGATAACGATCGGTTTCGGCGCCTTTTTTTCATCCGCGCCGGGAGAATCGGCGGCGTCCGGATCGGGATCGCCGATGACCGCTGCGATCCGTTTCGAGTCGGGCGACCATTCGTAGCTTTCGAGGTTCCCCTTGATCTCGGTCATCTGACGGGCCTCGCCGCCGGCCCGGTCGAGAAGCCAGATCTGGCTTCCCTTGTTCGGGCCCGGTCGCGACGAAACGAAGGACAGGAAACGCCCGTCCGGGCTCCAGCGCGGCCGGGACTCGTTGTCCGTCGGCGTGAAGGTGATGCGGCGGTCGGTCTTGCCGTCGAAGCTCACCATCCAGATGTCGGAGACGGACTTGTCGGCCTTCGCGTCGACGGCGGTGACTACGTACGCGATCCATTCGCCGTCGGGCGAAATCTGCGGATCGGTCACGTTGCGGACCTTGAACAGATCGTCAATAGCGAGCGGCCGGCGCGCGGGCTGTGCGGCGAGCGACGCCAGACCGGCCAAAAGCAGTCCTGCGACGGCGAAGGTTCTGCGGATCGTCATTCTATCTCCTTGCTGTGTGTCAATTTACGCAGACTATACAGCGGGTGACGGTGCGAGTCAAAAGGACCCGACCGCCCGTTCGCGGAGCATCGGCACGATGATGCAAATAATTGCTGACGTTTGTTTAACGCCCGCGATACGATAGAGGTTGCCCATTCGGGCCGGAGTCTTTTTTCCGGACCTCATTTCCTTCTTGAAAACCCTAATTTCCGCAGAAAAGGAGACGATCGTCGAATCAGGCGGCGCGCAAAAAGGGTGACGAGACCCGCAGCCGCGTGACGACGACGGCCGATGCGAAGCTCGACCGCCCGTCCGATCTCCGAAAGGTCGTCAGTAGACGATTTGGGATTTGGGATTTGGGATTTTGGATTGGGATTTGGGATCAATGCCGTCCTGAACGATTGAGGTCGATACCGTCCCCGCCGGTCATCATCAGGCCGATCTCTTCGACGGACGTCGTCCGCGGGTCGACCTCGCCGACGATCTTGCCTCCGCGAATAACGAGCAGGCGGTCGGCGAGCGCCGTCACCTCCTCGAGTTCCGCCGACACCAACAGCACCGCCGATCCGGCGTCGCGCAGGCCGATCAGCTTGCGATGGATGAACTCGATCGCGCCGATGTCCACGCCGCGCGTCGGCTGCGACACGAGCAGCAGTTTCGGATTGATGTCGAATTCCCTACCGATGATGAGTTTCTGCTGATTCCCGCCCGAGAGCGATTTCGCCGCAAGCGACGGATCGGGCGGCCGGACATCAAACTTCTCGATTATCGAACGAACGCGCGTGTCGATCGTCCCCTGATTCAGAAATCCGCCGCTCGCCACCGGCGCGCGGTAATGGACGCCGAGGATCGAGTTCTCGGCGAGGTCCGAATTGAGCAGCAAACCGCGCCGGTGCCGGTCCTCGGGGACGTGCGCGATGCCGAGTTCGATCCGCTGCCGGACCGTGAGCGTCGAGATCTCGCGCTCGCCGAACCTGATCGAACCCGAACGCGCGGCCGTCAAGCCGGCGATCGCCTCGATGAGCTCCGTCTGCCCGTTGCCCTCGATGCCCGCGATGCCAACGATCTCGCCGGCGCGCACGCTGAACGACACGCCGTCGACCGCCAGCCCGTGCTTCCCGGCGACCGACAGGTCCTTGACCGCGAGCACCGCGTCCTTCGGCGCCGCCTCGGTCTTTTCGACCCGCAAAAGCACGTCGCGCCCGACGATCATCCGCGCCAGTTCCTTGGCGTTCGTCTCGGCGGTCTTCACGCGTCCGACGACCTTTCCGTCGCGCATAACCGTGACGTCGTCGGAGATCGCGAGGACCTCTTCGAGCTTGTGCGTGATGATAACGATGGTCTTTCCCTGATCGCGCATCCGGCGCAGGATATTGAAGAAATCCTCGACCTCCTGCGGCGACAGGACCGCCGTCGGCTCGTCCAAAATAAGGAACTGGGCCTTGCGGTAAAGCGCCTTGAGCAATTCGACCCGCTGCTGCGCGCCGACCGACAGATCCTCGATGAACGCGTGCGGATCGATGTTCAGACGCAGTTCGTCGGACAGCGCGCGGATCTCGGCATTCGCCTTTTTCCAATCGATGCTCGCCTGGTTCCCGCCCTCGGCGCCCAGGATGATGTTCTCGCCGACGGTCATCGTGTCGACGAGCATGAAATGCTGGTGGACCATCCCGATGCCGAGCGCGATCGCATCGTGCGGGTTGTTGATCGCGACGGGCTTCCCGTCGAACTCGATCGAGCCCGAATCGGCTTTGTAGAAGCCGTACGCGATGCGCATAATCGTCGATTTTCCGGCGCCGTTCTCACCGACGATGGCGTGGATCGTGCCGGGGTTGATGCTGATCGAGACGTCGTCATTGGCGACGACCGTGCCGAAGGTTTTCGTGATGTTCTTCAGTTCGAGCATAGGGTGGTAGACAGTAGACGGTAAAAGGAAGACAGCAAGCGCACGAAACGTCGCGGTCAAAACTCAATCGCAAATCGCAAATGCCATCATTTCGCCATCGCGTCGGTGACCTTGATCTCGCCGGCGATGATCTTCTTCTTCGCTTCCTCGACGCGGCCGATGACGTCCTTCGGGATCAGGCTCTCGTTGTTCTTGTCCATCGCGTACGCGACGCCGTCCTTGTCGAGCCCGAAGACGTGGAACCCGCCCTTGAACTGCTTTCCGAGGACTTCCTTGACGACATCGTAGACCGCGTTGTCGACGCGTTTGACCATCGACGTCAGCACGAATCCGGGCTTCACCATGTTCTGGTTCGAATCGACGCCGATGACGAACTTGTTGGCCTCGCCCTGAGCGTTGCGGCCGTACTGCTCGACCGCGTCGAAGGCGCCGAGTCCGGAATTCCCGGCGGCGGTGAATATCACGTCGGCGCCCTGGCCGATCTGCGACAGCGCCAGTTCCTTGCCTTTGCCCGGATTGTTCCACGCCGCGTCGGTGACGCCGACGTAGTTGTCGATGACCTTGATGTTCGGGTTCACGGACCGCGCGCCTTCCTCGTAGCCGGTCTCGAACTTATGGATCAGAGGGATGTCCATCCCGCCGACGAACCCGAGAACGCCCGATTTCGACTTTGACGCCGCGATCATCCCGACCAGGTACGAACCCTCGTGCTCGCGGAAGACGAGCGACGCGACGTTGCTTTTCGGGGTCTTGCCGTCGGCCTCGAAGATCACGCCGTCGACGATTGCGAACTTGATGTTCGGATAATCGGTCGCGACGTTCTGCATGATCGGCCCCTGCGCGAAACCGACGCCGATGATCAGATCGAAATCCCTTTCGGCGAACGCGCGCATCGCCGGCTCGATCGAGGTCGGGTTGCCCGGCTCGACGTCGTAAAGACAGATGCCGAGGTCCTTTTCGGCGCGCCTGACGCCGTCCCACGCCGCGGCGTTGAACGAGCGGTCGTTCTTGCCGCCGATGTCAAAAACGATGCCGACCTTGATGTTGCACTGGCGCTGCGCCTCGGTCTTCGGCCCGCACGACGTGAGCGCGAGCGCGGCAAGCAAAAGCGCTGCAAACGATAGGTATCTCATAATCGCAAAAAGTCTTTCGAGGTTCAGCCGACGACCTCGCGGATCAAACTCAACTTCTCGGGTTTTTCATCGCTTATTCTATACGCGGTCCGCAGTTTTTCGCTAATCCTCGACGCCTGCTGTTTGGAACGCGCGTAGATCGTCCCGATCGGGCTGCCGCGCTCGACCCGGTCGCCGAGGCGCACGCCGCATTCGAATCCGACGGCGTAATCGATCGAGTCCTCGGCCTTGACGCGCCCGCCGCCGATCTCGCAGACCGCCTCGCCGACCGCGCGCGTCGCGATCTCGGAAACGAACCCCGATTCCGTGGCCGTGACCTCGACCTTGACGATGCCTTTCTCAAGTAGCTTTTCCGGCCGGTCGCAGATCTCGGGATCGCCGTTCTGAAGTTCGAGGTTGGCGCGGAACTTCTCGAGCGCGCTACCGTCCCAAAGACGGCCGAGGCACATCGCGCTCGCTTCGTCGACATCGGCCGCGACGCCCGTCAGGACGAGCATCCTGGCCGTCAGTTCGATCGACAGGTCGAGCGTCGGCTGTTCGGATTCGGCGGCCTCGCCGCGCATTATCCGCAAACACTCGTAGACCTCGAGCGCGTTGCCCGCGAACCGTCCGAGCGGCTGGCTCATATCGGTGATCAGCGCCTCGGTCCGGACGCCGAAATCGACTCCGGCGGCGACCATGTATTTGGCGAGGACGCGCGCGTCCCAGATATGCTCCATAAACGCGCCGTTGCCGGTCTTGACGTCGAGGACGAGCGCGTCGAGTCCCTCGGCGAGCTTTTTCGACATTATCGAGGCGACGATCAGCGGAACCGACTCGACCATTCCGGCCGCGTCGCGCAATGCATAGAGCTTTCGATCGGCCGGGACGAGTTTTTTCGTCTGTCCGGCGAGCGCGAATCCGCATTTCCGTATCGTCCGGCGGATCTGCGATGTCGAAAGATGAACATTGTAGCCCTCGATCGATTCGAGTTTGTCGAGCGTGCCGCCCGTATGGCCGAGACCGCGGCCCGAGATCATCGGTACGGCCACGCCGCAGGCCGCGGCAAGCGGCGCGATGATGAGCGAGGTCTTGTCGCCAACGCCGCCCGTCGAATGCTTGTCGGCGACCGGCGCGTCGATGTCGCTGAAATCCAACGTTTCGCCCGAATGGAGCATCGCACGTACCAAAGCGCTTTGTTCGCTATGATTGAGGCCGTGGATGAACATCGCCATCACGAGCGCGGTGATCTGGTAATCGGCCCAGCTTCCGTCGCTGACGCCGGAAATGAAGGTCTCGATCTCCTCTTCGGTGAATCTTGCGCCATCGCGCTTTTTGCGGATCAGGTCTTGCGGAGTCATCACAGAGACTTTAGCAAATTTCCCCGCGAAATACGTCAAAAAAATGTTCCCTTTTCGGCGTGATTAGGTGATAATTTAGTTCCAGATTTTTGAGAGGTTGTAAGAGCAGTAATGACAAATCCAAGAACAGTATTCGGAATCGTCGCCTTCGCGGCAACGTTCATCGTTTCGGTCAGCATCGTGCGCATCATTTTTCCGGCGCCGGTGCCGGGCTTCGTCAACGACGGTATCTCGGTCCGACATCGGACGCACGGAGACTGCAGGGCCTCGAAGCTCGAGAGTTTCATCGAGCGCGACATCTTGAACGGGTCGCTTCGGAACGACCGCCCGGTGATCGGGGCGAAGGTCTCGGCGAATTACGCGTCGTCGGTGCGCGAGTACTGGGAAGCGTCGTCGTCGATGGATACCTCGGACTTTCCGCCCGAATTTCGCGACGCCTGGAACGATCATATGAAGGCCTGGCGAGATTATTCGCGGTATCTCGATTCGATGAAGGGCAAAGAGGCGACGCGCAGCGATTTCTACAACGATTCGAGGCAGTTCGACCGTGAGATCTCGCGCACCTGGGAGGTCGTTCTCGCGACCGCCCGCGAACACGGCGCGGACGTTTGGCAGTAGCGATTTTGGATTTTGGATTCTTTGCGATCGGCCGCGGTCGGGCGCGGATGGCGCGGATCAATTTGAGTGATCGGCTCCTGTCCGCTCCGCCCGCGGCTTTATCATTTAGCTTCGGTTGACGTCGCCTTAAACTCAACGCCTCGTAGGGATTCGACGAACCCTTCCTGTCCAACCAGCCGTCGCGCACTCCCCACAGCCCCAAAGCGCAATCCCAAACCATTTGCGTCCCACGCGATCTGAGGATCCGATGATATTGAACAACGTTCGCCGTTGCTTTGATGACTCGGGAGACTGCGCGGATCGTTTTCACGACGCGGTGTGCGGAAACAACCGCAGATGGCCCGTCGAATAATTGGGGATGATAGCATTTGCGAAACCGAGCGGTTGCGCGTATATACTGGCAACCAATCGGTTTCGTAAATCGGGAGGAATTGATGAGAAGAGACGTTTTCCAAGCCATCGCCGATCCTACGCGAAGGGCGATAATCGCGCTGATCGCGTTTCAGGCGATGACGCCGAACGCTCTCGCCCAGCATTTCGACATCACGCGGCAGGCCGTATCGAAGCATTTGAAGATACTGGCGGAATGCGAGCTGGTGAAACAGGATCACAAGGGCCGGGAGATCTACTACGAGCTTGCGATCGAAAAGATGAAGGAGATCGACCTTTGGACCGAGCAGCTCAGAAAGATCTGGGAAGCCCGATTCAGCCAACTAGACGAAGTTCTGGCAACAATGAAGAACCGAGTTGAGGAGAAATGAAAAGCATATGGATCTGATTATCGACAAAGAGACAAAGACCGTCTCGATGACACGCGAATTTGCGGCCGAGTTGGGGCTGGTTTGGGACGCGTATACAAAACCGGAACTTCTCGACCTATGGTGGGCGCCCAAGCCTTGGACGTCGCGCACGAAGTTCATGGATTTCAAGGTCGGCGGACGGAGATTCTATGCGATGGTGAGCCCGGAAGGCGTCGAGCGCTGGTCGGTCCAACGGTACACGTCGATCACGCCGCGGACTAACTTCAAGTTCTTCAACGCCTTCGCGGACGCGGATGAGAATCTCGAATTGCCGGGTTCCGATTGGGATCTCAATTTCAGTCCGCAAGGCGACAAGACGGTCGTCGGCATCTCGATCTACAACGAGTCGCGAGAACGTTTGGAGCGAATGATCGAAAGCGGCTTTCGCGAGGGAGCGGAGATGCAGCTAAAGAATCTCGAGGAACTGCTCGCGCAGCTTTCACGGCGAGGGTCCGAATGAACGTCGGCGAACAGATCGAACGGTATGTTTCCGGCCAACCCGAGCCCAAACGCTCCGATTTGCAGAAGCTGCACGGCATCATCCTGAAGATTATGCCCGACTGCAGGCTTTGGTTTCTCGACGGCAAGGACGACACGGGCAAGATCGTTTCGAATCCGAGCATCGGATATGGATTTCGGACGATCAAATATGCCGACGGGAAGACCAGGGATTTTTATCAGGTCGGACTCAGCACGCACAAGACCGGGATCTCAGTTTACATCTTTGGCATCGAAGACAAGCAGTTCCTGGCCCGGACATTTGGAAACGAACTCGGCAAGGCGACCGTCACGGGCTATTGCATCAGGTTCCGGAAACTGGATGATATCAGGATCGATGTTCTCGAAGCGGCAATCCGGTCCGGATCCGAGATGAACCCGGATTGAGAATCGGAATATCTCGTCCGCGGATCTTGGCGGATCGACGCGGCCCCGGAGGAAGCAAGCAGTCAGACCCGGATCACCCGTTTGAGCGATAACATCAAAATGGCGTTCGAATCTGCTTTCTGATACTCCCGACCTTGGATTCGCAGGTTGTTTCCAAGATAACGGTTAGCTGATAAGCTGACGGTTAGTTCCTGATCGGCCCCGGAGAATCGTGAACAACAAGTCGGAGATTCGTTTCGGTTTGCGCTGCCCTCAATCAATCCAAGTTACCCGATAAGATGCCTTAACGGCTTGTCGCCACGGAATGCACGAATTCTCACATATTATTCTGTGTTTTGTTCGCGAAATTCGTGAGATCCGTGGCAGAATTCTTCAAATGCGTAATGCGGGATGAATCCGCGCGAATCTCCGAGTTGGATCGATTCGTGAAGTTGGCGCCGATTCATGGCGATCTTCCCTGACGCTTGATCCGAACGAACCCCGCCAAATCAAGACTCGCGGCTTTTCATGATCTGCGAGAACGACATCGAGGCGAGATCCGATTCGGTGAGTCCGGTCATATCGACGGCCTCGCCGACGGTCAAAGCGCCGCTCGCGACGGCGCGAACGAAGAAATTCAGAAGCCCCTGCGCCGACGCCGCGTCGTCAAAGAGGTTTCCGGTCACCATCGCCCGCGTCGCTTTTCCGACAAAGTCGCGCAGCCTCGCGCCCTGCGATTCCGCAGATTCGAGAAAGAACGCGTAGACCGCGGCGTAGCGGGCGACGAGCTGCGCCGGATGGAGGTCCCAGCTCTGGAAGAATCCGTTGATCAGCGAGTGCGTGACGTTGTTGAAATGCTTCCGCCACGCACCGTGAACCGCGCGACGGTTCTCCGATTCCTGGCGCGGGGACAGTTCTTCGCCGCGAAAGACCGGAACCGGCATCTCGGTCGTTACCGAATCCGAAACCCTGATGCCGAGCGGGGCAAGCGACAGTTGCATCAGGTTTCGCGCGAACTTGCAGGCCTCGTGCTGAAGGTGCTGGTGATCGGCCGTGATGCCAAACGCCGCCGTGTAATCGAACGCGCCGAAATGCGCCGAAGTCACGCGACCTCGGCCGGCCGCGACCACCTGCGCCGCGTTCGCGACCGCAAAGGGCGTTTCGATCATCGTTTCGATGCCGATCGAGCCCGGCCGAAGATCGTTGTCCCGCTCGAAAGCCTCGAGCAAGTCCGCCAGCACCGCAACCTCGTCGGTCGATTCGATCTTCGGGAGCGTGACCGCGAAATTCGGCGGGATGCGGCCCGCGGCGCGCAAGAGATTCCTGAGGAACAACCCGAGCGTCCGCGTCGACCGGGCGTAGGTCTCGGGCTGAAAAGACTTGATGCGGAATCCGCTGAAGGCGAGGTCCGGGTCGGGTTCGTCAAAGACGCGGGCGAGTTCGTTCGAGGCTGCGATCGCGTGCGAGTCTTCCTCTTCGTCGCTTCGGATGCCGTAACCGTCCTCGAAGTCGATCCGAAAATCCTCGACCGGCTCCGTCCGGAGCTTTTCGATAACGCGCTTATGCACGGTCCAGGCGAACCAGGCCTCGGCGTTCTTTTCGCGGAAGGCGTCGGGGTCGCGTGCGATCTCTCCGTCGAGCCGCGCGACGACGTCCGGGAAGCGCGGCAGGGTATCGGCGCCTTTGAGCCAAAAGGCGGTCGCGAACTCAGCGAAATTCGAGGTGTACGTTTCGAGCGAGCGCAACGCGAGTTTGCCGAACTTGCGCGGAGTCTCGGCTGTGAAGAGATTCGCCCCGCCGTAAACGACGTGAACCGGCTCGCGCCCGCTGTTCGCGAACCGCTCCGGACTCGGCCGCGTCAGCCGATCACGGAACAGACGCTCGGCGATCTCTTCGAATCCCTCGCCCATCGCGCTATCGTGCCGAGTTTGTGTTTCCGGCCGCCTGCCGCACAGCTTGGACATCGACGGTCTCGCCGGTCAGCTTCCATTCGCCGTTTTCTTTGACGAACTTCATCCGCGCCCCGTTCGGCGCGCCCTTGGTCTTGACGAGCGCCGACGCGTTGTCGCCCTCGATCTTTTCGTTGCTGATCTGGCAGTCGGAGATCTGATCGGTCGCGAGATAGGCGACGATCGACTTCGTGCCTTCTTCCTTCATATCCGCGTCGAGTTCCCTGAGCGCGGCGGCCGAGTAGAATTTCCGCACGGCGGCATCGTCCTTTTTGGCGATCGCGTCGCACAGGCCTTTGAGGACCGGGCCCAGCGTCGGCGCGTCATTGGTCGCCGATTCCGGGGTCTTCGCGACCGTTGTCAGGTTGCCCTGCGAATTCGACTTGTTCGCCGGCGCATTGGCGTTCGCCGGTTTGTTCGTCGTCGGCTGTTCGCCCCCGCCGCACGCCGTGAAGAACGTCGCGGCCGAAACCAAGATCGCCGCCGTGATCAGTTTTTGACGCATAAAAAACTCCGTTTGCTGATAGAATCGTGTTGAAAGCAAAAAAGTATAAGGCATTTGAAAACGATGGACAAAACATACCGCGTTGAATTCTACCGGCTGTTCGTTCTCGATCGTCTCCCGGCGTCGATCTCGCCGTCGGACGCGCATCTGCAGATCTACGACAATTATGTTGCCGGAACACGGCTCCGATTTCGCCGGACGCGGGTTCCCGGGAGCCGCGAATGGAAGCGTGTGCTGCAGCAGAGAATCGGAGGATCGGGACACTTCAGCGTCGCCGAAATGGTCCTCGACGACGCCGAATACCGCGCGCTCGGCGCATTTGAAGGAAACGAGATCCGAAAGAACCGGTATTTCGCCGAGATCGGGGATGTCGCCTGCGCCTTCGACTCGTTCCTCGGCGCGCTGACGGGATTGGTGACGGCGCGTGCCGATTTCGAGTCGGCCGCCGATGCCGAGGCGTTCGATCCGCCGTTCGGCGGCATCGAGGTCACGGCCGAGCCCTTCTTCGACGGAGCGAATCTCTACGCTTTCGGATATTCGGACGCCGAACTCGCGCTGTCACGGCTCGCGGGACGGGCGCACAGCCGTAACACGGTGATCGGCGAAATCGCGAGCGATTACGAATGATCACAATCAGCGATTCGCCGACATCTCGAAGGTCAGCTTCCCGCCTTTCCGGAGCGCCGAATGCCGGACCATGTTGTCATTCAATGCGCGGTCGTTGAGTCTTGCGTTCACGACGTATTTGGCTTCATCTGAAATCCCGTTCGCAGTGATCGTCAGGGTCTTGCCGCCGGCGAGTTTGACCTTCGCCTTTCTGATCTGCGGCGCCCCGAGGATGTACTCGCCGGTGCTTGGATTGACCGGATAGAATCCAAGGACCGAGAAAACGTACCACGCGGACATTTGGCCGCAGTCTTCGTTACCGGTTATCCCGGTCGGCGTGTCGTCGTAGAACCGGCCGGTGATCTCGCGTATCAGTTCGTCGGACTTGAATCCGTCGTCGGTGAACTTGTAAAGATAGGCGATGTGATGGCTCGGTTCGTTGCCGTGGGCGTATTGCCCGATCAATCCTTCCTGCCCGAGATATTTGAGATGCGTTTCGTCTTCGTTTTTCGCGTCCCGTTCGAAAAACCTGTCGAGTTTCGCCGCAAAATCCGACTTTCCGCCGTGAAGTTCGATCAGGCCGCCGACCGCGTGTTGCGACGCGAAACTGTATTGCCACGCGTTCGCCTCGGTGTAATCTCCGGGATTTCGGAGCGGGGAGGTGGGCGCAAGCGGATCGAACGGTGTCCGCCATTGCCCGTTCGAGTCCTTTCCCCGCATCAGTTTCGTTTCGGGATCGAAGAGGTTCCGGTAGAAATCCGCCCTTTTTGAAAAGAAATCCGCGTTGGCCGTCCTGCCGAGCTTGCGTGCCATCGCCGCTGCCGCGAAATCATCGACGCCGCTTTCGAGCGTGCGCGAGACCGACTCGCCGTCGATCTTGTCGAACGGATAGTAGCCGAAACGATCATAGACTTCCCAATCGGAATGCTTCTGATTGACTGTCAGGCTTCGTTTGATAGCCGCGAACGCGCGCTCGGCATCGAAACCCCGAAAGCCTTTGAGGTACGCGTCGACGATCACCGGCACCGCGTGGTTCCCGATCATCGTGTGAGTTTCACCGTCTTGAAGCGTCCAGATCGGGAGGAATCCGCGCGCTTCGAAATGGCCGAGCATCGAGTTGACGAAACCGTCGACCCGTTCCGGGACTATCAATGTGTAAAGCGGATGCGCCGCGCGAAACGTGTCCCACAGCGAGAGCGTCGAATAATACTCGCCGCCGGTCGCTTTGCGGATCTTATCGTCGGCGCCGCGGTATCGGCCGTCGACGTCAGCGATGTTGTTCGGCTGGATAAGCAGATGATAGATGCCGGTATAGAAGATCCGCTTTTGCTTTTGTTCGGCGACGATGTCGATCCGCGACAGGTATCGGTTCCATTTGGCCTTGGTCGCTTTGCGAACCCGATCGAAGTTCCAGTGCGGGACCTCGGTTTCGAGGTTCTTTTTCGCGCCGTCGACGCTGACTGTCGACATCGCGATCTTGGCTTGGATCTGTTCGCCTTTCTTGATATCGAAAGTGAATACGTGGAGCGGCGCTTTCTCACCCGGACGTGATTTGAGCTTTCGCTGCCCGGTGAAGGGCCGGTCGAACTTGATGACAAAAAAGTACTTGCGACGGACCCAGTTCTCGGTCTCGCAGAATCCGCTTATGGTGTAGGCGTCTTCGATCGCGACGCTGCTCGCAAGCACGCGCTTTGAATCCGCCGACCAAACGAGTCCGTGTTGAAAGTCGACAAGAACGTGTTTCGGCAAGTCGGTATCAAACCGGTAGCGATGAAACGCGACGCGTTCGCTCGCGGTCAATTCCACGCCGACGTCGAACGATTTAAGGCGAGTCGAGTAATAGCCGGCCGACGCGGCTTCAAGGGATTTGTCGTTCTCACTGCTGAAATCCGACCGAATCGGCGTTCCGGAGAAAGGCTGCAGGAGGATGTCGCCGAGATCCATCGCGCCCGTTCCGTTCAGGTGCGTGTTCGAGAATCCCAGGATTCGTTCGTCTTTGTATTGATAGCCTGACGAATGCGACCATCCGAAATAGTTCGTATCCGGCGACGGCTGGACCATGCCGAACGGCGCGGTCGCGCCCGGGAAAGTGTGGCCGGTTCCGTCCGTACCGATGAACGGATCGACAAACGTCGTAAAATCAATGGTTTGCGCTCTTATTGAAAGCGCGGCACAGATCACAAGAACGGCTGCCGTCAGAATCTTCATTTGCCCTAAAAGTCGATCAAAGAGAGTGATTCAAAACCGGATTCAATTCCGAGTCGGCGATCTCGCCGGGTGATCTGCCGCCGAGCCAGGCGCGCCGATCGTCTTCCTGATTCGGGTTCTGAGGCTCGGTGACGCGCGCACCGTCGGCAAAGTAGATGACCGTCATCACCTCACGGGTCTTGTCCGGCGAGCAGTTTGCGCCGGCCGAATGGATCGTCCAGCCGAGATGGAAGGTCGCGTCGCCGGCGCACATCGCATCCGCCCGGACGACGGGGAATCCTCTGGAGGCGATGTATTCGTCATATGCAGCTTCGCTTTCGTCCGAGATCCTGACGCTTCCGATCGGCCCGAGCGCTTGCGATCCCGAAGCGAAGGTCAGCATTCCCATCTCGGAATCGATATCGACGAGCGGCATCCACATTGTCACCGTCCGGTCGGTGTCGAGCGGCCAATAATACTGGTCCTGATGCCAAGGCGTGTAGCCGCCGAGCGGTTCCTTGAACAGCGCCTGATCGTGATAGAGGCGGACGCGTTCGACTCCGAGCAGGGCGGCCGCGACCTTTGCGAACCGGTTCTCGAAGACGAATTCGCGGACCGCTTCGTCGTGCCGCCAGAGGTTCATTATCTGGAGGAAGGCCTTGCCGTAAGTGTCGCGTTCTTCGAGACTTCGCGTTTCGGTCGAAAGCCGGTACGCCGCCGACCTGATGGCCGGCGCGGACCGCCGGACCTCGGCGGCCGTCGCGAGCCCGCGGATCAGGATATGCCCGTTCTTGTTGAACTCTTCGATCTGGGCGCCGGTCATTGGGTAATCGATCAAAACGCTTCCTCCGTCTTCTTTCGCGAGAAATTCCAGGCCAAAAGAAAGAAGCCCGATATCATGAAAACGAAGCGCAGAATGGTCATCGGGACGTGCAGTTCCGGCGGGCCGGCATAAACGAGCGCGCCGATCGGCAGCTGGAAGAACCAGAGACTGTATCGAATCGCCTTTTCGGGCAACGTGCGCGACGGCAGAATGAACGCCAGCAAAAAGAGCGAAAGATAGCTCGCACAGAACTTGAGCGCGCTGAGGAACGTCTGGAGCGCGATCTGTGATTCGTAAATCGCGAGCCCCTTTATCGCGCCGTCGAGCATCGTCAGGATATGGAGATCTTCCGCGTAGTCGAGCGCGCCGCAGACGACCATCGCTCCGATCGACGCGTTCGCGATCGCGTTCGTGACCCGGTCGCCGGTCTTGAGCGACTGCGGCAGGATCACGAAGAGCGTCGTAAAAACGGTGATGAAAACGATGTCGAAGGTGAAGATCAACCGCAGCGCCCCCTGTTCGGCGACCAATGCGCGGGCGTAATCGCCGGCCCCCCAGACGGTCTCGAACTTTTCCTGCGAGACGCCCGTAAAGACGGTAACCCCGAACATCGCAAGTATCAGAAGGCCGGCGACGATCGATAGCCGCACAATGGTCCGCGAGTTTTCCATAGTGCGGCAATTCTCAATCAATATCCCCGGAGAATCAAGGCCGGGCAAGGATTCGGGATTCAGGACTAAAATTCCAGATCAAGATCCAGATTGAAGATTCAAGATTCAGATTCAAGATATTCAAGATTCAAGACTCAAAGTGAATCTCCGAAATCGAAATCCCAAATCCCAAATCGAAAATCCC
>CAZARD010000078.1:0-21640 GCA_964487505.1 uncultured Blastocatellaceae bacterium | reverse complement strand
GCTTCAATGGGGCCACGCTTTTTCAAGCGTGGAAATCGTCAAGGTTACGCCCCAATCGTTCTGGACGGGGGGCTTCAATGGGGCCACGCTTTTTCAAGCGTGGAAATCCGCGAGAATCCGCAATTGCCACTTCCCCCCGCTTGCTTCAATGGGGCCACGCTTTTTCAAGCGTGGAAATGAAGGCGTTTTGCAGGCGGCTCGCCAGATCGTGCTGGCTTCAATGGGGCCACGCTTTTTCAAGCGTGGAAATGTGGGCCAAATGGAAACGCCCATTGGAGACTTAATTGCTTCAATGGGGCCACGCTTTTTCAAGCGTGGAAATCACATACGGCTGCGCCGCATCACGGGCCGTCTCAAAGCTTCAATGGGGCCACGCTTTTTCAAGCGTGGAAATCGCGATCTTGTATCCTCCTTGTTTTCAACCACTTGCAGACACATTTTCGAGCGCCCGGACGACCGGCGACGGGAAAACGCGCCAATCGAGATTGCAGAAATCGTATCTATTGAAAACACTTGATTTACCTTGTTCGAGCGGGTCCCGTGTTTTGCGCAACGGTTGGCCGCTCGAATTCCGCTATATCGCCGAATGATGTTATTGTACCCGCAAATGCCGACTCAGACAATAACCGCGAGCTTTCGTTCCGTGATCGAAAGCGCGCGGCCGAGTGTCTCTAGGTTTTCGGCCCGCTGGCTGTTCGAATTCCCGAGATCGACGAACATTATCTGATCCTCACGGTGATTGATCAGCCTGTGCAGCTCGTTACGGAGAATGACCTTCTCTGAAGCGTTCAGATCGCAGCAGAAAACCGAATACTGGAGCGGGTCGCCAAAGCCGCGCATTTTGCGGTGGACGCGCTGAAGCCGTTTGGGGTCGGCGATGTCGTAGCAAACCAAATAGCGCTTTCTCATTATCTTGTTATGAATGCCGGATAATCGGCGATCTCCTCCATCAAGAACCGCGCGAGCAACCGGGCCTGAACCTCGAAAATCCTTCGGTAACTGACCGAATAGCCGAAGACCGGATGCGTGACCGCGGTGTTGACACGCCGTTCGAACGCTTCGATCACCCGGCGGCGTCCCGAATCGGTCAGCGCGCAACCGGTCGCTCGGACAATGAAATCCTGCTTCCTGATCTCGCCCGTATTGATCAGTTGGATGACCACCGAATCGGCAACCAGCGGGCGGAACTCTTCCATCAGATCGAGCGCCAGCGCCGGACGGCCGTAACGCGGCCGGTGATAGAAACCCAAATAGGGATCGAAACCGACCCCGACAAGCGCCACCAGCATCTCTTTCGCCAACATCGAATACGCGAACGAAAGCAACGCGTTCACCGGATCGGTCGGCGGACGCCGGTTCCGCTTTTCAAAATCGAAGCCCGGCCCAACGCCCTGCTTGAACATCAGCGAAAACCGCGAAAAATACTCGCGCGCGGCAGCGCCTTCGAATCCGAGCAGCGATGCGGCATTCTCGGCGTTTGAGGCTTTGCGGCGGAACTCGCGTAGTTGAACAAGGGCCTCTTTGGGCAGTTCGGACGCGTTTCTCCGCAACAGCGTCCGCTGATTGTGTATCTTTCCGGCGACGATCGCCGATGCGAACCGCACGCTTTTCGAGTCGTCGGCCGCCGCCGCAAATTGGGCGATCCGCAACTCGATGTTCTTGTGCGGCGGCGCCACCGTCACCGCGTTGAGCCAACCGCCGTATGAGAGATGCACAACGGGCACGTGTCGGCCGGCGAGTTCGCGGATGGCCTGCGCGCTGATCTGAACGTTGCCGAAAAGCGTCACCTGCGAGGTCTCGAAGATCTTCGCTTCACTGACCGGCTTTCCCTTTTCCCGGATCTCGAGACAATCGCCTTTGATCCCGACGCTGAGGCCGTACGCGCCCTGAACATAGACCGGGAGCGCGTCGTCGCGCAGCGGCATCAACCGGCGGACGTCCGGCTCATCGGATTCATCAGCCGACTCGCCGTCCGATTCGAAGGTCCGGTCGCGGAGAAGGTTGACCTCGTCAGGCAGACAAATTCCTGCCAGCGAGCAACCGATGCATTTCGGCGAATCGACGAGCGGCGGCGGGATCCGTCCGCCGGCGGCCGTTGCGCGGGCGGACGCCAGATGGTCGAGTGTCTTCCCGATCAGCTCGGGCGTGAAGTCGATCCGGACGCGCTGCTGCGATTCGGCGAAGTAGACATAGCCGTACTCCGATTTGTAGCCGTTGTCGCGCAAGATCAGGCCCTGGATGCAAAGCTGGACCTTCTCGGGCTCGTAAACGCCGTCGTCGACGTCCTTAGGTTTTCCGCGTTTGTAATCGACGGGAACGGCCTCGTTTCCCGAAGCCTCGATGACGTCGAGACGGGCGGTCGCCCCGAGTTGGTCCGACCCGAGCCAGAGGCTCCGGACCTCCGCCTTCTCGGCTTCATCCGCGCCGGCGGCTCCTTCAGCCGCCGCAGCCCCGTCGGCCGGCCCCGGCAAATCGCCCGATTCGGTATCGACGCGACGGTGAACAAATCCCCCATCGAGCGTCTCGGCCGATTCCGCCCATTCCCGCTGAACGAATTCAAGGTAGAAAAGCCGCGGACAGTAAACAAACTCATTCAACATCCGCGCCGGGATGGGTTCCGTGTCGAAATCACCGTTCCGCGGTTCAATCGGTTCCTGATTTGATTCGCTCATTGTCATCCCAAGTAAGCCAGAACGAGCCTGGCAATTTCAGAGAGAATCGAATCGTACCAACGTCCCGAACTCGTAGCCGACTTTCTCGATTTGAGCACGATCAAGCACAGCACCTTCGGCCAAACGCCGATTCAACCTGAAGACCAACGCGAGGTCGTTCGGCTCCTGAACGATCACGCGACGATTCGTTTCTAACCTGAACGAAAGCAGCTCGGAGAGCATCTCCGTCGTTGCGGCGTGTCCGATCGCGGATTCAATCCGCTTATTACTATCATTCGCGAATTCCCTGACGAGCCTGCGCGCATCGTCGAGGCTCAGTTTGGCAAACCTAAACACGCCGTACGATGTCAAGACGGGGGCATTAAGGATAATGAGTCTCTTGCTTTCCATACTCAGTGCAGGGCCTTGTCGAGTTTGTCCAATATGAACGCATCGCCGTGAAAATGTCCGAACAAACGCCCGGCGTCACCGTCTTGCCACGCGTCCGCTTCATGGGTCGATGGCGGACACGGATTGCCCCGCAATTCCTTGAAATCCAGGGACCGCGGATTGTTCCCGGATTCGAGATAGCACGCGAGCTGGTCGATTGTTCGATTGATCTCGACGAATCTGTCCGGAGAAGGCTTTAGTTTCCGGATACTACCTTCGAACTTTTCCCCGAATCTGATCAGTCTGCTCGGTGGCGGGTGGATTGATCTCTTGTAAATCTCATCACGGGACTTGCGCCAGACGATTTCCCCAAAACCGGACAAGGCGCGCGTTTCGCCGATTCGCAGAACAAAAGTTTCGGGCAGTTCACTAATCGCATCGCCTTCAACCTCAAGCTCCATTGCAAGCCGACGGATGCAGAACAGGTTTCGCAAGACGAAATCGGCGGCATCCATCCGGATCGGAAGTCGCGGTATCCGCATCAGGTTCGCGCTTTTCTCAAAAACGTAAACGGTCTCATCCGCATAGAACATTGCCAGCGTTTGAAGAAATCCCTGAACGCTCTTGTACCCGCCGGTCAGATTGAAGACGATGTCGTAGCCCGCGTCCCGGTAACCCTGAACCGTCTCGGCGCACCACGCCGCGATTTCGGCCAATGCGTTCTGGAATCCTTCGAAGTCGTCCGTCTGAAGATCACGCTGTCGGTAGACTTCGACAATTGATCCTTTGAATCTCAAGTACTCGGCAATCACCTCGGCGGTCCTTGTTCCGAGCCAAGTATCGGTCGCAAGGAGGCAGTTGACATCGCCGTTGGCGAACGGGGCGCTTCCGTAAAGCCTCACGATCCCATTCAGTTCCGCTGATAGTTTCGTCGCGTCCACGAGCCCGGATGTCATCAGTTCGCCGGAGACGCCGGTGATCCTGTCGCGGAGCGCCGCTGCGTCGTGATCGGGGATATCAGCTTCGCGCGGAGTATTGGCATAACGGGTCAAAAGGCCCCGCAACTGCTCGGTCGAACCGTTGGTCAAGATCGAAGTGCCGACCGGTGACAAAATGAACTTCATAACTTGCTGAAGAGGGTTTTCAGTTGCTCGAGGAACCGCCGGTTTTGATCGATCGCGCTCGCGGGACTCCTCGAATTTTCATTGAAGCCCATATGGAGAACGTCGTTGCGCAGATCGCTCGCGTTCCTCCAAAGCTCCTTCCATTCGTCCGGCAGCCCGGTGTCCTTCCAAGCTACGGAAGTGGGATCCGATGTTGGTGGTTCGGTTTCCGGCTTTGGCTGATTGAGGCAGAACTCCGCCAAATCTCGATGGTCCTTGTGTTTGAAAAGATCCTTTTCGAGCCGGCGGCAGACAACCGATACGATGGCCTCCCGAATCGCGGCGATTGAATAGGCGTAGTGTCCATTGTCGAAGTACCATTCGGCCAGATCCATCATCCGAACGACGAAATCGTCCTTGGCCTTTTTCGGTTCCCGCAGTCCCAGGTGCAGGTAACTTTGTCCAACCGATTCGAGCAGTTCAACGAATGGCTTTGTACGAATTCGCTTTCGGTTCTCGGGATTTTCGATCTGTTTGGAAAGCCTTGCCGAGATCTCCATCACCGGAACGGGCCGCATCAATAGGAGAGCGTCGGAAAGCTCGCCGATCGATCTCGCAAGATTTCCTTCTTTTTTCGAGTTAAGGAGTTCCACAAGAAACGCGGCGTTCCCGGTGCGCGTGAATTGCTTCGCCGCCGCCAGCCAGTCGAGTAGTTCCACGAAAGGCGATAGATCGAAGACCGGGGTTATCTCGTTACCGTTCTCGTCGTTGAACTTGGCCTCGAACGCTCCGTAAAGAACGGCTTTCAAACTCACCTTCTTGGTTTCTCGTAGGAACGCGATAACGAGAAAGCTCAGCACGGGAAGCGATCGAAAGGCGTGCGTGATGTCAAAAACGACCTCGTCGCCCTCGTTCAAAATGGCGACGACGCTCTCGAAGATTTCCCAAAGCTCGTCCTCGTTACGTCCGGACCGGATCCTTATTTTCTCGGGCAAGACCCGTCCCTCTGTCCGTTGGTGTCGGTCGAGCTGATCGAGGTACGTCAGATCGTCCGACTTTCGACGCGCCTTTTGGGCCTCGTCCGTAACTAGAACCGCGAATCGGTCGGCGTCATTAAAGAAATGACCGAGCGCGATCGGAAAAAGGTGGGTCTCAAAATCGGATTCCCTAAACCGATACCGGCAGGTCTTGTATTCGCCCGTTCCGACGAAGCTAACGAGTACGGTGGCCATACCTAATCTCCGGCAAGCGAATCCTGCAGTTTCTTATACCATTCCTTTGATCTGCCGTTCTTCCAGTCCTTATTGATCCGTTCAACGATGGCAGTGGCCAATTCCCTTTTCCCAGCCGACGAAAGGGAAGAAGCTTCCCACTCCTTGAAGAAGCCGTTGATCTGGCCCGGAACGTCGTTCGCGCGCAACGCACCGACGCGCCTCTTGAAATCGTCGATCACCCAACGCTCACCCGCTTCCGCCTTTTCTTCGGCACTTTCAATGAACTTCGCCCGACCGTACCCGCTCGACGTCTTGGCGCCGACGCCTTCGTTTTCGAGCGCTTCCTTCAAGATCCGGAGTGCTATTGTCAGCCAAGTCTCTCCGCCTTCGACCGAAGTGAGCGCGAGGAGGTACTTGCCGGACGCCGAAAGGAAGCCGACTGGGATCGGCGAGTCCCAGTCCGCGGGCGGAACGACTTTGTTTCCGTAATACTCCGGGTGGTGAACCGTCATCACTTCTTGGTGCAGGAATTGTTTGGTCGTGGATTCGGGCAGCAGGAGACCGTCGTGGAAAGTGACGAAACCGGCGGATCGCTGCGAACCGAAAAGAAGTTCGTACGCCTCGGCCGTTTGTTCGAACCCGGCGACGTGATTTCGCGCAAAGCTCGCGGCCACGCCCTTGAGAGAACTACCCGGAACATACGGAACCCCGTACGTGCGGTGTATCGAGATCGAGTTTTCCCAAACGCTGGCCCCGCCGAGACCGCAGATCATTCTGCCGTCGATCTCGATCTCCCGTATCACATTCGGCGAAACCTGTTCCAGAGCGGCCCTCCGACGGTCGAAAAATGCGCTGTATTCGTCCACGGCGCTAACGGTAAACTGGGCACGGCTCGCGTCCTCAAGAAGCTTATACTTGGAAGTTTCGCCGCCGGCCTTCAAAGCGTCGTCGTCCGCAAGGAATTTATCGAGCCACAAACCCACGTTGACGGAGGCACTAAATTCAATCTTGTCCAAACTGGTTCGTCGCGTTTCACTCATCATCACCTCACGCGTTTTCTTCAAGCCCCAGGACAGATACCGAAAACCTCTTGAACCACAAAAGCGCGGCGAGCGCGTTTTGCGTCAGCCGCAGATACTCGGTAACGTTCGCGCTACGACAGGACCGGGCGAAAGAGTCGGAGTCGTTGAACCCCAGCGTTTCGGCCAAATGGGTCAGAAGAAGTTTGTTTCCTTCGATCTTCGATTTCGTCTCGACGAAACCGACCGCCTGCGCCAATCCGGCCGCGCGGATCATCACCGGCAGCTTTTGCGCCATTCTTCCGTAAGCGTCTTTGTTTTCATTCGAAACCGCCGAGACCTTTTCGAACGCCGCCATTGCCATCCTCTGATTACGCGTCATCATCGGTTTCCACCTCCCCCGTGGACAACGACGCGGCAGAGTCCGCGGCCGACGGTCATATTTCCGCCGAGTTGGATCGGTTTCTCGCAGATCTTCCTGACGGAATCAATGATGTCCTGACGATTTCCGACGTTTGCCAGAACCCCGCTCAGAATCGACTCGGCGGGAAGACTCTCTTCATACCAGAGATTGTTCGACGTTTTGTTGTCGTTGAGAACGTTGCGCGCGGTGACCTCGGTCGCGGTTTCGGCGAGGAAGTTCATAACGTCGTCGGAAACAATGCAGAAATGCCGGTTGAAGATCGTCTTCCAATCGTCGGACGCCGGCGAATTGGCGAAAATCATCGCGCCGAGCCGGTCCGCCCACTCGACTGCTTCCGGCGATTGAACGGAATTCAGATCGAGATCCTCCAAGATCACGTAAGTCCGGTTATCCACCGTAGCCGTCAGGGACGCGTCGGCGACGAGACAGCTTTCGATACCGGCGGGCCGCGGTACCGAGTTGTGGAAAACGTCTTCGGTCAGTGCGAGATCCCGCTTGAATCGTTCCAGAATGAACGGCGAAGTGACCCAGGCGAAGGTGCCGAACAAGCTCCGAACCGGGAGACAGAGCAATTTCTGATCGCTGAAGATTGCCGAACCCGACTTGCCGTCGACGTCGCCGCCCTTGCCGAAGATTTGATCTCGCGCGTCCTCGCCCTCGGCGCAGGCGTCGCGCAGTGTGCCCTTGAGCGTCGATCCCGGCAGGAAAGGCAGATTGGTGGCCTTTTCACGGGCGATCGGCAGGTCAATTACCCCAACGCCCTGTCCTGTCCCTGCGTGAAGCGGGGCGAGGGCATGAATGAATGTCAAATATGCGTTGTTCATTAACTCATTCTCCTTCTAACTCGATTCATCTGCAAAGTAATTCAGGAAGGCCCGAAGCACATCCGGATTTCCATTTAGCGGAGATAATCCGGCCTTGGTCAGGTCCGTGGCCTCCGAAGCAGTGAGCGTCGTCGACGCCTTCCGCTTTCCATTTTCGCTTTTCAGTTCGAACCGCTGTTCGCTCGGCAACACAGGCTTCATCAACAGCGCTATCGCGACCGCACGGACCGAGCATGCTATCGGCTTGATGATCAACGGACTCGCCAAGCGATCGTGTTCGACAAGATTGAGTTCATGATCCGGTAAACTCAGATCTCGTTGCGGAAAGTGAAAGATGATCGGAAGCCCGAAAGCCGCGCGCGGCATCGTGTCGACCGCGGGGGTTTGCCCTCCAGAATGAAAGGCCCTAATGACGCTCGGCTCCGGCCATTGGCTCTTGCCGTAATCGGAGACCTCGTGTGTGTTCTTGTCGCGCCGGAACTGCCTGAATCGTCCGAGGCGATTTACGGCATAGCCCCACGCGTCGCGCGGGTTCTTTGCGGTGCGAACTTGAAGATCATCCGCCGCAGCCAAGATCACAGGCAGACCGTCCACCTGCGGTCTTGGGAGGACGGCGTGGTGCTCAAAATCCTTCTGGATTTCCTCCTTTGCGGTGTCCGCTTGATACTTTTGAATTTCCTTCCGGTTATCGTTGTCTTCAAGGGACACCAACTCCAGAGCGCCAAATCCGCGGCGGGTCCGCGCGCCGATCCCACCGAAGGTCTCCCACGCCCAAAGCGCGGCCTCGATCTCCGTGATGATCACCGACGGGAAATCGATCTTGAGTTCGAACTCGACACCTGTCGATACTTTCTTCTGGACCGAACTGTTATTATTCGCCGCGGCCGGAAAGGCGGAGTACGCAACATCTTTCCATTTCTCAAGTGGTTTGGGGTTCTTCTCTTTGCTTTCGAATAGCTCTTCGCACGTTCCCCTTTTCGTCACGGTTACCTTGATCGCGACCTTGGAAACGCCGACTTTCTGGTTTGAATTTCCGAATATCGCATCCTCGCAACTTTTGATTTCCTCCAGCGTCCCGGCACCACGAACGGCGCGCCACCAGAAGCGGAGTTGGCCGCGAACTGAAGTCTCGCGTATCAGCTTGCTCGGGTCGTTCTCGCCCGCTCTGAAGCCGCCGCCGAACAACGGCGTGATGAGCCGATACGATCGTGTTTGCCGGATCCAGTTGCTTTGACAACGACGCTTGTCGATCGAATCCTTGCTGAATTCATCCAATATCTGCTTTGCCAGTTTTGCCTTCTTATTGAGATCTCTCATATTCTGAGCGCCTCCTCGTATGCAACACAACTGCCGTCCCACTTGCCGAGCACCGCAAGTCCGAATCCGTCCTTCCTGTCCTGCGGATCGTCGCTGACGGTTTCGAACCAGACCCGGTCGACCCATTTGCGGATGCTGTCCTCGTCGCCTTTCAAACGAAGAAAGTAGACGCTGCCGGCCGGGCACAAGCGCCTTGTCGGCTTCGGCTTCCGGATTTTGAAGTCCCAGCCCGAGATCACCTGGTAACGGGAGACGGCGACGGATTCGATCCGCACCTCAACCCCGAGTTCGTTATCGAAACCCGGCAGAAAGCCTTTCTTGAAGATCGCGGGCGAGAGCAAGAGCAAGCGACAGGCTGCGTTGCCCACGATCTGTTCCTTGATTCGGCCGGGAATCGGGGGAAACGAAATGTCCGTCTCACGCCAAGCGGTCAGACGCCGCTCTCCGCCAAGCGGCACAAGGCCGGGTTTGATCTCGCCGCTGAAGCCGTTCGTGTCGACGCGCACCAGCAATCCGTAACGCCGGAACGAAATGGCCTCGTTGCCGCGCGGGTGAAGCCGGCGGAAGAATTCCAGTCCACGTGTTTCGAAAAGCCCGCCGTCCGTGCCCGATTTTGATTCATTCTTCATCTGGATGTGAACACGCCGGTCCTTTTCAAGCCCCGCGATTCCTAATTCTTCGAGATCCGCGATTTCGGCTGTTTTCGGCTCGGCAAGCCACTCTTCGTACTTGTTCCAGCGCCAGAATTTCGGGGCGCCGGGGTGCGGTTTTTCCTTGCGGGCCGCCACCAGGCCGACAAGCTTGAGCCCGTTTTCATCCAGATCCGTGAGAACTTCACTCCCCGATTCGAGCGGGCGCAGCGGAACGACCTTTCCACCCCTTTCGTCGTCAATTTTGTGAACCGCTGCGTCGGCAGGTGCAGGAAGGAGGAGCTCGGTCTTTCCCAGGTCGTCCATCTCGATCAGAACGGATCCGGTCACCGTTATCTCGCGTTGGACTTCGTCTCCGAGTTCCTTGGAAAAGCGTGACAAGTCGTTTTCGATCGTTGCGAGCCCGGCGCGCGTCCGAACAACGCCGGTTGTCGTCGACGGAAGCGGGAACGCAAGCGAATCCGCCAGATTGCCCGCGGCCGCACCGAAAGGCTTTCCGTCACGAACGATCAACGAGTCCCTCGGCTCGATCAGCCAGTATTTGCTCATATTCCACCTTCCTCCTGACCTTCTTTTTCGGTTCGGGCCAAGTCACCCGGACCGGCAAAAAGCTTGGCGACGATCAATTCTTCGGCCAGCCGTTCCGTTCCGTCGCCTTGGCCGACGAGTTCGAAGATTCCCTTGAATTTTCCCGATAATTCTTGATCACTGATCTTTAATTCATCTCTTTTGGAAAGCTTTCGTCGCACGATTCGCCCCGTTTCCGCGGCTTTGATCTGGTCGAGAGATCCGGCCGCGGAACCGGCGACTTCGAGGCGGCGCGAAAGATCGCGAAGTTCGTAGCCAAGCTGGACCGGAACCTCCGTGGTTCGATAAAGCGAAATCAGTTCCCGGAATCTTTGCAGGAGTTCCGGAAATTTGCCGCTGATCGTTCGCGGAGCGCCGCTTCGCTTGTCGACGATCACAGCAAGCCCGTTCTTCCCGTCAACTTTCTTTGCCTCGCCTTCGGCCGTTCGCGCCAGATCGAGTGCGTCCGTCAACGGCTGAAGATGATGCGCGACAGCGATCCCGACGGAAAGCGTCGGTGATTTACCGTCCGCGTCCACGAATTGCGCCATTGATCTTGTGAACTCGCTGTTGAGTTCGTCGGCGCAACCCAGAACGGTATCCAATGGAACCAAGGCGAGGACATCGTCGCCGCCCGAATAGAAGAGCGAGCCTTTGTGGCGTTCGTTTACGATTGTTCTCACTTGACTTGAGAAGCAGCTTAGTGCCTGTGAAAAAGCCCGATGACCTGACGGAGTCGTTTGCGCGTCGATCGCTTTTCCAATGTTGTCTCCGTCAGCCGCGAGCAGCGCGTAATACGGTTCAGGTCGGCCCTTCTTTCCGAACGCCGTTCCGAGAAATTCGTTGAGGATGGTTTTGGCGTTCTTTATTTCCTCGTCCGTTTCGAAATAGTCCCGCATCCGGTCTTCGAAAAGAAGATGGCCGTCCGCTTGGCCGAAAACGGGGTGGCTCTGATATTGGGGAACGCTGTGAAATTCGCTGTGATCGATCCCAAGTTCGATGAGTTTCCGTTTGAATTCTTCAAACGCGGCTTTGTTCGTAAGCTTGTCTAGAAAAGGCTTGGCCGCGATGTGCGAGGTACTGGCGATGCGGTCGAGCCTTATACCGTCTTCGGCGAAGCCGACGCCTAGCCGCTTGAGCAATCCCACACCGCAGAGTTGCTCGCCCTTCCGAATCTTGAAGTCTCTGTAGAGTTCCGACGGACCTCGCCGTGCTTGATCGTAGATCACGGACTCGCGTTTTCCGTCCAAGGACGACTTCGGGATCCGGCTTCCCCAGTCGACCGACCGAAAATCGCGTGTATTCTTGCGAGCCGCCATCAGAAATTCCGCCTTCGCACGAGCCGCCGGATAACTTGCGTCGGATCCGTCGAATTCCACCGCCACCCAATACAATTCGATCAGGTCCGCCAATTGCTTGTTCGCCAGTTCAACGTCAAAAGTCCTGCCACGAAATGCCTCGTCGGCGATCTCGCAGAGTCTCGCGTTGGCTTCGACTTTGATTCTCACGCCGATCGGTTTCGGATCCGCATCGATGACCGCCAGAATTTTGTTCGCCGAGTTGAAGGCGCTGTTCTGCTTCAGATCGTCCTCGGACGCGGCCGGAAAGATAAGCGAATCGCTGCGTCCGCCATTGACATCGACGAGTGTTCTGGCCACCGTCTTGGATATCTCGCTTAGAAACCATGAGCCAAACCATAAATCGCGGCTCCGCCTTGCCGTGGCGATGAAATCCTGCACCGGACCGATTGCCACTAGGATCAGGTATTTCTTCATTTGTCTAACTCCATTAACTCCATTTGAAAAATCCACCGGGAGTTCGAGCCCGGTCTGCGTTTTCTACCGAACCGGCACGAACAGCCCGAGTCCGAAATGGGAGCCGAAGCCGACGGTGATCGGACCGGCGATTTCCGTCTCGAATTCGATCTCGAATCCGCACAGGCCCTTGCCGGTCATTTCCTTCCGTTTCGCGTAAAACTCGAGCCAGCGAACGAGCGGACGGGCTTCAGTCGCGTAGCCATCGGTCCGTTCGATGCGTACCGGTTCCGGCAGTCCACGGCGACGGAGTTCCATCGCGAGCTGAGCTTCCGGCAGATCGCGCGGGCGTGGCGGCTTGCCGCGTCCGCGGTTCGGAAAGTTCGGCAGACTGAACGGCGTCACCGACGTCCAGACCCTGGATTTCCGGAAAACGGAAACGCTTCGGAAATCCTCCGCATTACCCAGACCGGTCAGGACTAGCCGAACCGACGGCAGGTTTTTCGGGCGTTTCACCGAGCGAATCTGGCCAAGGGCCCCGAGATCGTCATTGTTGAGCCCGCACGGCGCGTAGACCGTCAGATGGTCTAGCCGCCCGTCCCCGTCCTCGTCGGTGGGGAGGAAATGCGCGTGTTGATGCCCCTTCGACGGCCTGTACCGGTCCGCGTCTTCGTCCCAGTCCTTCCCGATCAGCGCCTCCGAAAACGAGTTCCCCGCCCTGTTCCGCGAAACCTCCCGCCGAGCCGCCTCCGCAAAAGGCATCGCGCCCATGACCAACGGAAGAACAGCCGACGAAAGATCGAACCTTGCGACGGTGATCGCCGGAACACCGTGAAAATGGTGTCCGTCGTTCCCGAGGTCCTTGAAGTTACCTTTCTCAGCGTTCGTGCTGAACATTTATTGACACAATCCGCGACTCCAAGAACCGGCGCGGAACCGCAAACCTTGACCGCCGCGCACTTCAATCGTTGACCGGTCGGAACAATCCCAAACCGAAGCTGCTTGAGTGCCCCAAGAGGATCGGCCCGACAACCGGCTCCGAAAAACTCAATCGAACTGCGTGTCCGCGACGGCTACCTATGAACGTCCGCCGGTTCGCCTTCCGTCCGGGAATGTGAACCGACACCCATTTCGGGGTACCAACAGCGTCTACTTCAACCATCTCGATGATCCCTCTCTGCCGAAGCTCGCGACGGATTTGCGCGGCAAGCGACTCCGATTCGCGCTCCTTGCCTCCACGCAGGTGATGACGCGGCGGCACGTAAGGCGTGACAGACTCCCAAACCGACGCGCTCTGGCCATCAAATCCGGGCGGTGGCGGCACTGCGCGATCGAGAGGGACGAGTCGCACCTTCCACTCGTCCGATTCCGAGCCAGGCGCCGCCCACGACACCTCGCGCGCGGCGGCAAGCAAGATCGCCTCCTGCTCATCGGAATCGAACTCGCGCGAGCCACGCCAAACAAGGAGACGCGTCGGCCAGCCGTCTTCGCACCACGCCAGAAACGCCGTGTGGCGATGGCCTTTCAGCGCGTCGCCGTTCGCATCTTTGCCGGTCATATCGGCGACCGCCTCGCGCAGATCGCTGCCGGTTCTTGTCCAGGTGGTCGAAGCGCCCCCCGACTTCAGCCGCAGCAACTCACGGAGCACGGCCCCACGAAACCGCGCGGTTAGTCGCACCAGAGCGCGACGTTCCGGTGCGACGTTCCAGCCGATCGCGAACTGCATCAGGTGACATCCAGGGCGACGCTCCGGTACCCGTCGGCGCTCGCGGGCTATGGGCCGTTGCGGTCGCCCCGCGTAGAGCCACTGTGCGCCAGGCGGGACAGCTCGCTTCACGGCTTCGGGGTTGTCAGTCGTGCGCTCGATGTCTTCGCGCGTAGCCTCCGGGAGCGGCGCGAGCACGGGCACCGCGCCCGCCGTGCGCCTGTCGGCGAATGAGCAGTTGGCCTCAGGAATCTCGTCGGCCGCGCCCACGACGCGAATGCGCGTGAGCGTCTCGGCACGCCCGAAGTAGGTTATGCGCTCGAGGCACCGTACGAGCACCGCCTGCAACTCGTCGCCCCAGTAATCGCCCTCGATGAACCACCAAACGGGAGCCTCGGTCGGCACGCACCAGTAGGTGTCCTGCACGAGGCTGGTGCCGTAGTCACGTACGCCGGATTTGGTCTTCGTTTTTGGATTCCAAACGAACTCGGTCGGGTGATACTGCCGTAATGGGCTTCCCTTCCTTGCATCGGGTGGCAGATGGAACGCGTAGGTGCTGTTGCACAGCGCACTCTGCAGCTTCTCGAGTTGAGCGAAGTCGGGCCCGCTTTCCGCTTCGCGCGCCCACTGGTGCCAACGAGCGGTGACGGCGCGAACGAGACGCCACGGGCTCGGCGGCCACTCGCCGTGAGGATCGTCGAACGGGTTCACGCGCCACGGCGTGGCGTGGAAACGACCGAGTGGGAAATCCTGTCTGAGAACGAGCTTCATTCGACGTCTCCCTCGGAGGTTTCGGCGTCCTCAGCGTTCTCTTCCGAATTATCCCGGCTTTCGCGATAAAGCTCCTCTCGGGGCCAGAAGATGTCGGTGACGGACCGCGGTTCGAACTCGGCATCCTTGATCGCCTGTTGGATCTGGACTTCAATACCCACTTCCTGCTCGTTGCTTACAAGGGTCGTGCACCGAAGATGACAACCGGACCGAAAGCGGAAGGGCGATGCAAGTAGCCTCTTGATCTTCCACAGCGCGAGCGCGACGAGAAACTCTTGCCGCTTCTCCGAGAGTCCGAGCGTATTCTCACCCTTCTTCCGCCCAAATGAGCGGATGAGGCTGATGTCGAGAACGAATGTCGCGCGGATTGTCTCGGCGGTCGCGTCATCGACCGCAAAGATCGGTTGGCCGGATGTCGTCTTGCCGAGCCGGTCGAACTTCACGCCGGAGCGATCCACGCGACCCGCGCCGAAAGCCTCGAGGTGTGCCGTGAGAAAGCGCGGAATCTTGATCTGCCATTTGGGGAACAGAACACCGTGGACGAGCGAGTTGGGATCGATTTCGAAGATGTGCCTGAACACGTCCCACCACTTCTCGGATGGCGGATGCGCTTTTGAGCTATTTGGCACGACGATGCCAAACATCTTGATCAGCTCCTTATCAAAACTGTCGTCAGCCACTTCGCCATTGCCGCCTAGAGACGCACCATCGAGAAAATACGATGAGGCGATACGGTGGCCCTCCGTTAGACTGGAAACGATCGTCTCGCGCTTTTCACGCGGGAGTTTCCCATCGACGAGGTCACCCGTAACGCAGCGGATGTAAGGCATCCCGCTGAGTTCATCGACTAGATCGAGATCGTGCGCGCCACGCTGGCAGACCGACTCGAGGTGGTTGGCCATGCTCGCCGCGCTGTCGACGATGCACACATTCTCCGTGCCGCCGTCTTTGCGCGGAGCCTTGTAGATGACGTGGCCGATCTCGGGAAACCCAGCGGGCTGGAACCGGTCGCCCACGATCGGCTCAAGCGTCGCGGTCAGGACGAGCGGCGACTCGCCGTTCAAGACGTCGGCAGGAATAAGCTTTCTTCTTTCTTCAGACATAAGTTTCTCCTGATTACTGCCGGCGTCGAGGACGAAGCCAGCGATTGAAAAGGACCTCCCGATCGTGGTCCGAAATGGTTAACAACAGCGCCGCGGCAACGCGGTTCGCGTCGTTTGTTGCGAACGTCGCATCGAATTTAGCGAGGTGCGCACCGGCCATCGCGTAACGACTGTCTGTGAGTTTGAATGCCGAGCCAAGATCACCGGTACGGATCAAGGTTACGATCGATCGAGCGGCCTCATTCGTTCGTGCTCTCGCATTCTCCGAGAACAGATCGTTCAAAGCTATCTCGCGGACAACCAACGCGCGCCGGTCGATCAGTGGCTGGAAAAGTCCGACCAAGGCGAGTTCGCCATCGGCTTGGGGCGTGTCGTCGTCCGTTGGAGCGAGCGCGCGAACCTTCGGTGGAACCCTCCTCCAGTCGAAGAGCGCTAGCCTCGAGAGCCAGGCCGAGAATAGCGCCTCGTCGAGATCACGATCGAGCCAATGCCGTACCTGCGACGTCGTTGCCGGTAGGGGCGCACGACCTCGGAGGCGTTCGGTGCGAGTCGCGTCGAGCTTTGCTTCTTCGAGGAGCCGACGCGACAGAACAGCAGCGAGAACACGCCCGAATTCACCCGCCCCCCAAACCCAACGAGCCGGAGCGACCTTGGTATGCCCGAATCGTCTCGGCTGAGTCGTCCAGTCGTACTCATACTTGCCTTTCTTTTCGCGAGTCCATTCCACGCCAAAGCGGAAGCCTGCAAACGGCAAGGTTTCGGGAAATGCCGACACGATCGACAACGCGAGTCGCGCCTCAACGCCGGGCACTTCATCATCAAACAGCGAAGGCAACCACTCGAGCGGAAGCGGTTCCCAATGGATTTTGGCCTCTCGGAAGCGCCGGTTGCGGTCGATGCGATCCAGTGTGCCGACGACCGCGTCGAGCAGACCGATGCCCGCTTCCGGGTTGGCGGGCTCGGCAGCGACATCGAGAAGTGCCGACTCGATCGGCCCGCGAAGTCCCTCGAAGCGTTTGCCGTCTCGTGGAAAGCGTGGCTGTTCGATCAGTGCCGTGACGCGGTCGAGCGCTGTTGCGGCGGCCTTGACAGCCCGGTCGACATCGGCATCCAGCAAGAAACGTGTCTCCAATCGGGGCTCGAACGTGTTCGAGCTCGTCGTTTTTCCCAGGGTGTAACGTCGGAACTCGCTGATGCCTGCATCGACTCCGCGCTTCCGGATCGCGGTCGCGAAAGCTGCCGGACTGAGTGCTCCGCGTCCGCCAAGTTCGGCGCGGCCGCGCAAAAACAGCGTACTCACTTCGGCGAGGGACATCGGTCGGCTCCACAGCGGTGTCCAGATCTCGCCACGAAGCCTGTCCGCTTCCTTCTCAGCGCTCGCCGCGATGGGCTGGGTGATGAAGGGGAAAGCGCCGACGGCGGGCGCGGACCGGGCCCCAAGGCGTCGAGACGCGCCGCCCGCGAGAAAGACCAGTCCTTCGCAGGCAAGAGCCATCGCCCACGGAGAGATTTGTCCCTCACGTGCAGGCGACTGGCCACTGTTGTAGAGCTTCGTTGCTTCGCTGAACCAAGAGCCTGCGGCCAACTTCTCGACCATCCATCTGACTGGAAATCCGATGAGAAGAGCCCGTAGCGCACTCCGTCTTTCATCGCAAGGCTCTTCCCTGTCGGCGTTGGCCTCCGCTTTACTTGTCCCGCGTCTCTTCCTAGGCTTTGGCGCAACCGCAAGGCAATCGACCGCTTTATGCCAGCCCACCGCGAAGTCGCGGCGACCCGCGTTGCCGCCACTGCCAAGCACCGGGTTGAAGCTCACGCGAATATGGGGCACGGCGTGCGCGGCGAAAAAAGCAAGTTGGTCCTCACGCGCACCTGCTTGCCAGTGGGCCAGCGGCGCGCCCGATTTGGCCTTGGTGCCCTTCTTCTGCGCGTCGGACCAAGCCTTTTCATACTGGGTCCACTCGCGCTTGCTGAAATCCGACTCTGCCTGCGTATTCGCGATCCGCACCATCTCATCGAGCAGTTCATCGAGCGTCAACGGGCCACCGACCACCTGCAACACCTCGTCCCGCCACGCGATCCGCGTTCTCGGCCATCTTCGAGACAGCACCCGCAAGAGACCGAGCGACGCGACGTAGTTGCCGAGGCTGTCGGGCGAAAGACCGCGAAGCGCGATGACGGGAAGCCGCAACTCGATCATTTCCGTTTCACCTCCTTGGGCTTGATCGAACTCTTTTTCCCTTCGGTCAGCTGCCTAAGAGAACTCGCCGTGAGCAGGGAGCGCATCTGCACGATCGCAATAGCATTGAGCTGAATCAACCGTTCATCGGGGGCAAGCCCCTGCCGAACCAGCACCGAGTTCAGACTCTCGAGATTCGAGAGTACAACGAGTTGCTCTAAACTCGCGTAGTCTCGCATATTGCCAATGAGATCGGGGTTCTCCGTGCGCCACTCGGCCGCGGATTTGCCGAAGAGGGCAACGTTCAGCAGGTCGGCCTCAGACGCGTAGACAAATGAGATCTGCGGCTTGGTGAGCGTCGGAGGGATCAGGTGCTCGTGGATCGCGTCTGTGTGAATGCGGTAGTTCACTTTCGCCAACGTCCGCTGGAAGCTCCACTCGCGAGACGTTCGCGCGGCCTCGTCATCCTTAAGGCGCTGAAATTCCTTGATAAGGTAAAGTTTGAACTCGGGACTGAGCCACGAGCCGAACTCAAACGCGATGTCTCGATGCGCATAGGTCCCGCCGTAACGCCCTGCGGAGGCAAACAGGCCGATCGCACCGGTTTTTTCAACCCATTTCTTTACCGAGAGGAAGAAGCTGTTTCGCCCAGCCTCGTTCATAATTCCCTCGGATTCGAGGGAATTAAAATCGGGGTTGTTTAGCTGCTCCCAAACCCCAAGGAAAAGCACCGTATCTTTGGCCCGGAGCCAGTTTTCGATGAGAGCGCCCTGCCCCTCAAAATTGCGAACCATATCCGAGAGCGAAATGTAGTCCTGCTCATTTCGTGTCGCGACCGTGATCTCGGTATTCTTCACCACAATCCTGCGATTCTTTTTGGTACTCATCGTGATGCTCCCCCGCTCGGCTTGAGTGCGCCGGTCGCAAGCGCTGGATCGCTTGCGCGCCAGTCCGCGATGCGGACGAGCGCTTCGAGGTATGCGAGGGCGAACGGACCGAGATGCCTCGGCTCGCCCTCCGGCACTGCGCCTGCGTCGCTCTTCTCCTCTGGCCGCCACGGGCCGAGCAGATCGGCGACGAGGCCCGTCCAACCGTAGCCAGTCAACACGAATTCGTCACCCTCCCATCGCCCCTCGGCACCGTCCTTTGCGATTGAGAAGTCGAGCGGCCACTGATCGTCGCCGATGACAAGCGGGTTGGGTTCGCTCCGTACGCCGAAGACGTCATCGCCTTCGCCCGTCGTCGAACGCATCACGGTACGCGCCTTTCCGTGGTGCGCGGCCGCCAGGAAGACCGCAAGCGCCGGATACGGCTTGGTCTCGCTGTCGCGGTATCTCCGCCACATCGCCAAGGCGGAGGCGACCTCGTGGCGAAGCCCGGGGCGGAATTGGAGGTGGCCTGCCCAGCGAACACCGGCGACAGCGCGCAGGGACTTCAGCTCAACGTCGCTGAGCTTTTCGTCGATTGCCCATTGCAGACGGACGACGTCTTCACGACCGCGCCGGCGGGCTTCTTCCGGCAGTGAATGAGCCTGCGGTCGAAGCTTGGCGAACTCTGAGCGGGCGGCTGATGCATCCCCGCGTACATCGGCGGCCGCGACGCGCGGGCTCTTGGCGAGCAGCGCGTCGGGGATGCCGGAACGATCAGGTAACGCGGCCTGCCACTGCGAATGGGCCTTGCCGAGATCGTGGAGGCCGGATGCTTCGACGACGGCCGTTTGCACGTCGCCAGACAGCGAGAGGGCGGCGCACAGTTTCTCTGCTTCACCTCTTGCGTCCTTGAGGTGGTCTTCGAGCTTCGACCAGTAACCGACCTCGGTCCACGTATCGTCCCGCAGGGTAGCGCCGCGCCCGGCGCGCGGCACTTCGGCGAGTTGGTTCAACCTGTCCCCCGTCCATCCTTCAGTCACGTCGTAGCCGCCAACCTCGCGCTTCAGCATAACGAGCATCCCGGGGCGGATGTCCCGGTAGTTCACGCGCTCCCAGCGATCGTTCTCCTCGTTCCACAACCAGCCATTGGCCTTGCTGCGTTCAAGCATTTTCTGGACGCGAACGAAGGAGACAGGACAGCCCTCGATCGCCGGCTCCAGCAACGGACCGTCGAGTTCGTCGCCGCGCGGAGGGTGGTTGCCCGACCAGTCACGCCAGAACACCGTCACATCGAGGTCGGGATCGGTGCCGCGCACGAAAGCGCTGACGTCGGTAAAGCCACCGTGGACGTCACGCTCGGTGGAGAAGAGCCCGTGAACGTCAAGCGCTCGCGGAAGCGGACTCGGCTTCGGCTGCAAGGCTTCGGACACTTCCTTGTCTCTGCTCGCGTTCACCTCGGCGATGGCCTTTGAGAACGGCTGTTCCTGAGAGAGAGGAGCGAAAGCGTTTACGAGATTCTTGGCCAGCTCGATGTCGGCGAATTCATAGGGGCCGATGCGCTCGAACCTCGGTTTTCCACGTTCCTTCTGCGTTTCCCAGACCCAAGCGCGCGCATTTTGGTCGTCTCCCTTTCGGTTGAGACGCCCAAGTCGCTGCAGCAATGACGGCCACGGCGCGAGTTCGGTGAAGAGGTGATGCGCCGAGATATCCACGCCCGCTTCGATGACCTGCGTGCTCACACAGATGAGGCCAGGATCGTGCTCCGGCAGCGCCCCCGACTTGCGCTGAGCGTCGAAGTCGATGAGTCGTTTTTCGTGTCGCGCGCGGTCTTCGCGACGGAAGCGTGACGTGAGGAGCACCTTGTGGTCGATCGAGGACAACGCGCCGAACACCGCGCGCGCCATGTCGACGGTGTTGCAAACGACGAGCGAGAGCGTGCCCGCCACGTGCTTCTCGTTCACGGAGGCGGCGATGGCGTCAGGCGTAAGGGTCACGGGCTTTGCTGTGGCTCGCATTCTGGCTCCGCCGGTGTTTGGCTCAGACGCAACGGGTTGCAACCACGCGAGAGGCCTCCTCGCTTCTCTCCACCAGTTAAGTCCGTTGTCACGATCGAGCGCGGCTTTGAGGTTGCCTTCGAACTTACTCCTGCTCGGCAACGGTTCGCTGAGCGCCTCGCGAACTCGATCCGTCGTGCTTAGGAACGATGAGCCGACGGTGGCGCTCATCCACGTCGTCAGGCACGGCTTCAGCGACAGGAACCGCTTTCGGCGCATCCAGTCGAGCTGGGACGTCGTCCAAAGCCCTGGCCCCATAAGCTGGACCTCGTCGATGAGCCAGCGGCAGTCGTTGTTCAGAAGCCCGAAGTGAACCGGCCACTCGAAGCGGCTCATTGAGTAGCCGCGGTTCAGAGCGCGCGAGAGAAGTTGGTCCTGCGTGCCAACGAGTACCCATGGCCTATCAACGTGGCCGACCCATTCTTCATCGATGACGCCGCCCATAAGCTGATAAACTGCGACATCGATTTCGGACTTCTTCGCTTTGAGGACATCGAAGTAGGTCTTCAACCGCTGTACGGTCTGAGTGACCAAGCTGCGCATCGGTAAGCATACTACAAGGTGCAGCGGCTCCGGCTTCTTGTCGACAAGCAGGCGCCAAGCCCACGCGAGCGCGACTTCCGTCTTTCCAAGCCCAGTCGGAACGGGCAGCAAATCCGGCAGACCGTCGAGAGCGACTTCTAGTTGCCAACTGTAGGGAGCAAACCCCGTCGCGATAGCAAAGAAATCACCGAAACTGTGCGCTCGACAATCTTCTTTGACGATGTCACCCATTCACAATCCTCTTCAATCCCATTATCCGATCATCAAATCGTGCCTATGCAACCGCGCTCATCGACAGTTTTTTGTTGTCTTCAATAGTATTGATTCTCGATGCCAAAATCTTACAACCTTTTTTCGATAAAGATCAGAAATTTCATTATCTGGGCAGATCGAGGCCTTTGAAGCAAAACTGTCGGGCTGGGAGTATTGCATTTCCACCAACGGAGCGCTCTTTTTACAATTCCGTTTCGTTTAACGTAGAATCAACTTTGGTTTTTTTCGCAACA
>CAZARD010000077.1:7871-21861 GCA_964487505.1 uncultured Blastocatellaceae bacterium | reverse complement strand
GGATTTGGCGGCGCGGTCGATTGCTGTCTTGGGAGCGGAAGAAAATGAAAAAGCTACTGATCATTGCAGTCTCGGCATTACTTTGTGCGGCGGGTATCGCTTCCGCCCAAAAGTCGCGCACCTCACCCGGAGCCGATGAGCGTTCAAATTCGTCGGTCAAGTTTGCCGACGCAGCGGCCGTCTCCGACGGCGGCGGGGTCTTTCTGCGCTGGTCGACGGAGAATGAGTTCAACGTGATCGGCTACTATGTCGTACGCGTCGGCGGCGTGGGCGGAGACAAATTATCGTCGGATCTCGTTCCCGGCGGCTACCTGTTGTCGCGGACGACAGACCCGTCAAATCGCGATTATTCTTACTTCGACGCCGACGGAGATACGTCGGCAGCCTACTACATCGAAACACTTGAGATGAATGGGAAATCGAGGCGTTTCGGTCCGCTGACACCGCAGGCCGTGCCGGACATCCGTGCATTCGCCGGACGGTCATCGGCCGAATTGCGATCGGACGCGCTTCGGCCGAAAGCCGTCGAGAGCGTCGGCAACCGCATTCCGTCCGACCTTCAGAAGGCGCTTTCGCCGAATCTCGCGACGCCGAATCCGACGGTTCAGAGATGGGTCGCAAGGCAGTTGGGAGCGAAGATAGTCGTTCGCCAGAAAGGGCTTTACCGTGTGACGCGGACGCAGCTTGAGGCCGCCGGCTTCAACGTCAACGCACCGTCCAATCTCTGGCAGCTTTATGCCGACGGTAACGAGCAGGGGATCATCGTCGGTCCCGGGGATTCGTACATCGAGTTTTACGGCGAGGGGAACGACACCCGTGAAACCGACACGCGCGTTTACTACTTGCTCGTCGGGTCATCGGACGGCAAGCGGATCGGGACCCGTCTGATGCGGCCGATAAGCGCTCCGGTCGAACAGCGCGGCTTTGCCCAGACTTTCGTCAAACGCGAACGCGCATCCTATCTTAGCGGCATCCTGAACGGTGATCTCGAGAACTTCTTCAGTTCACAGGTCGTTGCGAGCACTTCGACCCTTTCGTACAATCTCACCATATCCGGCATCGATTACAGTGTCCCGCGGAGCACCGTGCGGGTTTCTCTGCAAGGGCTGACGGTCAGCCCGCACGATATCCAGGTCACGATCAACGGCCAAACGATGACCTCGAATATCACATTCAACGGTCAGGTCAACGCGGTCGGCACCTACGAGATCGACACGTCGTTGCTGGTCGCGGGTCAGAACACGATCCAGATGCGCGCCTTCGCCGGTTCGAACGATTTCGTCGTCATCGATTCGGTTTCGGTGGATTATTCGCGAACGTTGACCGCCGATCAGGATCAGCTCGGCTTCTATACCGTCAACTATAAGTCCGCGAAACTCACTGGGTTCACGTCCGCAAACGTACGCGTCTTCGATCTGACGGAACCGGACGCGGTGGCCGAGGTCACCGGCGTTTCGGCCGTCCCCAACGGTCCGACCTTCGACGTCCGCGTTCCTTCGCACCGTGCCCGGCTGCTGTACGCGGTGGGCGAGTCGGCGGTCCGTACACCGGTCGCGGTCATCGCGAATTATCCGTCAACACTTTCATCGAACATCCACGAGGCCGAAATGATCATCGTCACCCACCGCGATCTTTTGGCGCAGGCCCAGAACTGGGCGTCGTATCGGACCACGCAGGGGGTCGGCACGATGGTCATCGATGTCGCCGACATTTTTGACGAGTACAGCTACGGTTCCCAAAATGCGCTCGCGATGACAGAGTTCTTCCAGCACGCGCGGGACAACTGGCGGACGGGCCCGCAATACGTGATGCTGCTCGGCGACGCGACCTACGATCCCAAGAATTACGGGAATCTGGCCTTTTCAAGTTGGGTGCCGACCGAATTGATCGACACGCTCTACGAAGAGACGGGAAGCGACGAGGCGCTCTGCGACTTCAACAAAGACGGACTTGCGGAAATGTCAGTGGGTCGGATCCCTGCGCGAACCGGGACCGAGGCGACTCAGATGCTGGCCAAGGCGGCCCAGTTCGAGGGCAGTTTGGCCACCGCCCCCGCGCGCGGCGCGCTGTTTGTCGCCGACCAGCCGATCGGGTACGACTTTGAGGGCGTGAACAATCGGGTCGCCCAACAGTTGCCCGGCGACATTCCGAAGACCTTCATCTCGCGCGTAAATCCGGACGCGCGGAACCTGTTGATCGCCGATCTCAACCAAGGGCGTTATCTGGTCAACTATTCCGGCCATGGATCGACCCTCTTTTGGGCGGCGTCGAATTTCTATCACCGCAACGATCTGCCGCTGATGACGAATCCGACGAATCTCTCGATCTTCACGCTGCTCACTTGTCTGAACGGCTATTTCCTGGCTCCGACCTTTGATTCGTTTGCGGAGACGGCGGTCAAGACGCCGAACGGCGGTGCCGTTATCGCCTGGGCGTCGTCGGGTAAGACGACTCCCGACATTCAGGAGATAATGGCGACCCGTTTCTACAATCAGATCGGCCTCGGAACGATCCCGCGTATCGGCGATCTCGTCAAGGATGCGAAAGAGAGTCTCGTCGGCGGCCGCGACGTACGGCTCTCCTGGACGCTTTTCGGCGATCCGGCGATGCGTGTCCGTTGAATATCGGGGGATGAAGACCAGCGCGCGGTCCGTTTGCCGACGGGCCGCGCGTTTTTGTGCCGCGCGAAACTTGCGTTGGACTCTCTCTCTTTCTATCATCAGCTTATCTAACAGAGGAGATCGAACTTATGCAGACTCAAAGGGTTTTGGACGAATTCAGAAACGAGCCGTTCACCGACTTTTCGGTTCCGGCGAATGCCGAGGCGATGCGCGCCGCGATCGAAAAGGTGCGGGGCGAGCTTGGCCGTGAGTACCAAATCAGGATCGACGGCGAGAAGATCACGCTTGACGAAAAATTCCGCAGCTACAACCCGGCGAACAAGACCGAGGTCGTCGGTGTGTTTTCCGAGGTCGATCCGGAGGCGGAGCGCCTCGTGGACAGGGCCATCGGAGCCGCTTCGGAAGCGTTCAGGTCATGGCGCAACGTGCCCGCCGCCGAGCGCGCCGAATACCTATTCAAGGCCGCGGCCATCATCCGCGAACGCAAGCACTATTTTTCGGCCTGGATGTGTTTTGAGACGAGCAAGACCTGGGCCGAGGCGGACGGCGACACCGCGGAAGCGATCGATTTTCTCGAATTCTACGGACGCGAAGCAATCCGCTGGTCCGAACCGCTGCCGATCACGCCGTCGCCTTTGCCGGAGATCAATTCTGTCGAGTACATTCCGCTCGGGGTGGGCGCGATCATTCCGCCGTGGAATTTTCCGCTCGCCATTATGGTCGGAATGACATCCGCGGCGATCGTCGCGGGCAACACGGTCGTTCTCAAGCCTTCTTCGGATTCGCCGACGATAGCGGTCAAGTTTATCGAGGTCCTCGAAGAGGTCGGACTGCCGAAAGGCGTCGTCAATTTCGTTACCGGCAGCGCCGCGACCGGGAACGCGATGGTCAAGCATCCGAGAACCCGTTTCATCTCCTTCACCGGCTCGAAGCAGGTTGGGCTCCACATCAACGAGCTCGCTGCGAAAACGCAGCCGGGCCAGATCTGGATCAAGCGCGTCGTCGCCGAGATGGGGGGCAAGGATGCGATCGTGGTCGCCGACGATGCCGATATCGACGCGGCCGCGACCGGCGTCGTGCAGGCCGCCTTCGGATATCAGGGGCAAAAATGTTCCGCCTGCTCGCGGCTCATCGTCGACGAGAAGGTCCACGATGAACTGGTCGAGAAGGTCGTCGCTCTGACGAAGAAGCTCAGGGTCGGACAGCCGACCGAGGGCGATTCGAATATGGCGGCGGTGATCAACAAACGGTCGTTCGACACCACGCTCGAATACATCGAAAAGGGCCTTGCCGAGGGCGGCGTGCTGCTGACGGGGGGCAAGGGTAACGACGAGACTGGATTCTTCATCGAGCCGACGGTCATCGACAATGTCGAGGCGGGTTCGACGATCGAGCAGGAAGAGATCTTCGCGCCGGTGCTCGCGGTCGTCAAGGCGAAAGATTTCGACCACGCGCTCGAAATCGCGAACGGCACCGAATTCGGATTGACGGGATCCGTTTACTCGGCTGACGAGGAACGGCTCGAACGCGCGAAACGCGAGTTTCACGTCGGAAATCTTTATCTGAACCGGAAATGCACCGGCGCGTTGGTCGGCGTTCACCCGTTCGGCGGATTCAATATGTCTGGGACCGATTCCAAGGCAGGAGGCCGCGAATACCTGCTCCAGTTCATGCAGGCCAAATCGATCGCAAAGAAAATATGAATAGACTTTTATTGATTGTTTTGTTTCTGGCGGCGGCGATCAGCGTCGCGGCCCAGCGCAAGCCGGCTCCCAAACCGGTCTCCAAACCGGCTCCGGGGATCTTCGCGGTTCTCAACGACGGAAAATACGTCGAACCGATCGCGAAGATCGAAAGGGGCGTGCTCAAAACGCTTTCCGACGGAGCGGACGAGGGCGCCAAGCTCAAGAAGTTCGGTGCCGACTATTATAAGCGCGCGACGAAGTACAAGCTCGTCTTCGGTGGCGCTGACGCGGGTGCGGTAACGATCGGGAAGTTCGATCCGTCGAGCGAATGTGCGCGGAACATCGCCGATGTGACGGTCACGTCGACGCGAGCGAAGCTGAAAGGAATGGTGATGGGGCTCGCGACGAACGCCCCGGTCAAGGGATCGGGTGTTCGCCGTTTGCCGACAGCCGCCGAACGCGCGGAAGCCGAAACGTTGGTGCGTGAGGAACTGATCGGGAACTCGGTCACGGCGTCGGCCGTCAAGAACCTGAAATACCACAATCTGACCGCCCTCGACCTCGATTCCGACGGCAAGGCGGAACTGGTCGGGTCCTTCTGGGTTGAAACGGGCGCGAAAGAACGCGCGACTCTCTTCTTCATCGCCGAAAAAGGCGCGGACGGCAAGTTGAAGATTGGGATCAGCGAGTTCAAGACGATCAAGGAAGAAGAGGTGATGAGCGGCGAGATCAAAGCGGTTGATGAAGGCGTTTATCACGAACTTCTGCTCGATGTCCTCGATTTCAACGCCGACGGGTTTTCCGAGGTCTTTACCTATGTACAGGGCTTCGAAGGCTCGAGCTTCAACGCGTACGGCAAGAAGGACGGCAAGTGGGAGCGCCTGTTCGAGGGATCGAACTATCACTGCGGTTACTGATCGGGTTGCGATCCGTTCGACCGTCAGGGAATGCGGACACGCGTTTTCTGACGGTCGAGGTCATTTTTGGAGCGAAGATCGATGAAGATCGTCTTTATGGGTACGCCGCAGGCCGCGGTCCCGTGTCTCGAGAGGCTGCTTGCGGACGGCCACGAGGTCGTAGCGGTGTACACGCAGCCCGACCGGCCGGCGGGCCGCGGAAATCGCTTAACGCCTCCGCCGGTGAAGGAATTCGCCGAAGGGCGCGGCCTACGCGTGCTGCAACCCGCGAAAATCCGCACCGTTGCAGCGCTCGACGAATTTCGCGGCCACGCCGCCGATGTCGCCGTCGTCGTCGCCTACGGTCGGATTCTCCCGGCCGGCTACCTAAACGCGTTCCCGAGCGGCGCGATCAACGTTCATTTCTCTCTGCTCCCGAAATACCGAGGGGCGGCGCCCGTTAACTGGGCGATCGTCAACGGCGAGACCGAGACCGGCGTGACGACGATGCTGATGGACGAAGGCCTCGACACGGGCGACATTCTTCTGCAGGCGAAGACCGCGATCGGTCCGGACGAGAACTCGGCTGAGTTGATGGCGCGGCTGGCGTCGGTCGGGGCCGATCTGCTCTCCGAAACGCTTGGCAGGATCGGCGCGATCGAGCCCGCGAAACAGGATGATTCACGGGCGACTCTGGCGCCGATAATGACCAAGCAGGACGGCCGCATCGTATGGGATGAAATGGCGGCGCGGATCGCGGGCCGGGTCCGCGGATTCCAGCCTTTCCCGACGGCTTACACGTTTCTCGACGGCAGGAAATTCACGATCTGGTCGGCCGCCGCGGCCGATTCGGCGACGACGATGGAACCCGGGACCGTGATCGGGGCAGGCGGCGACCGAATCGACATCGCATGCGGCGCGGGCGGCGTGCTTTCGGTCACGGAGGTCCAGATCGAGGGCAAGCGCCGGATGCCAGTGCGCGACTTTCTCAATGGCGTTAGGCTCGCGCCGGGAACGAAACTCGGATGAAGGACTTCGCGATCATTACGTTCTACGATTTTCGCCCGTTGGACGATCTGCCGGCGCTGCGCGGCGAAATCCTCGACGCAATGCGCGCACATTCGATCCTCGGGACGATGATCATCGCTTCCGAGGGGTTCAACTCCACGGTCTCGGGAGCGCCCGACGATATTGGTCGTTTCGTCAGGGAAGCGGAGAGGATCTTCGCCTGCGAGATCACGTTCAAGATGTCGCGGCATACGACGAATCCGTTCCGGCGCCGGTTCGTCAAGATAAAACGGGAGATCGTCACGCTCCGCCGGGCGGTCGATCTCGAACTCGGCCGGGGGACGCACGTCGGCCCGCGCGAATGGAACGAATTGATCACGCGGCCCGATGTCCTCGTGCTCGACACGCGCAACGATTACGAGGTCAGGGTCGGGAGCTTCCGCGGCGCCGTCAATCCGGAAACCGCGAGTTTCAGCGAACTTCCCGACTTTGTGGCGGAAAATCTCGATCCAGAACGTGTGCGGACCGTGGCGATGTACTGCACCGGCGGCATCCGCTGCGAAAAGTTCGCGCCGTACGTCAAGGGACTCGGATTCGAGAACGTCTTCCAGCTCGAGGGCGGGATCCTGAGATATCTCGAGGAAACGCCGCCGGAGGAAAGCCTTTGGGAAGGCGAGTGCTTTGTTTTTGACGACCGTATCTCGGTCGACCGGAATCTCAGGAAGGGGAAAGCCGAGGATCTTTCGGCCGAATTGAAATCGAAATGAAGATCTCCCCGGCGCGCATCGCCGCGCAGGACGCTCTGATCGAAATCGAACGCGGCGCGCATTCTTCCGCCGTGCTTGCCGAGGCTGCCGAGCGGCTCGGCGCGGCAGACCGCGGGCTTTGCTACGAGATCGTTCTCGGAGTGCTGCGACGCCGGATGCTTCTCGACCGGTGGATCGACGCGCTGACGGCGGGACGCCGTATCGATCAGGAGGTCCGCGCGATACTGCAGGCGGCACTTTACCAGATCCATTTCCTTGACCGGGTCCCCGCGCACGCGGCCGTCAACGATGCTGTGAATCTGACATCGCGGGCGAAGAAGACCTCCGCCAAGGGGTTTGTGAACGCGGTTCTGAGGCGTTTTCAGAACGGCGTGCCGGAGATCGAATTTGCAGACGCGCTCGACCGGCTGGCGACCGAGTCGTCGCATCCCCGATGGCTTGTCGAACGATGGGTCTCGCGCTTCGGCGAAGAGGCGGCGCGCGAACTGGTCGAGAGCGACAACACCGCGCCGGTCGGCGAGTTTCGATGGACGCTACGGACGACCGATGCGGTAAAACGCGCGCTTTCGGATCAGGACGCCCCGAACCGTGCGGAGTTTCTGCGCGAACTCGCGGCCAATGGAAAGATCTATTTTCAGGACCGAGGCTCGCAACTCGTCGCCGGATCGCTGTCGTTGCGGCCCGGCGAGCGATTCCTGGATGTTTGCGCGGCGCCCGGCGGAAAGACGACGTTGGCCGCGCTCGTTTGCCCGCAGGCTTGGTTCGTCGCCGGCGATATGCCCGAATCGAGGGTCGCGGCGCTCGCCGCCAACATCCGCCGTCAGGGCGCCTCGTTCGTCAATGTCGTCAGATTTGACGCCGCCCGGCCGCTGCCGTTTCCGGATGAGAGCTTCGACGCCGTGCTCGTCGACGCGCCTTGTTCGGGGACCGGAACCATCCGGCACAATCCGGAGATACGATACCGTTTGAGAGAATCGGACCTCGACGGATTTGCGTTGAAACAACTCGCGATGCTCGCGAACGCATCAAAAATGGTCAGAAAGGGCGGCCGGCTGATCTATTCGACCTGTTCGCTTGAACGCGAAGAGAATGAAGAGGTCGCGCACGCGTTTCTCGCGCAAACTCCGGAGTTTTCGTCGGCAATCCCGGAACTGCCGGAACGGTTTCGGACCGCGGACGGTTTCGCGCGAACGTCGCCGGCCCGCGACGGGATCGACGGATTCTTCGTCGCGGCGTTCGCGAAACGCTGAAAATCGGTCCGTGCCCGTCGGGATTCGTGAATCCCGGCAAAAAAATGTTAGACTTTCGTTTTGATTTTTGGAGTTTACCGCCGTGAGCTTTGTTAAGAAGGGCGCATCCGCCATCGGAAAACTGATAATCGCGATCGTTCTCGGTCTCGCGTTCGTCTCCGGCCTCGCCGGCGTCGTCTATATGTCGCTTCAGGGCTCGGAGGTTCGGGTTCCCGAGATCGTCGGCAAGAACTTCGAAGAAAGCGAACGCGAACTCGAAAGTCTCGGGTTGAGGATCAAGAAGCGGGCCGACCGCTATTCGCAGGAAGCCCCGAACACGGTCCTCGAACAACTGCCGCGACCGGGCGATACCGTCAAGACGGGCCAGCTGATACTCGTCGTCACGAGCAAGCCGAATCCGGAAGGAGAAGAAAAGCCGGCGACGCTCCAGAAGGGCAATCAGGACACGAAGGACGATTCGGAAACGATCGAGGAACTGATCTCCGACAAGCCGAAGAAACGGGACGCGAACTCGAACAGCAACACGAACAAGAAGAAGAGCGCGGCGACGCGCGACGTGATCGCCAACTCCGCTTCGAACACGTCGTCGCAGTCCGGCAATTCCAACGAATCGAACTCGAACAAGGACAAGAACGAAACGCCGGGCAACAAACAGGGAACGCCGGGCAGTTCGCCGAAGCCGACGCCGGCGAAAACTCCTGGTGGCGGCGACACGCGCGAACGACGCAATCCCAACAACTGATCGGGCAACCGCCGGAAACGGGCCGGCAACAAAGTATCTTGTATTGAAATGATCGCGAAAGAGCAGATGCGTCCCGCTTTTGAACTGGCGCCGTCATTGCTGTCGGCGGACTTTGCGCGGCTCGGCGAGGAGATCGCGGCGATCGAGGCCGGGGGCGCGACGGTCCTTCACGTCGATGTGATGGACGGGCGTTTCGTGCCGAACATTACGATCGGTCTTCCGGTCGTTCGCTCCTTGCGGCGGATCACTGAGATGACGATCGATTGTCACCTGATGATCGTCGAGCCGAACCGCTATGCGGCGGAATTCGTCAGGGCCGGCGCCGATATGGTCTCGGTTCACGTCGAGGCGGACGTCCATCTGCAGAGGACCTTGACCGCGATCCGCGAGGCCGGGGGCAAGGCGGGCGTGGCGATCAATCCGGCGACGCCGCTCGTCGCGCTCGAAGAAGCGCTCGCGGACGCGGATTTCGTGCTTCTGATGTCGGTCAATCCGGGTTTCGGAGGCCAGCGGTTCATCGCGTCGTCGATCGACAAGCTTCGTCGGTTGAAGGCGATGATTGATGAGCGGGGACTGTCGACGCGGATCGAGATTGACGGCGGCGTCGATGGCGGAAACATCCGTCGGATCGTCGAGGCGGGTGCCGAGATAATCGTCGCCGGATCGGCCGTTTTCGGCGGCGGGAATCCGCGACTCGCATCGCAAGAACTTATTGAAAATGGTACAAGCTGGGTTTAGTTTGCATATGATTTCCAAGATCAAGACACCAATTCTGACTTTTCTGGTCCTTTGTCTGGCCGTTTCTTCCTTTGCGCAGGACAATCTGACGCCGTCGCAGCGGCTCGACGTAATGCGCCAGAAGCTCGACACGATGCGCCGCTCGCTTCAGAGCGCGGCGAATGCGCTCAAGGACGACAGCAAGGGCGACAAGACGAAAAAGGACGACAAGTCGAAACTCGACACGCCGCTCGGTCGAATACTCGGCCTCGAAAAGGAGGCGCAGTCGCTTTCGACCGAGGTCGGCAGTCTCAAGGGAAAGGTCGATCGGTCCGAGAAGTACGAGATCAGCGACGTCGACCAGCTTGAAGAGCGGGTCAAGGAGCTTCAGGTCCGCTCGGACGCCGCGCTCGTCGAAACGGCTTCGCTGCGCGCGACACCGACCTCGACGGTTGGTCAGAAGCGTGAGGTAAAGACGCGGACCAAGAAGCTTTTCTGGCTGATCCCGATCGGAAAGGAACGCGACGAGTACGAGGAACTCATCGGCGAGGTCCAGCCGGGCCGCGATCGCGAGCTTTTTGTCGTCGCGACGCGCGAGATCCGCAAGGGCAATTACGAGGTCGGCCGACTGCTTTTCCAGACGATCATCACGACCTATCCCGATTCGCCGTACCTGCCGATGTCCAAGCTCGCGGTCGCGGATTCGTTCTATCTCGAAGGCACGACCAGCGCCTTGATCCAAGCGGCGGCCGGCTATCAGGATTGGCTGACGTTCTTCCCGACGCACCCGTTGGCGGACCGCGTGCTGCTGAAGATCGCGGAATCCGAGATGCGGCGGATCGGACTGCCGGACCGCGAGATACCGAACGCGCGCCGCGCCGAGCAGAAACTGAAGGCCTTTTTGCAGAATTATCCGAATTCCGCGCTGCGTCCTCTCGTCGAGCAACGCCTTGTCGAAGTCCAGGACAACCTCGGTCTGCACAATCTCTACATTGCCAACTACTACTACAAGATGTCGGTCGATCAGCAGAAGGGCGGGCTCAAGGGTGCGCAGTCGCGCTATCGCGAGATCCTCGACAAATACCCTTCGTTCAGTTTTATGGACGAAGCGCTGTTCAAGATCGCGGTGACGTACCTCGTTGAAGAAGAAACGGACCAGGCGGCCCGTTATTTCCAGCGCCTTGTGGCCGATTATCCGAACAGCGAATACGTCGAGAAGGCGAAGGAGCAGCTAAATCTGATCGGGGCCAAGATCCCGGAGCCGAATCCGGACCGGATGAACGTCCTTCCGCCGGAGAAATCGTCATTCTTCTCGAATTTCAAGAACCAGCTGTTCGGGATCTATCCGATGACGATCGACAAGGACGGCGTATTGATGACCCGGGATTTTGACAAATGCAAGTTCGAGGTCATAGACCGTGTCATCGAGAATCTTGGTCAGCTCGCCGCGAGCGAGGTGCCGAAGACGCTGACCGCGGTTGTCGTTCCCTGCGAAACCCAGGCGAAGACCGAGGACAAGAAGGACGAAGAGAAACCGAAGCAGCGTTGATGAACCAGATCTCAACCGAGAACCTTAAAGAGATCGACCGGCGCTACCGCATCTCGTTCATTGTCGGACTCGCACAGGTCGCGTTCACGCTGGTCCTGGCGGGCGTAGCCTGGTTTGTCGTCGCGAGGACCGAGATCGTCGAGACGAACGAGTCGGTGACGACCCTGTGGGTGGCGGTTCTCTTCATCGCCATCGGAAGTTTCATACTCCGCCGTCTCTTCTTTGGTTGGGAACGGCTCAGGAACGCGGCTCTGCTCGGCGGAATTCCAGCGGTGCTCAAGCTGCTTCAGACGAACTCGCTGATCCTCGGAATGTTCGCGGAAGCGATCTCGATAATCGGTTTCGTGATCACGATGTTCACCGGAAGCAGTTTCGATATGTTCCGGGCGGCGGCCATCGCCTTGATCGTTTTCTTTATCACTTTTCCCCGCAAGAAGGTCTGGAAGACCATTGTCGCCACTCTCGAAAACGTTTGATCGATATGAACAACAAGCACATCGCCGCGGCGTTCTTCGCCGCCATCGCTTCGGCTACGCTCGCGATCGCGCAGAACGGAGGCAAACCCCTCGCTTCGCCGACGCCGGCGCGTACGCCGGTTCCGGCGCAGACCCCGCGCCTCTCAGACGCCTTGTCCCAAAATGTTGCCTCGCTGGACGGCTCGCAAACCGTTTCAAGGGAGAGGCGTGAACAAGCTTTCGCGAAATTGCTTGAAGGGCAGCGCTACGTTTGGTTGATCAAACGTTCGCGCGCGCAGGCCACCGCGAACGGCCGTTTGGCGCGGCAGGCATTTCAAAAGGCGGTCGAGCTCGACCCGACGCTCGCCGAGGGGTATACGGCGCTCGCGGAATTGGCTTGGAACCTTCCGCCGAACGATCTTGAGGAAGCCGTCCGGCTTGCGGACATCGCGATCAAGATCGACAAGAACAACTTTGGGGCGCATCGCATCCTGGCCCGCGGATTCACGATCAAGAGCCGCCTGAACCGCGGCGATCTGGACAAGGAGTTTGTCGCCAAAGCGATCGCGGCGTGGAAGGAGATCGCCCGCCTCGATCCGCGCAACGCCGAGGCCTGGGCCTTCCTCAGCGAGTTGCAGAAAGACAACGCCGACGAGCGGATCAGGGCGCTCCGCAACTGGCTTTCGTCCGCGCCGCCCGTCGATGCGTATTTCTACCGCACGCTTATGGGCGGTCAGGCCGATCTTGCTCCCGAAGCCGCCTCGGCCCGTCTGGCCGAAGCGCTCGTCGATGCGAAGCGCTTCAACGAGGCGATCGAGGTTCTTAATCAGGTAATCGCGGACGACCCTGAGAACGGCGAGGCGGTTGAGCTATTGAGCCGTGCGCTCGACTCCGCGGATCCGGCCGCGGCAGCGACCTCGATCCAGGCGATCCGGCAGGCGATCTACGCGACTCCGGGAAACACGCAATTGATCCTCTTGCTCGCCAAGGTGCAGTCAAAGGCCGGCAGGTCCGAAGAAACCGCCAAGTTCCTGAACGACACGGTCGCGCGTCTCGCTGAGCAGGACAAGGCCGCGGCGGCCGGGATCCTGGTCGGGCTTGCCGAGGTCTATCGCGACGGCGAACAGTTCGATGCCGCGATCGCCGCGTATTACAAATCGCTTGAAACGCGCGGCATCGCCCGCGACAAGCCCGCGGTCGACGAGGAACGGGATTTTGCGATCGTCGTTTATGAAGGGATCATCGGTACCCTGAAGATCGCGAACCGGTTTGCCGAAGCGCGCGACACGATCATCGCGTCGCAAAAGGTGCTCGGCGACGAGGACTCGTTCACCGACCGACAGCTGATAAACCTTAATCGCGAGGACGGGAAAAAGCAGGAAGCGTTGCAGGCGACGAAGGCCGCGCGCGTCCGTTTCCCTCAGGATTACGGGTTCTTGCGGACCGAAGCGATGCTTCTGACTGAACTCGGACGGGTCGATGAAGGCGTCGCGATCATCAAGTCGCTTCTCGGCAAGCAGAATCCGGAGGCGCCGTCGATAATGTACGACGATTTTTCGAACCAGCTTTTCATCGCGATCCTTTTCGGCGAGGCGAAGCGCGGCAAGGACGCCGTCAGCTGGGCGAATCAGGCGCTGGCAAAGGCGGCGGACGAGGAACGCCGGCAGATCGCGCTGCTCACGCTCGCGACCGGACAGCAGGTTTCGGGCGACTTCGCGGCCGCCGAGGCGACTCTTCGCGGGATCCTGAAGCAGACGCCTCGAAACCCGATCGCGCTCAACAATCTCGGATATTTTCTGCTCGAACGCAACGAGCGCCTCGACGAGGCGCTGAAGCTCATCGAGCAGGCGCTCGAGATCGATCCGCGGAACGCCTCGTACCTCGACAGTCTCGGCTGGGCGTATTTCAAGCTCGGAAAACTCGAACTCGCGGAAGAGAATCTTAAGAAGGCCCTGAAGATCGATTCGACGTCGGCGACGGTGCTCGAACACTTGGGCGATGTTTATGCCAAACAGGGCAAAACGGACCTCGCCCGGCAAATGTGGCAGCGGGCGCTCGCGTTCGCAAGCGAAGCCGGACAGATCAACGACCTCCGTCAGAAGATCGCCGGCAAAAAGACCGGGCGATAAGAATGGACTTAACAATGGGTCCAATGGACAAGCGTTTCAATGGACAATGGACAATGGACAACGGACAATGGACGACGGACAATGGACAACGGACAACGGACAATGGACGACGGACAACGGACAACGGACAACGGACAATGGACGACGGACAACGGACAATGGACAATGGAC
>CAZARD010000077.1:0-7771 GCA_964487505.1 uncultured Blastocatellaceae bacterium | reverse complement strand
GTTGAACCCATTGTCCATTGTCAGTTGAACCCATTGTCCATTTTTCTTCTGGAAGACAGGCAGCAATAGACATTTCTTAAAGCAGTGAACCGTCTCTCGGCGGTTCGGAAACTCAACCGAAAGGGCGACCGCTGAATCAAGCGGAAGCAAAGCCACGAGGGCGCTGAACGGCGTTCGTTCGGGCTGCCGAAGTGAGGTTCGATGCTGCGAATTCCGACTCTTCCGACCGTCTTTACCGCGTTTCTTTTGCTTTTTACCGCGGCCACCGCCTCTGGGCAGGGCCTCGGATTCGATTCGGTCCCGACTCGCGATACCGAGTCGTCGCTGAGCCGGCAACGCGTCGTTGCCGTTCCGGGGCCGGAGGCCAAAAAGTTCGATTTCACCGCCGCGGAGATCCGCAGTTTCGAGCGCGGGGTCTTCGAACTGATAAACGCCCTGCGGCTCAAGAACGGCCTCGCAACGGTAGTCTGGAGCGAAGATGCGGCGCGGATCGCGCGGCTTCATTCGACGAACATGGCGACCCTGAATTTCTTCGGCCACCGCGGCGTCGACGGCAAGATGGTGGACGATCGCGCCGATCAGCTCGGCGTCCGAAAATGGTCGGCGATCGGCGAGAACATCGCCTTCAATCGAGGATACGCCGATCCGGTGGCGGTCGCGGTCGAGAAATGGATGCTTTCCGTCGGCCATCGCGAGAATCTTCTCAATGAGCGTTGGAAAGAGACCGGCGTCGGAGTTGCCGTGACGCCCGAGGGATCGTTCTATTTCACGCAGGTCTTCCTGCAGAGGCGCTGAACCGTACGGCGCTGGGCCGTCTCGCTTAAACCCGATTACGAAATAAGGGAACTTCCGGATTTGCAGGACCGTCGGACCGATCGGCCACCAGCTATCAGCTGTTAGCTATCAGCTAACAGACGTGATTGAAACAATTACCGGAGAATCACTTCCAATTCCAGACCTCGAACCAATCGTCAACCTGAAGCGTTTGGTTCTGTTGCTCCATCCGGGTAAAAGCGCCGCGATGGAATCAAATCTGCGACGGGAACGCCCTGGCACAAAAGGATGAAGCGCTTGCCTCATCCTTTTTTGTTTTCTATGCTTCTCTAATGCCGTCCGAACGATTCACGCTTCCGAGTTTCGCCAAGATCAACTGGCGCCTCAACGTGCTCGGAAAGCGCGAAGACGGCTATCACGACCTTTGCACGGTTTTCCAAACGGTTTCCCTCGCCGATTCGATCCGGTTCGAATCGGCCGCCGAAATCTCGCTCGAATGCGACGATCCGCGTATCCCGACCGGTCCTTCGAACCTGATCCTTCGCGCCGCATATGCGCTCCGCGAAAAGTATGGCGTGCGATCCGGCGCGAAGATCTTTCTGGAAAAGCGGATACCGGCGCCGGGCGGACTCGGCGGCGGATCGTCGAACGCCGCCACCGCGCTCATTGGGCTCGCTTCGCTTTGGTCGATAGATGCCGGGGACGAGGCCTTGGCCGCCATCGGTTCGGGGATCGGATCCGACGTTCCTTTCTTCCTGACCGGCGGGACGGCCTTCGGAACGGGACGCGGAACCGAGATCGAACCGATGCCCGATATCGTCGAGGGTCTGATGCTCATCGTGACGCCCCGCATCGACGTTTCCACGGCCGAAGCGTTCCGCGGCCTTAATGCGAATCGCTTGACAAAGGAATCCTCAGAACGTATTCTCAAAATTTGCCGAAAAGACGCCTTCGAACGGCTTACGGGCAGAACGGCATTGACAAACGATTTTGAGGCGAGCGTTTTCGCGTTCCATCCCGAAATTCGACGGGTTAAGGAAGCGCTTCTCGGGCACGGCGCGGTGAGCGCGCTGATGGCTGGAAGCGGAGCGAGCGTCTTCGCGGTTTTTGACAAAGAAGAGACACGGCAAACCACATTGAAAGCCCTCGGATCTGATTCTGACTGGCGAATGTTTGCCGTATCAACCGTCTCGCGGGCAGATTTCCGCGAAGCGCTCGGAAGGGCCTGACGGTTGTTTCCGATTAGTTTCTGAAATTAGTCACTGGGGCGTAGCCAAGTGGTAAGGCACCGGATTTTGGTTCCGGCATTCGCAGGTTCGAATCCTTCCGCCCCAGCCAAGGTTTTTTCTGATCGGAACGGGCAATTGAACAATTGCTCGTTTTTCTTTTTGAAGATGAGCGTCACCGGAAGCATCAAAATATTCTCGGGCAATGCGCACCGCGTGTTGGCCGAAGAGATTTGCCGTCATCTGAGCTGCGATCTCGGCCGGGCGAATACCGACCGTTTTTCGGACGGAGAGTTCAACTTTCAGATCGGCGAAAACGTTCGCGGCACCGATGTGTTCATCATCCAGCCGACGTGCCCGCCGACCGATCAGAACCTAATGGAACTGCTCGTGATGATCGACACGTTCCGCCGGGCGTCGGCCGCGAGCGTGACGGCCGTCATACCGTACTTTGGTTACGCGCGGTCAGACAAAAAGGACCGTCCGCGCGTGCCGATCGCGGCGAAACTGGTCGCGAACCTGCTGACGACCGCCGGGGCGCAGCGCATCTTGACCGTCGATCTGCACGCGTCGCAGATCCAGGGATTCTTTGACATTCCGGTCGATCATCTTTATGCGGCGCCGGTGATCGTCGATTATTTTCAGCAGAATTCGATCGAGAACCTGATCGTCGTCGCGCCGGACACGGGCGGCGCCGAGCGCGCGCGCGCCTATGCGAAGCGGCTCAACGCCGGTCTCGCGCTTTGCGACAAGCGGCGCGAAAAGGCGAACGTCGCGGACGTGATGAACATCGTCGGCGACGTCCGCGGCAAGAACTGTCTGATCGTCGACGATATGTGCGATACCGGCGGCACGATCTGCAAGGTCGCCCAGGCGCTGTATGAGAACGGAGCGAACGAGATCTACGCTTGTTTTTCGCACGCGGTTCTTTCGGGAAGGGCGGTCGAGAACATCTCGGCCTCGCATATCAAGAAGGTGATCGTGACGAACACGATTCCTCTTCGCGATGACGCCGAGGCGCTCCGAAAGGCGGGGCGGATCGAACTGCTCAGCATCGGCAAACTGCTGGCGAACGGGATCAAATCCATTCACGACGAAACGAGCGTTTCGTCACTGTTTATTTAGGAATCGGCGAACGAGGCCGAACGAGGAACTATGGCAGAGAAAATTGTTGTAAAGGCAGAAAAGAGGGAAGGCCGCGGCAAGAACGATTCGCGTCGGCTGCGGCGTGACGGTCGCATCCCGGTCTCGATCTACGGCGGGGGCGGCGAAACGCTCGCCCTTACCGCGCCGCTCAGCGAATTGGCGGCGGTGCTTCGGACCGAGTCGGGCATTCACACGGTGTTCGCGATCGACATCGAAGGGGTCGGCGTCAGCGATGTCGTTTTTCACGACCGCCAGATCGACGCGATCAAAGGCCGCTTGATGCACGCTGATCTGCGCCGGCTTGTCGGCAACGAGGCCGCTGAGATCAACGCCGAGAACGTGGCGCGGGTCGAGGCCGAAGCGGCCGCGGCCGCGGCTGACGAGGTCGCCGAAGCCGAAGCCTAACGGATGGACGCGCTTTCCGGGAAGAAATGGCTTGTCGTCGGGCTCGGAAATCCGGGCCAGCGATACGAGAAGAACCGCCATAATCTCGGATTCATGCTCGTCGATCGTCTCGCGGCGCGGCTTCAAACAGCGGTCCGGCGAGAGGAATGCCGGGCGCTGATCGGTCGCGGAGAGATCGGCGGAGAAACCGTCGAACTCGTCAAGCCGCAGACATTCATGAACCTGAGCGGAGAGTCCGTCGCCTGTCTTTTGAAAAAGGACGACCGCGCGATCGCGAGGCTGATCGTCATTTCGGACGATCTGGCGCTTCCGTTCGGGAAGATCAGGATCCGGCCGAAGGGAAGCCACGGCGGCCAGAACGGTCTGAGATCGATCATCGATTGTCTCCGGACCCAGGAGTTCGCGAGACTTCGGATCGGGATCGAACCGGAACACCAGCTTGGCGACGCGCGAAATTTCGTGCTTGAGAATTTTTCAAAGAACGACCTTGAAGAGGTCGGTTCGATACTGGACAGGAGCGCCGACGCAATTGTCTCGATCATCGAAGACGGGATCGACAAAGCGATGGCGAAATACAACTGAGTTTCGGATTTGTCGGGAAGGATCTCGAATTGGTTTGGATTGCGAAATCCCAAATCCCAAATCCCAAATGACAAGACCCTTCTTGCTTTGCCCCGGTGGACAAAGCTTGAAAGCCAAAAGGAGGAAAATGGCAAACAGAACATACGAAGTAATGTACATCGCGTCGCCCGAGACGTCTGACGACACGATCGTCAAACTCAACGACGCGATCGTCAAGCTGGTCGAGAAGGAAGGCGGAAATGTCGTCAGAACGGACGATTGGGGCCGCCGGAAGCTCGCTTATCCGATCAAGAAGAAGACCGAAGGGTATTACGTGCTTTTCGAGATCGAAGGGTCCGGACAGGAGATCGCCGAACTCGAACGGCGGATGCGCGTCAATGACATGATAATGCGCTACATCACGGTTCGGGTTGACGAGGACCGCAAGGCCGCCGAGAAGAAGCAGGCAAAGCGCGACCGCCGTCGGAACCGTGCAGCGAAGACGGAGAACGTCGAAGCGGAGGCTAACCAGTAAGCGAGGAGTCGATCAAGATGGAAAAGGAAAAAGAATTGAACGATAACGAAGTTGTCGAGCTCGACGCCGGGCTTGAACAGGATCTTGAAAAAATGCCGCGCCGCTATCAGCGTCGCCGTCCGCGTCAGGTCGTCCCCGACTACGTCGACTGGAAGGATGTCGATTTTCTGAGGCGTTTCATTCCGGAGCGTGGCAAGATCATGCCGCGCCGCATCTCTGGAATCACCGCGAAAGATCAGCGTCGCGTCGCGCGCGCGATCAAGCGCGCACGTTCGATGGCTTTGATCCCGTTCGTCGCGGACTAAGCAAGGAGGAATACACAAATGGCACATACTACGATTCTTTTGCGTGAAGATATCGAAACGCTTGGGGGACGCGGCGAGATCGTCAAGGTCCGCGCCGGCTATGCCCGTAACTTCCTGCTGCCGCAGGGGTTGGCGACGCTGGCCACGAAAGGCAACGTGAGGCAGATCGAACTTGAACGCGCGGCCCTTCTGAAGAAGGCGGCGCAGGAAAAGGCGACCGCCGAACTTCAGGCGCAGCAGATGGGCGACATCGCGCTCGAATTCACCCGCAAGGCGGGAGAGTCCGGAACGCTTTTCGGCTCGGTGACGTCGATGGACATCGCCGCGGCGCTCGCCGCCAAGGGCTATGAGATCGACCGCAAACGCGTCAATCTCAAGGATGCGATCAAGGAAACAGGCGAGTACACCGTGGATGTCAAGCTTCACCGCGAGGTCGTCCTCAGTGTTCCGGTGACGGTCCGCGGCGAAGGCCAGGCCGAAGTCGAGAAGGCGGCCGAAGCGGTCGCCGAAGCCGCTGAGGCGCCCGCCGAAGACAGCGGAAACTAGACCCCGAAAAAGCGTCCGCGATTTTGGACGTTTTGTCGGTCAGGTTGTATTATCAGAGACTGCGCCGGTTTGGCCGATGCGGTCTCTTCCTTTTTGGTTCCGGCGCGCTGGTTACGATTTAAATGGCTCAAAATCAAGACTTTACGCGCGACCAACTTCTCGAGAAACCGCTCCCCAGCAGTCCTGACAGCGAACGGGTGATCCTCGGCGCGATCCTGCTCGACAACCAGCTGATTTCGCAGGCCATCGAGTTTCTGAAACCGGAGGATTTCTATTCGCCGCTGCATCGCCGGATCTTCAAGGCGATGACCGCGCTTTTCGAACGATCCGAGCGGATCGATCCGATCCTGATCGGCGAGGAACTGAAAAAGGACGGATCGATCGATTCCATCGGCGGAATCGCGACGATCACGAACCTGACCTTCGGGCTGCCGCATTTTTCGGACATCTTCACCTACGCGAAGGTCGTCAAGGACAAATCCATCGTCCGCAGCCTGATCAAGGTCTGCAACCAGATCACGAGCGAAGCGCTCGCCGAAGAAGAGGACGCAACCGAGATCCTCGATCACGCCGAGCAGCAGATATTCGCGTTGGCCGACGAGCGGACGCGGCAGGGGTTCGCGCATATCCGGCCGATCGCCGAGACGGTCATCGAAAAGGTGCAGGAGTATGCGCATCGCGAAACGCACGCGCTGACGGGACTTGCGACCGGATTCCGGGATCTTGATGCGAAGACCTCCGGCCTGCAGAGAACGGATCTGATCATCGTTGCCGCGCGGCCTTCGATGGGTAAAACCGCGTTGTGCCTGACGCTGGCACAGAACGCGGCGATCCAGGAGAATGCGGTCGTCGCGGTCTTTTCGCTCGAAATGTCAAAGGAGCAGCTGGTGATGCGCATGCTCTCGAGCGAGGCCAAGGTCGATGCGCACCGTTTCCGGACCGGCCATCTGACGCGCGACGAATGGGCGCGCCTGGCAGAAGCCATCGGGACGCTCTCCGAGGCGGACATTTTCATTGACGACACACCCGGGATCACGGTCCTCGAAATGCGTGCCAAACTCCGGCGCCTTGCCGCCGAGAACAAGAAACTCGATCTCGTCGTCGTCGATTACCTACAGCTTATGTCGGGCGGGAAGCGTACCGAATCGCGTCAGCAGGAAGTGTCGCAGATCTCGCGCGAGCTGAAGGCGCTGGCGAAGGAGATGCAGGTGCCGGTCGTGGCCCTCTCGCAGCTTTCGCGCGCCCCCGAGGCGCGGAATCCTCCGAAGCCGATGATGTCGGACCTTCGCGAGAGCGGCAGCATCGAGCAGGACGCGGACGTCGTCGCCTTCATTTATCGTGAGGACTACTACAAACCGTCCGAAGAGAACGCCGGCATCGCCGAACTTCTGATCGCGAAACAGCGCAACGGACCGACGGGTACGGTGCGGCTCGCGTTCCTGAAGGAATTCACCCGTTTTGAGAACTATTATGGAGAGTACAACAGCAACGATTGACGATCTTCGTTTTCCGATCGGGAAGTTCGATCTTGGGGCCGCGGTCGATCGGGCCGCGCGCGCGGCCAACATCGCGGCGATCGGCGAATTGCCAGATCTCATCGAGGCCGCCGTCGCGGGACTGACCGATGTGCAGCTCGACACGCCTTACCGGCCGGGCGGTTGGACGATAAGGCAGACGGTGCACCACGTTGCGGACTCCCATATCAACTCTTTTTGCAGGTTCAAACTCGCGCTGACCGAGGATGTGCCGACGATCCGCCCGTATTTCGAAGAGCGTTGGGCCGAGCTTGCGGACAGCCGTTTGCCGATCGAACCGAGCCTCGCGATCATCCGCGGCGTCCATTTGCGGCTTCACGCGCTTCTGAAGTCGATGAGGGACGGGGATTTCGAGCGCGAGTTGGTCCATCCCGATTCGGGAAGGTTCTCGGTGGACAAACTTCTCGCGCTCTACGCCTGGCACGGTCGCCATCACGTGGCACATATCAAAAATGCCGAAACGGTCGGGAGATCGTGAATTCGGAACCGTATCGATTTTGGATTTTGGATTTTGGGTTTTCGTATCAGCACTCGTAGAGGGTGTGAGCGTGTAGCGCGCAGCGGCAGCCGCGGGGGAAGCGCGGGATCGCTGTATTGAACCCTCGTAGAGGGCGGCAGGAGCGGGCCCTAAATAGGTCAAACGAGTCTTATGGTTCGCCTGTGGCCGATTCCGAGGATCGCATTCTACTGCCCCCCGCCAAATTCGTAAGCGAAGTCAGGAAAGGAAGATCGCACTTA
>CAZARD010000076.1:8273-22093 GCA_964487505.1 uncultured Blastocatellaceae bacterium | reverse complement strand
ACGTCGAAGCTTGCCAGCGCGCCGACCGCCGTCACGAGCGCCGCCGTGATCACGACGCCCGCGATCGTCAGCGATGCGTCGAACTGCCAGTCTATATTGAAGATATACTTCGAGACCGCGAACGACAGCGCGGTCGCGAAGACCGCCCCGATCAAGCCGGCGAGCAATCCCAGAAGCCCGTATTCCGCGAGCAGGATCGTCGCGAGCGTTCCGCGCCGCGCGCCGAGCGTCTTGAGGATCGCGTTCTCGTAGATCCGCTGCGATTTCGTCAGCGCGATCGAGCCGATCAGGATCAGTATCCCGCTCAGGATCACGAAACTTCCGACGAACGAGATCGCGAGCACGATGTTGTTGACCAGTTTCTGGAACGCCGCGACGATATCGGCGACATCAAATATCTGCACGTTCGGGAAGCGGTCGACCAGCGCCCGCTGCAGTCTTTGACGGTCGGTTTCGGGAAGCTTGCGGATGACGTTCGCGGCGAACGTCTGCGGCGCCTTTTCGAGCACGCCCGGCGCGAACACGAAAATGAACGCGGTCCGCGTGTTCCTCAGGTCGAGCTTGCGGATGTTCGCGACCTGCGCCGTGACCTTGCGTCCCGAGACGTCGAAGGTGATCGAATCGCCCGGCACGACCGCCAGGCGTTTGGACATCTCTTCCTCGACCGAGACCTGCGGGAGTCCGCGCGACGCGTTCCACCATTCGCCGTCGATTATCGTCTCGTTCTTGTCGAGGTTCTCCCGGTATGTGACCGCAAATTCGCGGCCGATCTGGCCCTGCTGCTGCCGCGTTTCGCGGTTCTGGTAATCGATCGCGCGGCCGTTCACGAACGCGATCCGCGCCCGCACGGTCGGCAGCGTCTGCGCTGGTTCGCCCGTCTTTTCTTCGAGGATCCTGGCGAGTTCAGCGATCTGGCTCTTCTGGACATCGATGATGAAAAGCGACGGCAGCGTCTGGTTGCGCGTGAAATCGAACTCCCGCACGAGGTTCGTCTGAAGCGACTGGACGGCGAGCACGACGAACGCGCCGAGTCCGACGGCGAGCAGGATGATGCGCGTTTGGTTGCCCGGCCTGTAGAGCGAGTTTATCGCCTGCCCGAGCGAGAACGAGCCGAGCTTCCGGAACCTCTTCAGGATCGATGTCAGCAGCGAAGCCGCGAGATAAAGGAAGACCGACGTCAGCGCGAGCCCGACGAGGAAGAACGCTCCGACCATCAGCGATCCGGCCTGCCACGTTGCGAGGCCGAGAAGGCCTGCGAGCGAGATCCCGCCGATCAGAGTTTTCGTCCAGTCGAGCCGCCGCATCTTCTCGCCCGAAGCGTCGTGCAGCAGGAGCCGGGGTTTGATGTTGCGCACCTGAAGCAGCGGCAATGCCGAAAAGAGCAGCGAGATCAGGACGCCGAGCAGGATGCCCTGGAGCGCGACCGACAGCGCGACACCGTAACTTAGGGACGCCGGCAACGCGTCGGCAAAACGATAACGCGCGAACCAAAGGAAGCACTGCGCGAGAAAGACGCCGAAGACGCTGCCCAAAAGTCCGAGCGTCAGGATCTGCATCAGATAGACGGTGATGATCCGCGATCCGCCGGCGCCGAGACATTTGAGGACGGCCACGGCCTTTCTTTTTTGTTCGACAAAGACGCGGGCGACGTTCCAGACGCCGACGCCGCCGAGTACGAGGATCAGCAAGCCGGTCAGCGAAAGATAATTCTCGGTCCGGGCGAACTGTTCGCCCAGATTTTCCTGCGTTTCGCGGTACGACTGGACCGTCAGCGTCGTGCCCTTCAGGTTCTCGCGCAAGCGGCGCACGAGTTCCGTCGGATTGTCGGAGGTCCGAAACAGGATCCGTCGCCGGATGCGCCCGCTGCCGGTCGTGATCCCGGCCGAGTCGAACGCCTTCTTTTCGACGAAAACGCGCGGTCCGAGCCTGAATCCGCCGGAGCCGCCCGGCTCTTCATCGAACGTCGCGCGAACCTCGAACGTGCCGTTGCCGATCCTGATCTTGTCGCCGATCCTGATCTTGAGATCGTCAAGAAGCAAAGGGGAAACGACCGCTCCGTTGTTCTCGATCAGTTTGAAATCGAAAGGGCGGCCGTCGGTGGTCGTGAAATTGCCGACGAGCGGAAACGGCGGTTCAATGCCCTTGAGCTCGACGAAAGAAAGCGTTTCATTCGCGGCGTCATCGGGCCGCGCCATGGCCGCGCTGGTGATCGTTTCGTTCCTGGCCTCGACGATCGGCGAGCGGCCGACGACGTCCTCGATCTTCTGCAGATCGGTCGGTGAGAAGTCGTTCGTCGAACTGACCTCGAAATCGGCCGTCAGCAACGCGCGCGTATCGCCGCCGACCGCCTGGTTCAGGTTCTGGATGAGCGATCTGAGCGCGACGACCGAGCCGACGCCGATCGCGATGCACAGAAAGAAGAACAGCAAACGCCGCCACGACGAGCGGATCTCGCGGAATGTCAGGTTTATGATGAATCTCATTGTGCCGCCTGATCGTGCCGTTCATCGCCGACGACGCGGCCGTCCTTGAGCCGGATCTGCCGCTGCGCGCGGTCGGCAAGTGCCTGGTCGTGCGTCACCAGCACAAGGGTCACCTGATTCTGGCGGTGCATCCCGGTCATCAATTCAAAGATATGTTCGCCATTGCGCGAGTCGAGATTTCCCGTCGGTTCATCGGCGAGAAGTATCTTCGGAGCGTTCGAGAAAGCGCGCGCGATCGCGATGCGCTGCTGTTCGCCGCCCGAGAGCTCTGTCGGGTAGTGATGGCCGCGGTTCGTCAAATCGACATCGACGAGCAGGCGCTCGGCGCGCTCGCGCGCATCGCGCAAGCCGATGATCTCCATCGGGATCATCACGTTCTCGAAGGCGGTCAGACTCGGTATCAGATGGAACGACTGGAAAACGAATCCGATCTTTCGGCTGCGAAGCATTGCCAGCTGGTCCTCGCCCATCATCGTGACGCTCTCGTCATCGATCGTGATCTCGCCCGAGGTCGGCGCGTCGAGTCCCGCGATAAGCCCGAGCAGAGTCGACTTTCCGCTTCCCGAAGCACCCGTGATGGCGACGAATTCGCCGTCCGGGATCTCAAGCGAGACATCGTCGAGGATCGTCAGATCTTCGGTTCCCGATCGGACGACCTTTGAAATATTCGAAAGTTTGATCATACCCCTTTGTACAATTCTTTGGCCGCTAATGCACGGAGCGGTCGAAAAACGTATTACGCACTGTAGGGCGATTTCGGTTTCAAAAGGAGAGTTCGAACCATTTGCCGCCCCCTAGCCTTGGCGGTCAGCGCGCCGGGAGTCTGTTGGCGATCAGTGTCCTTCTTGTTCCGCGGCCGAGTTCCGCATTCGGAATTGAATCTTTTTTCCGCCGATCGCGTAGAATGGCTTTTGGTTATGAAACAGAAGTTCCTGAGCCTAGTGTTGGTCGCGACCGTCGCCGCGCTCGCCGGTTGCGCGGGTTCCGCCGCGCGCCAGTCGAACGGCAATCTGGCGCGGCCGATGGTGACTCCGGAGATCCGGTCGGACCGCCCGAAGATAATCGCGTTCGGCGACAGCCTGACGGCGGGCTTCGGCCTGCTTGAGAAGGAATCGATGCCGTACCTTCTCCAGGAAAAGCTGGCGGCTGAAGGGTTCGACTACGAGGTCATCAACGCCGGCGTCTCGGGCGACACGACGCTCGGAGGGCTGGAGAGGATCGATTGGGTTCTCGAGATGGAAAACGTGCAAATCCTGATCCTCGAACTCGGCGGGAACGATCTCTTGCGGCGGATGCCGGTCAAGGATATGAAACGGAACCTGGCGCAGATAATCGAACGCGCGCAGGCCAAGAACGTTCGCGTGCTTCTTTGCGGGATGTTCGCGCCGCCGAATGTCGGGGCAGAATACCAGCGCGATTTCCAGATGTCGTTTCCGGACCTTGCCGAACAGTACAAGACGAATTTTTTGCCGTTCCTGCTCGACGGGGTTGCGCTCAACAAGGATTTGAACCAGCCCGACGGCATCCATCCGAACGCCGAAGGTTCGAAGATTATGACGGCGAACGTATACAAGGCGCTTCAGCCGATGCTTAAAAAATGATCCGGGCGTTTCTCGATTCGCCGCCGGAACGCTATCATTGTTGACAAACGCCGCGTTTTCGCGGCTTCAGTTTTTTTGCAATCAAGGAGGGTTGATGAAGAAATTTATTTTGGTTTGCGCGATGCTTGTATTGGGCATCGCGGTGGCATCGGGGCAGACGGCTCCAAGCACGTCGGAGAACGACAAAGATTCTGACAAGCGGTCGGCTCCTGCAGCGACGGATTACACGCGTCCGGATGGTGAAACTCGCCGGAAACGGTATTTCAAGAGCCTTTTCGGTCCGGTCGCACTCGCACGGATCACGGCCGGCGCCGGTTTCGGGACGATCCGGAACTCTCCCGAAGAATGGGGAAAATCGGCCGAAGGTTTCGGTCGCCGTTTCGCCTCCAACTTCGGCGAGAACGTCATCCGGCAGTCGACGATGTTCGGGCTCGACGAGGCACTGAAACTCGACAGCAATTTCTACCGCAGCAAAAAACGAGATCTCGGCTCGAAGGTCTCGAACGCGTTCCTGTCGACCTTTACCGCGCGCAACTCGAAGGGCAAACGCGTCCTCGGTGTCCCGCGGATCGCCGGCGCTTATGTTTCGCACGTCGTTTCGCGTGAGGTTTGGTATCCGGGGCGCTATAATTACAAAGACGGACTCAAAAGCGGATCGATCTCGCTCGGGATCAACGTCGCGGTCAATCTTTTCCGCGAGCTGATACGGAAATAGGATTTGAGATTCAAGATTCAAGATTCGAGATTCGAGACTCAAGATTCGAGATTCAAGATTCGAGATTTAGGAATCAGTCCTGACGTGCGGCGGTCGTGAGCGATAAGAGCCTGCAATCTTGAATCTTGAATCTGAATCTCGAATCTGAATCTCGATTCCCTGATCTTATGAACGTTACACATCTTGAATGCGCCAACTGCGGCAGGGAATACGGGGCGGGACGGATCCATAATCTCTGCACCGACTGCGGTAAGCCGCTGCTCGTGCGATATGACCTCGAAAGCGCCGGAAGATCGTTGACCAAGGAATCGTTGCGCGGTCGCGAGGCGTCCCTGTGGCGATATAGGGAAGTGCTCCCGGTCGATGATTCGGCGAACATTGTTTCACTCGGAGAGGGATTCACGCCGCTCGTCCGTGTCGACCGGCTCGCCGGCACGCTTGCCGTTGCGCTCAATCTTTTCATCAAGGACGAATCGGCCAACCCGACGCAGAGTTTCAAGGCCCGCGGAATGACCGCGGCGGTTTCGATGGCGAAGGAACTCGGCGTCAAGAAGACGGCGGCTCCGTCTGCGGGGAACGCCGCCGGCGCGCTCGCCGCGTACGCCGCGCGGGCCGGGATGGAAGCTCATCTTTTTATGCCGCGCGACACGCCGGCAGCGAACGTCATCGAGTGCGAACAGACCGGCGCCTTCGTGACGCTTGTCGACGGACTTATCACCGACTGCGGGAAGATCGTCGCCGAGCGCAAGGATTCCGAGGGCTGGTATGATGTTTCGACGCTAAAAGAGCCGTACCGCGTGGAAGGCAAGAAGACGATGGGGTACGAGCTCGCCGAACAGTTCGGTTGGGAACTGCCGGACGTCATTCTCTATCCGACCGGCGGCGGGACAGGCCTGATCGGGATGTGGAAAGCGTTCGACGAGATGGAAGCGATGGGTTGGATCGGACCGAAACGACCGCGGATGGTGTCGGTCCAGGCCGCCGGATGCGCGCCGATCGTCCGCGCGTTCCACGCCGGCGAGCGATTTGCCGAGGAATTCCCGAACGCGCACACGTCGGCCTCGGGCTTGCGCGTTCCGAAAGCGATCGGCGATTTCCTGATTATCGACGCGGTCCGCGCCTCGGGCGGGACCGCCGTCGCGGTACCGGACCTTGAACTGATCGCCGCCGTGCGCGAGATCGGTGCCGCCGAAGGCATTTTCTGCGCGCCAGAAGGGGCTGCGTGCCTTCCGGCGCTCCGTCATCTGATCGCCGGCGGGCTTGTCGCGCCGAATGAAACGGTCGTCATCTTCAACACCGGTGCGGGTGTCAAGTATCTCGAGTGCTTCGAGCCGCAGGTCATCGCCGCGTGAACCTGCGCAGTTAGCGCGGTTCGCCCGTTTTCGTGGACTTTGCGCTCTTTACGCGAAAACATCATGACCGTTTGCGGGGGAAGTTTTCACGCCAAGGACGCAAAGTGCGCAAAGCAAGAGTCCGAAAGCGATTCCGAAGCGCCATCTTTTCGGACCGGCCCCAGATTCCAGAATCCAAGTTCCAGATTCCAAATCCCGATTCCAGATTCCAGGATTCCAGATTCCAGTATCTGGAAGCATGAAATCCTGGAATCCTGGGAACCTGTCGGAGTAACCCGTCTGAGCTTGGATTTCACCTGCTAAGCGTGCGGAGCGCGCGTCGTGTCGATAGCACCAAGCGAAGGCGCAGCCGAGCCTGGTGAGGGATTTCCAATTCGATCAACGAGCGTGTGGAACACGCGTCTTCTGCCCAAACTGACCGGAGACGCGTGCTCCTCACGCTCCGGCCAGAACCGGGCCCGACACACCACGTTCCGCTCCGCTCCACGCGGTGCTATCGATACGTCGCGCGCTCCGCACGCTGAAACCTTATCAAATCCGCAATTGCTGGTTATTCCGACAGCCTCCTGGAATCTTGGAATCCGAAATCCTGGAATCTTGGAATCCTGGAATCTTGGAATCTGGAATCTTGGAATCCCAAATCCCAAATCCCATTACCCTCTCCCTGCGGCGTTCTGCATCCGTTATTTGGAATTGACAGCCATTTTTGTTAGCCTTTTACCGAGATTTTACGCTCGAAAGGGATTGCTAAATTTATGTTCAGTGACAATTTCAGGCGCGGCGAGGGTGCCGGCGACAAGAAGACGGGTTCGAAAGCGGCATCGAAGATGGCTGACCTCGGTTGGAAGGCGTTTCAGGCGGTCAACCGCTCGCTTCCGGAAGGGAAATCGATCCAGCCGAAATGGGCTGCCGAGCCGCTTCTGAAATCGTACGAGCGGACGGCCCCGCCTCTCGGATTCCCGCGCGAAACCGACTCGCTATGTCCGAAATGCGTCAAGCAGGTCCGCGAAGGCGTGATCGCCAAGGACATCCCGCTCGAGATCCTGATGGACTCGCACCCGGGTGAGATCAAAGCGCAGATCCTTGAAGAGAACGGACAGGTGATAATGCGCAAGACCTGCCCGACTCACGGCGAGTTCGAGGACGTTCTCGCGACCGACGCGCGTTTTCTCGAGCGGATCGAGTCGCTCTTTTTCGGCCGGGATTTCAAATCTGCCGAAGATTCGCACGTCCATCATCACGGGACCTCCGACATCAAGTTCGGGCGCGGCGCGGTGCTCACGGTCGATCTGACGAACCGTTGCAACATGATGTGCAATCCGTGCTTTATGGACGCGAACCAGGTCGGTTACGTTCACGAGCCGACGTTCGAGGACACGAAGGCGATCCTCGACCGAGCGGTTAGCTTCAAGCCGCGGCGCCAGATCATCATCCTGTTTTCAGGCGGCGAGCCGACTCTTTCGCCGTATTTCCTGGATGCCGTCGCGTACGCCAAGAAGGTCGGGTTCTACCGGATTCTCGCCGCGACGAATGGTATCCGCTACGCCGAGGACATAGAGTTTTGCAAAGCGGCGAAGGAAGCCGGCCAGCACGGGGTTTATCTGCAGTTCGACGGCGTTTCGGAGGAGAAGAACAAGCATCGCGGCGTCGGGAACCTGTTCGACGTCAAACTGAAGGCGATCGAGAATCTCGCGTCGGTCGGCATCAAGGTCACGCTCGTGACGACGATCGTGAACTCGATCAACAACGATGCGATCGGCGAGATCGTCCGTTTCGCTGCCGAGAATATCGACAAGGTTCAGACGATCGCATTCCAGCCGGTGAGCTTCACGGGCCGTGACGAGGACGTCTCCGACACCGATCGGCAAACTCAGCGTTACACTCTTGCCGGAATGACGCACGACCTGCGCGCGCAGCTCGGCGACAAAATGGCGCTCGAGCCGCTCCGCGACTGGTTCCCGCTTTCGAGCTATTCGGCTTTCACATCGGTGATGGACATGCTTCAAGGGGCGGACGCGCCCTGGGGCTGGTCGTCTTGCAATTGCCATCCGAACTGCGGGATCTTCACGCTCGTCGTCGTCAACAAGCGTTCCGGAGAGATGCGATCTCTGTTCGAGTTCTTCAACTACGAGCGCTTTATGAAGGACGTCGCGACGATCACCGACACGGCGCGCGGCAAAAAGCTGACAATGGCGCAGCTGGCGATGGCGATAATGCGCAATTACGATGCGTCGCACGCGCCGAAGGGCTTTCCGATCTCGCAGATCCTGAATCTTTTCAAGCCCTCGTCGGCGAACTCGAATTCCGACCGCAACGACCGTATGCAGACCCGCACCGACGATGATGTCTGGCGCGTGCTGTGCGTCGAGGGTATGTGGTTCCAGGACCTTTTCACGTATGATTTCCGCCGGACGGAAATGTGCGTCATCCCGTACGGCACTCAGGAAGGCGAGATCTCGTTCTGCGCCTACAACACCGGCGTCGGCTGGCGTCAGATCATAGAGGAGATGCACAAGACGGCGTCGCTGTCCGAGTGGTACAAGGAAAATGGCCGTCACGCGGTTTACGCGAAGGGCAAGGACGTTCCCGGGATCGGGAAGACGCGAAGCCTGAGCCTTCCGGTGATCGCGAAAGTGCTTGAAGAGGATCACGAAAAGCCCGTCGCTACGCCGTATCTCGTCGATGCGGAAGACCGCTCCTTTGAATCTGTATAGCTCGGCCCCTGGATTCTGATGGGAATCAAGAAAACCATTGGCAATATCGGCAACCTCGTGCGGCTGATGGCGTTCGGTATGCCAGCGAACGCCGTTGGTTCGATCGATGCCACAAAGCGCTGCAATCTCCGTTGCGAGCACTGTTACTTCTTTGCCGAGGAGCACAAGGAGCGCGAGCTCACCGTCGAAGAATGGACGGCAAGGCTGGATGCGATGAAGGCGGCGGGCGATCCGATGCTTCTGTGCACCTGGGTCGGGGGCGAACCCCTCGTCCGCAAGCCGCTGATCGAGATCGGGCGCCGGTACTTCAAGCACAACACGGTCGTCACTAACGGAACGATGGAACTGCCCGATTGGGACGACGTGACGTGGGTCATTTCGATCGACGGCACTGAGGAGGCCTTTGCCAAGATGCGGGCGCCCGGAATCTACGAGAAGATCAAGGACAACGTGCGGCGCCATTCGAATCTTCGGATCCAGATCTCGTGCGTCCTCACGTCTCTGACGATGGACTGTGTCGAGGACCTGATCATCGAATGGGGGGATCTGGCGCGCGCCGGCATAATATTCGATTTTTTCACGCCGGTCAGCAAGTTGGATGAATCGCTCTGGATCAACTGGGAAGACCGGGACCTTCTGATCGACAAGCTCCTTGATCTCAAGAAGAAATATCCGGGCAAGATCAATATGCTCGATTCCACGCTGGACCTGATGAGATCGAAGAACGCGAGACGGGTGACCGACAACTGCCTGTTCCGTGAGAAGGCCTTCACGCTCGGCGCCGACGGGAATCCGAAAGGCAAATGCATGATGGGCGACAACGCGGACTGCGACCGCTGCGGCTGTGTCGTTCCGTTCTATATGGCGACGATGAACAATCCTCGTCTGCTCGTGAAGGAAGCCGTCAAGAAGGCTTTCGGAAGCCGGTAACCGTCCGACGCGTTCACGGAACATTCCGAAGGTCCTGTCACATTTCGGATTTCGGATCAGCCTTCGCAACGGGCGTCTTCAGCAAATCCCAAATCCGAAATCCCAAATCCCAAATCCGAAATCCGAAATCCCGCTCCCCGCTCTGTCCGGCTCACTTGACCGATCTCTGGCTGCCGACGATATAGCTGTCTCGCGCGCGAACGATCAGGTTCGGACGATTGACGCGGACTTTGATGGATTTTCGCTGACCGGGCGTTCCGGCATCCTGCGGAATATAGCCGATCGAATACTGGCGCCTGAGTTCCTCGGCGATGCTCTCGAACGTCCGAGCCAGGCCGGCGCCGGTCGCCTCGGCGTCGTAAACGCGCCCGCCGGTGTAGTCGGCCAGGTCTTTCAGATACTGCTTTCCGAGCGCGTACTCGCCGCGGGTGTTCTGCTGGATCAGTATGGTCGAAGACATCCGTCGCTGATCGAAAAAGGTGTTGTAGTAGATCGGGAAAATCGTGGCGTCCGATTCTTCGGCCTCGTCTATGCTCCGGTCGTAATTCGAGCGCCCGTTCACGGTGTTTACGCCATCCGTGAACAGCACGATCGCCTTTCGGCCGTCCACGTTTCGCAAAAGCTTTCGCACCGCGAAATCGACCGTGTCATAAAGCAGCGTTCCGGGGCCGATGTCGGCCTTTCGGATCGCCCGGTAGATCTTCTGCCGATCGGAAGTGATTTCTGTAAGCACATCGTAATCACCATCGAATTCGACGACTGCCACTTTGTCCTGAGGATTGAGCCGATCGACGAACGCGATCGCCGCATTTTGGATCTCCTCGATCTTATAGGCCGTCGATAGGCTGGTGTCGAGCACGATCGCGACCGTCACGGGGTTTTCGCTCGTCGCGAAGTACTCGATCTGCTGCTCTTTGCCATCCTCGTAGATCCGGAAATTCTCTTTGCCGAGTTCGGCGATGTAGAGGCCGTTGCGATCGAAGACCGACACCGGGATCGTGATCAGGTCCGTTTCGATCTTGATCGAATCGTCGTCGGTTACATCTGTTTGTGCCGGTACCGGCGTCGTGGCGGGCGCCTCCTTCGGTTTCACGTTCCGCAACGTCGGACGCGAGCCAGGACGCGGAGGCAACGGCTTCGACTCGGAATACTGCTCTTCGGCAGGCTTCGGCGTCGGTGTCGGCGTTGCCTGGATGCGGCGCCCCGACTGGGCGTTCGCGCATACCGCCAGCGCGGCGGCGGCGAGTATGATTGCTGCGAATTGTCTCATCAAAAACTCTCCGAATCGCGGATTTGTCCCTTTTGATGCCGTCGGCGCGGGAAAAGGTTGAGTTATTTCTGAAATAAAGAACCGTAAAGCGTCATCGCGCTGAAGACGAGCATCACGCCGACGACGAGCCATCCCGAGACCGCGAGCCACGCGGGATGCCTGTAGCTTCCGACAACCGACGCGCGGCGCGACGCGAGCAGCACGAGGGCGAGTCCGACCGGAAGAATGAATCCGTTGACGGTTCCGGCCCAGACCAAGAGCTGCACCGGTTTCGGGTTGATCAGGAAGACGAGAGTTGAAATGACTATGAAAACGATGATGACCAAATTGCTGCGCGCGTTGATCGACGAATGAAAGGTCTTGAGGAACGAACTCGACGTAAAAGCGGCGCCGATGACCGACGTTATCGCGGCGGCCCACATCACGATCCCGAAGACCCTGTATCCGAACTCGCCCGCGGCGTTCCGAAAGACCGACGCCGGCGGGTTCTGTGGATCGATCGTCATCCCGAGCGCGATGACGCCGAATGCCGCCAAAAAAAGCAGGAACCGGATCACCGCCGTGATGGCGATCCCTGTCGTCGCTCCGCGGTTCACCTCTCGCAGGCGATCGGGGCCGGTGATGCCGGCGTCGATCAGGCGGTGTGCGCCGGCGAAGGTGATGTAGCCGCCGACCGTGCCACCAACTAAGGTGACGATCGCCATCGGATCGATCGTCTCCGGCACGAAGGTCCTGAAAGCTGCCTCGCCGAGCGGCGGCTTCGAGGCGAAAACGACGTAGAAGATCAGGCCGATCATAACCACGCCGAGGATCTTGACCACGAAATCCATTGCCTTTCCGGCCTCTTTGACCGAGAAGATCACGATCGCGACGACGGCGCTGATGAGTGCCCCGTAAACTTCGGGAAGTCCGAAAAGCACCTTCAGGCCGAGTCCGCATCCCGCTATGTTGCCGATGTTAAACACGAGGCCGCCAAATGCGATAAGGCCCGCGAGCAGATATCCGCTGCCCGGAATCGTCAGGTTCGCGACATCCTGTCCGCGTTTGCCGCTGACCGTCAGCACGCGCCAGACGTTAAGTTGGGCAAAAATGTCGAGCACGACCGAAATGAGTATCACGAATCCAAAACTCGCCACTAGATCCATCGTGAACTTCGTTGTTTGAGTCAAGAAACCCGGCCCGACCGCGGATGTCGCCATCAAAAAGGCCGCGCCGAGGATCGTCGATGAATGTTCGGTCCGTCTCATTTGCAATTCTCGATTTACTGCAGGTCGGATTTGAATTATATTCGTTGCAAAGTTTGTCAGGATATTACCACAGAAACCAGAAACCGAGGATTTGAAACGGAGGTGAATATGGCTGCTGAGACCGTTCAGAACCGGCTCGTGGCGTTGGACGTCTTTCGCGGGATGACCATTGCCGGAATGGTGCTCGTGAACAATCCGGGGACGTGGGGCGCGATCTACTCGCCGCTCCAGCACGCGCCGTGGCACGGCATCACCCCTACGGACTTCATTTTCCCGTTCTTTTTGTTCATCGTCGGCGTCGCGATCCCGATCGCCCTTGGCAAACGTATCGCCGAGGGCGTGACCGGCAAGATCTATTGGAAGATCGTCAGCCGCGCGGCGATAATCTTCGGGTTAGGGCTCTTTCTACCCGCATTTCCGATCGTCAATCTCAACGCCAGCGATGTTTCGAATATCTCAAAACTGATTCTGATGCTGGCGACGATGGCGGCGGCGTTCTTTTGGCTGATTGATCGCAACCGCGAAGCGATCGCGTGTCTGCTGTTCCTGGTCATCGCGTACGTCGCATTCTATCTGACGGGCTCGGCGATCGCGCCGATCGATATCGGAACGCTGCGGATCCCGGGCGTTCTGCAAAGGATCGCCGTCTGCTACGCGATCGTCTCGATTCTTTTCCTCCATTTTCGCTGGAAGCCTCTCGCGGCGATCGGCGTGGCCGCGCTCTTGATCTACTGGTTCCTGATGACGTGGATTCCGGTGCCGGGCTGCGAGGTGACGACGATCGATGACAAGGCCTGCAATCTCGCCGCCTGGCTCGATATCAGGGTGTTCACCGAGAACCATATCTGGCGCAGCGCCAAGGTTTACGATCCCGAAGGCATACTTTCGACGATCCCGGCGTGCGTTACGACGATCTCGGGCGTGCTTACAGGGATGTGGCTCAAGACCCAGAAGAGCGATCTCGAAAAGGTTGGCGGACTGTTCTTTTTCGGTATTGTTCTGTGCGCGACGGGCTGGTGTTGGAATTTCTTCTTCCCTTACAACAAGGCGCTTTGGACGAGTTCCTACGTTTGCTACACGTCAGGGCTCGCGCTCTGTTTTCTGGGGTTCTGCTACTGGCTGATCGATATCAAGGGATACACGCGCTGGTCCAAGCCGTTCGTGATCTTCGGGATGAACGCGCTCGCGTTGTTCGTGTTCTCGGGACTTTTCGCGCGCGTTCTCGGAATCCTCAAGGTCAGCGGGCCGGACGGCGCGCAGATCACGACGCAGGCTTGGATATTCAACAATCTGTTCCTGCCGTGGGCGTCGCCGATCAATGCCTCGCTCGCATTCGCGATCAGTTACATAGTCTTTTGGCTGTTTCTGATGTGGCTGCTATATCGCAAGAAGATCTGGATAAAGGTCTGAGGATTTTGGATTTTCGATTTTGGATTTTCGATTTTGGATTTTCGATTTTCGATTTTGGATTGGTGATTTAGGATTTCGCATAACCTTCGTCCCTTCGA
>CAZARD010000076.1:0-8173 GCA_964487505.1 uncultured Blastocatellaceae bacterium | reverse complement strand
GATTTTCGATTTTGGATTGGTGATTTAGGATTTCGCATAACCTTCGTCCCTTCGAAATCCAAAATCCAAAATCCCCTCCCGGTTTACCCGAACCTCTTGACGACTTCGTCAAAATGCCGTTCGAGCTCGGAATTGACCCCGCGCAGTCCGGCGACGACCTTTTCGCCCCAGCATACGTATTCGGCGCGCCTCTCCGCCGACCAATCCTTCGGCGGATTCTCGATCACATCGGTGATGTTGCTGATCTTGTCGGCGAGCTTGACGAGTTTGGCGCCGCCGGAAAGATGCGGAGCATGCTCAATCTGAAGCCGCTTTCGCTCCTGTTTCGGAAGCGACTTGTCATCGGTCACCTCAAGCACGATCGCGCAGACGCGTTCGCCGAAAAGCCCCGTTATCTCATCGGCCGTCGTTTCGGTGTCCTCGATCGTGTCGTGAAGGATCGCGGCCGCGAGGATCTCCGCATCGTCCACGCCGCCGATCGCGGCCAGAATGTTGGCGACCTCGAGCGGGTGATTGATGTACGGTTCAGCCTCGGCGCCTTTGCGCGTCTGAAATCGGTGCTTCTTTGCAGAAAAGCTGGCGGCCTGAAGCAAAAGGTTTATCTGGCTCATATCCTGTAGGTCCCGGCCGGGATTATTGACCCGGACCGACGACCGAGATCGTCAGCGTCTGCTGTCCGGTAATGATAAATTCCGCGGGGGCAAGTTCCTGCTCGCCGATTATCGACTGAACGGTCGGTTTGAAACCGCCCGTCATCCGGTCGTTATTTAGCGTTGCGAGCATCGACGGCGGTAGGTTCGGCAGCTCGCTTGCTCCGATGACCGCGCCGTTCGACGTCCGGAAGGTTTGCACATAAAGCCGGTCACCGCGCCGCATACGGTTTATCATTGCGATCAGTTCGGCCGGTGAACGCGGAACGAACTGCTGTTGGGGCGAGTTCTGCTGGAGCGCGTTGCCGTCGCCGACCAGGATCGACAGCGCACCGGGCGCGGTGTCGGCCGGGATCGTCAGCGGGATCCGCTGGACGAACACGCGGCCCGATTCGGTCCGCGCGAACGCCTGCACCTCGACGGTCTCGCCCGCCCGAACGCGCGTCCGCTCAACCGTGAGCCGTTCAAGGGCGGCCGCGCGCGATCCGTCGGATGCGCGCATGCGGATCTTGATGCCGCCGATCTCGAGATCGTCGAAGCTGCTGCGGAGGAGCACTGAAACCGGCGCCGCCACCGACATCGGCGTGAACTGCGACGCCTGCATTCCGCCGAGCCGGCTCGCGACCTTGATCGATTCCTGCCCCTTGATGCTGATCTCTCCAGTGAGTTCGACCGTCGTATCACCAAGACCACGTTCGTTCGCGATCAGAGCGTTGTAGATAGTGATGTTCATCAGCAGCGGCGTCAGAAACTCATCTTTCGCGACCTCATAGCGGAAGCTCTCGGTCTGGCCGCGGCTCGTCTCAAGATCGATCTCGACCGGGATCATGTTCGGCGCGGTTCCAAGTTTTCCAAAGACTCCGGTCGCGCGGTCCTGCTTCATCGAACCGACGAGATCGTCGGGGACCGCAAGCTTGAACGAGTTGTTCACGTTCGGAACGACGGCGACGACGTGCGATTCCGACATAGGAAGATCCGACGAACCCAGGTTCAGGAACGGATGCCCGAAGGCGTAGATCCGCTCGCCGTCGCGAAGCGTCACGGTTCCGGCCGCGGCGAGGCTGAAATCACCGCGCGTCAACTGCATTGAAACGGAATCGCCGCCGACAAGCGTTTTCTCATCCGCCGGCTTGAGCGGTGTCATCGGCGCCGCGCCGCCAGCGGCCGCGACCGGCAGAAGCCCGGCCTCGATCAATTGCGGTCCGAAGACCTTCAGAGTCTGAGGCGAGAATCCACTGAATGCGACGGGCGTCGCAATCGGTTGGAACGAAAGCCCCGCGACCGCCGACATTGCCTGGTTCGAGGCGGAAAGCAGCCCGACCGAATCGGCGGCGCGGCGCGGCAACTCCGGCTGTCGGTTGGTCGCCGCGAGTTCGGCGAACGAAACCGGACGCGGCTCGTCCGATCCGGCCCTGCGCGTCTCTTTTTTCTCGAAGATCTCGAGCATCTGCTCGATCGGCGTGATGCCGCAGATCGGCTCTTTGGCGAACGGGAAACTGTACGAGATCGCTCCCACGAGTTTGCCGTCGATGTACACCGGCGATCCGGACATTCCGGCGAAAACGAAGGTCCGATCGGCCTCGCCGCCGCTAATGCGGCCGATGATCATGTCCTGTTTCGGGCCGATCGCGCCGGGGACTACGCCGAGTATCTCAACAGTGAATTCCGCCGGCTCCGATCCGCGGAACACGGTCCACGCCGTGCCGCGCATCCCTTCGCGGAGATCGCTTAACGGAAAGAGCTTCGGGGCCTGTTTAGCGGGCGTCTGAGCGATGCCCGAAACCGAGACAAAAAGGGCCAGAAACAAAGAAAAAACGGTAGCGATCGACAGTCTAATTCTCATCAAAAAAATCTTCCTTACCAAGCGTTCGATATGGTAACATTTTAACTGGCTTCCCGAAAGTCTTTTTCAAAGACTATCAATAAGACACGCTGATCCGCTTACGAGTTGCTTTTCAAAACAAGGTTTTACCCAAAATATGGCAAGTACGAAACGTCTTTTCAAGAGTTTTTCGAGGCTTTTGCTGCCCGTTGTTTTGCTGATCGTCGGGGCGCTGATCGGCGCCTCGGTCTGGCTTGTATTCAAGTCTTCGCAGGCGCCGAAGAACGCCTATCTCTTGACGCCGGACAAGTTCGGCCAGCTTAGTTCTCGCGCGGCGCAGGTCACCGACGAACAATGGCAGAACAACGACGGTACGGTCGCCCGGGGCTGGCTTTTGCGCGGAAATCCCGGCGCGCCTGCGGTGATAATGCTGCATTCCTACGGGACCGATCGATCGTATGTTCTGAATCTCGGCGTGAAGATAAATGAAGCCACGGATTTCACCGTCCTGATGCCCGACCAGAGAGGCCACGGTGAAAAACCGCCGGTGCGGTTCTCGACGTTCGGAAATTGCGAAACTGACGACGCGCTCGCCGCGATCAACTACTTGCGGACCCTGAAGGCCGACGAAACGACTCCGCTCGTCGGGCAGAGCATCGGATTTTATGGCACCGAGATGGGCGGCCTGGTTGCATCGCTGGCCGCCGCAAGGGATGAAACGGTCCGCGCGATCGCGCTCGATTCGATCCCCGGAAGTTCGGACGATCTGCTCGCGATGACGATCGCCAAACGCTTTCCATTCGCCGCCGGCGTGACGGCCCGATTCGCGCAGCTGGGAGCGCCGCTCTTTTTCTACAACGGCTGCTATCGGAGCGTTCCCGTTTGCGATGTCGTCAAGGGACTTGAAAACCGGAACGTGCTGCTGCTTGCCGGAGGCGATAATCAAGAGCTCCAGGCATCCACTAACGCCGTCCACCGTTGTTTCCCGAAATCGGCGAAGATCGAGGCCAAGACGGATCTTTATCCTTCCGGCACGAATCTCGTCAACGCTTCGCTTCAGCAATTTGAAGAATACGACGCCCGCGTCGTGACATTCTTCCGGCAGAGCCTGGGTTCGGTCGCGCCCGTTCAATAACGCCACGCCGCGTCAAACGGGTTCGACGATAGTCTTTTCGATAAAATCCGCAATCGCTTGCGGATCGTTTCCTTCCAGCACCATCCGCTTTGCCCCGATCACCGTCTCGGCAACCGCGGCCGCGCGGACCTTGTAGCGATTGTCGTTCCTGATCAGATCTTCAATCACGCGGCGTTCGAGCGTCGTCCGCGACGCATCGTCGTCGAGATCGGCGGCAATCGCATAATCGAGCGGAACCGTATGATTCTTCACCCGGACGTGCAACGCGCCCGTGAGTTCGCGCGTCCGATCGCGGATCGCCTGCGTCTCCAGCAGGGAATTCGGAATGCCGAGCTGGCCGCGCAGCGTTATCTCGATGATCGGGGCCGGGTGACCTTCGTCTGCGGCGCGCGCCTCAAGATCGACCTTGTCCAGCACCCCGCGGGTGATCTCCTGCGGGTCATCGTGTCCGGAAACGTCAAAATCCAAACGCTGAAAAGGTCTTTGCCGGTAATCGCGTACGTGCCGCGCTTTGACGGAATTGTCATCGCCTATCTCGACCAGCCACGCGCCCCGTATTTCGCGAAATTCATCGATCTTCGTAATCTCCAGCGAGCCCGGATTGAACGCCCAGTTGTCGATCTCGAAGCATTTGTGCGTATGTCCGATGGCGACGTAATCGGTCAAAGACTTGAGCTCTTTCAGATTCGCCAGCGTCAGAGCCGGGATCGGGTGCGTCTGATGTCCCTCGACGTCCGTGTGCAGCATCAGAATATGGAACGCGCCTTCGCGGCGGTTCTCGGCGAGCGCCTTGGTCAGCATCGGGATGGCCCAATTCGCCGACGCTCCGTACCAAGCGGACCCGAAGATCCGCACGCGGCCGATGTCTATGAAGCCGCCGCGGATATAGCTTTCGGCCTCGGCATTCCAAGGTTCGTAAATGAAATTGCCGTCGATGACGCGCGGTTCGAGGATCTTCAGCAAACCCCAGTTCTCAAGCGACCGAAGCCAGCTGTATTCGGTGTCCGTATGCTTTTGATCGTGATTGCCCTCGATCGATATGACCGGAATTCCTTTGTCCTTCATCAGGCTCAGCCCGGCGAAAGCGTAATTCATCGTTTCCGGCGGCACCTGCCGTTTGTGGAAGAAATCTCCGGCCATCAGCACGAAATCGACCTCCTCATCGATCGCATAGCGCCGCAGAACATCTATCCAGGCATCGAAGAAATCGCGCTGGCTCTCGGCAAGCTGATACCGGGTGCATCCCAGATGAACATCCGCGATATGGAGAAATTTCATAAGTTTGGAGTCCCGCCTTCAGGCGGCCAATCACGTACCCGCAATTCAGGGGATTTACCCCAAGCGCCCCGTCGCTTCAAGGTGATTTGAACAAGATTATATCAAACGCCCGGCAATCGGCGCGATTTTGAACTTTTATCCCGAAACACTAATATCAAATTACGCGTTGGGGTTTCGACCGCGGTTTTCGTCGAGTTTCGGATTGCTTGACATTGCGCCCTTTGCGAACTTTGCGATGGAAAATGCCGGATAGGTGAGGACATGACGGTTCCACGCGCAAGGCCCGCCAAGATCGCAGCGGCAAGAATTATCTAAACTGGGCTCTCTTGCGCAATCCGGGCTGACATCAACCGGAGAGGTGAGAGTTCGCGCGTGAACGGGGCGTCGTCATCGCGAACGCGCCGCCGTCGGTCGAACCGGCTGAGGTGATGCCGCCTGAAGGCGGGACTCCAAACGGAAGACCCCAAGCAAGATACTCCGAATATTTATGCAGAAAGTGATCTTGATAACCGGCGCGTCGGCCGGGATTGGAAAAGAGACCGCGAGACTGTTTCAGTCGAAGAATTGGAGGGTTGCCGCGACGATGCGCTCGCCGGAAAAGGCTGAGGATCTAAGGCGGATCGCCGATGTTGAATGCTTCAGGCTCGACGTCACCGATCCGGACTCGATACGCACGGCGATCGCATCGGCATTCGAAAGATTCGGGCGCATCGATGCCGTCGTCAACAATGCCGGATACGGCCTTGTCGGCGCATTCGAAGCGGCCAACGATGAACAGATCCGCCGCCAGTTCGAGACCAACGTCTTCGGGTTGATGAACGTCACGCGCGAGATATTGCCGTATTTTCGGGAAGAAAGACGAGGGATCATCGTCAACGTCGCGTCGGTCGGAGGTCGGATCACGTTTCCGCTCTACAGCCTATATCACGCGACGAAATGGGCGGTCGAAGGTTTCAGTGAATCGCTGCAGTATGAACTCGAACAGTTCAACGTCCGGGTGAAGATCGTCGAGCCGGGTCCGATCAAGACCGAGTTCTATGAGCGGTCGGCGGAAATCTCCAAAAAGGACGGCCTGACCGCCTACGACGCGTTCATCGGCCGCGTGATGCCGCAGATGCTAAAGGCCGGGGCCGACGCCCCGGACGGACGCGTCGTCGCCGAAACGATCTGGAATGCCGTCACCGACGGATCGAAACGATTGCGCTACAATGTCAACACGAAGGGAATGCTTATCGCCCGGCGATTTCTTCCCGAATCGCTGTTTTTCAAAGTGATCAAGGGCGCGCTGATCAAATGATCCGATACTAGTTTCGTAACTTGCCTGAGTTGTCGCAGTTGCAAACTAAAGTCGCGCTCTGATCCTCGCATTCTTTGCGGAAACGTGCGATGATGCACACACGCTTTGCTTTTTAACAACCGTCCTGAAACCAATTTCTCCCAAAATCTGGAGCATCACGCCGAAGCGTCGCCTTGAGTTAGGATTCGTCTATGAAGATACTGCTGTATAACCCGGACAATGGCATAACCCGCAATTTTATGCCGCATTTGTGGATGTTTCTGCTTCAATCGCTGACACCGAAAGAGCACGAGGTCATCCTGATCGACGGCAATGCGAAGGCGATGACACGGAACGAGCTGGTTCAATTCTGCACGGATGAGAAGGTCGGTCTGGTCGGCATCGGCGCGATGACGCGGATGGTGGCACGCGCCTACAAGGTCGCGGACGCATTGCGCGAGGCCGGGATCAAGGTCGTGATGGGCGGTCCGCACGTGACCGAATGTCCCGACGAGGCGCTCGGGCTCGACGGTGGCCCGCGCCACGCTGACGCGGTCGCGCTCGGCGAAGCTGATTCCTATTGGGCGACGATCGTTGAGGACGCCGCGAACGGTTGCTTGAAAGATCGCTACCAGCCCGAAACGGACGCCAAAGGCAACGACATCAAGCCGGGCCTTCAGGAATACCCGCACATACCGTGGGAAACGCTCGACCTCGAACAGTTCAGCCTCGTTCCGAAGTTCCTGCGTTCGACGATGTCGCGGCTCGGCGAGGGCTGGGGCAAGTTCTTCGTCGTGCCGATCGAAACCGGCCGCGGCTGTCCGTATGGCTGCGAGTTCTGCACCGTGACCGGATTCTTCGGGGACTCGATCAGGTTCCGTACGAACGAGAGCGTCGTCGAGGAATTGTTGCGTCTGAAGGCGCGGGCAAAGGAGGAAAAGGGGCAGATCGCCGTCTTTTTTATCGACGACAACCTCGCGATCAACAAGAAGAGGCTCAAGGGACTTCTGCGCGACATCATCGCCGCCGGTGCGCAGTTGCCTTGGGTGGCTCAGATCAGCGCGAATCTACTCGCCGATGAAGAGCTGGTCGATCTGATCGCCGACGCGGGCGGCCGCTGGATCTTCATCGGAATGGAATCGATCGATCCGGCGAACATGGCCGACGTCAACAAGACGTTCTCGAAACCCGCGAACTACCGTGATGTGCTCGAGGGTTTGCGCCGCCGCAACATCTACGCCATCACGTCGTTCATCTTCGGGATGGACAACGACACCGTCGGTGTCGCCGACCGAACCGTATCGGAGATCGAAACCTGGGCACCCGGGCTGCCGGTTTTCGGACAGCTCACGCCGTTTCCGGCGACGCCGCTCTACGAACGTCTCGAAAAGGCCGGGCGTCTCCAACGCCCGAAACACTGGCTTGATTTCGCGCCGTTCGTGATGGCGCACGATCCTCTGAAGATGACGATCGAAGAGGCGAAGGCCGAAACGTTCAGAGCTTGGTCGAGGTCCTACAGTCCCGAACGCAATCGGGAAGCGATCGAATCGATTAAGGATTCGCCGATCCAGGTCCGCATCAGCCATCTGGTCGCGAGGCTTTTCTTCCGCGGGATCTATTTCCCGCAAATGGGAACGTTTGCGTGGCTCAAACTGCTCTTCGCCAACCGCCGGACGATCTTTTCGCTGACACGAGAAGGATTGCGGACCTGGCGCGCCGCCCGCCGCCGCGAGAAAGTAGCCGTCGAAGCCGTCCCGACGGTCTGACGATTTCAGATTTCGGATTTTGGATTTCGCATCAGCCCTCGTAGAGGGCGTAAGCATGTAGCGCGCAGCGCCAGCTGCGGGGAATCGGCGGGCAAAAAGTACATCGAGCCCTCGTAGAGGGCGGCAGGATGCGATCCTCGGAATCGGGCAGAACCAAACGACCAAGAGCCCGCTCCTGTCGTCCTACGAGGACTCACTCCCGCGATCCGGCGTACTGTAGAAGTTCGCACGGAAAAACTGCACTTG
>CAZARD010000075.1:15509-22732 GCA_964487505.1 uncultured Blastocatellaceae bacterium | reverse complement strand
AGCGGTCTTCAGGCCGTCAACCGGTGTTTGGTATCGGCTACGAAGCTCCGACGGCGGCGTGCTGTTCAATCAATTCGGCATCGCGAACGATGTTCCGGTTGTCGGCGATTACGACGGGGATTCGCTGGATGACATCGCGGTCTTCAGGCCGTCAACCGGTGTCTGGTATATCCAGCGATCGTCGAACGCCGCGGTCACGATCCAGCAATTCGGACTCGCCGGCGACGATCCGGCACCGACTTTCGAGACACCGTAATACAATGGACAATGGACAGTGGGCAATTGACTTGTCCACTGTCCACTGTCCATTGTCCATTGATCTTACTTTGCCCTTGCCAGGGTCAGGACATAGACCCGGTCCGCCCCGGATCTTTTTAGTTCCCGGGCGCAGCTCGACGCCGTCGCGCCGGTGGTGAAGACGTCATCCACGAGCAGTATTCGGCGCCCTTCGATGAACTTCGGCCGCAAGACTTCGAACGCCCTTTCAACGGTCAACGCGCGCGCCTTCCGATCCATCGCAACCCGATGCATTATCGTATGCCGTGTTCGGACGAGACTTCCGGTATCGACCTCAATCCCGCATTTCTTCCCCAATCCCCGCGCGATCACTTCCGCCTGATTGAAGCCGCGTTCGAGACGGCGTTTGCGCGAGAGAGGTATCGGGATCATAAGGTCGGCGTCGTAGAAGGGTGAGAGCCCGAACGCCTTGACAAGCTCGGTTCTTGCCCGCGTCGACAGGAACGGCTCGGATTTGAGAAAGACTATCGTCGCCGCAAGGGCGTGTTCGTACAGGCCAACGGCGCGTGCCGCGTCATATTGATGATCGTCGCAACGGTGACAATAAGTTTCTCCGACCGGCGGGCGAGGACCAAGATATTGAGAGCATTTCAGACAGACCGTCTCGCGGCCCGAAAATACGCGGGCCGCGGACCAGCAGGCACCGCAGGCGACGCCGTCGGCATAACTTTCGGTGATTTTTCCGCAGGACAGGCAATTTCGCGGAAATGTCAGACACAGGGCTGTATCAAGCAACCGGCTTAGCATAGTAAGGTATCGAAACGCCGGCCTTCTTAGTGTTTGGCAAGGGCTACTCTTCTTCGAGCAGTCCCTGTTCCACCAATTCCTGGCAGTTGAGACAGTAGCGGGCCCAGGGAATGGCGTCAAGGCGTTTCGGGTTGATCTCTTTTTCGCAGTTCTGGCAAGCGCCGTACTCGTCATTGTCGAGCCGCGTAAGCGCTTCGTTGATCAAGGTCAGCTGCCGGCTCTCGTTCTCCGAGACTGCGAGCATCACGTTCTTCGAATAATTCCGAACGGCAAGGTCCACCGGGTCCGGCGTCTCGGAATCGTCGACCGAAAGATCGTTCTCCTGCAATTTGTTCAAAAGATTCTCGCGCTCGGCGATGAGTCTTTCCTTGATACTTTCCAGATTTATTTCAGTCATTTCTGATATGGAAAACCCCTAATGATAGTAAATGCCCGGTAAAGCTGCTCCAACATCACGACCCGGGCCATCTCGTGAGTGAAAGTCAGAAACGATAAGGATAAACCATTATCCGCTCTTTCGACAACCGACGACGAAAGTCCGTCGGCTCCGCCGACTACGAAACATACTTCGCGAACGCCCCGATTCATCCAGTTCTCGACAACGCCCGCGAGCTCAACCGAGCTGACCGAGCGTCCCGACACGTCCAAAATGCACACGAATTGGGTTTGATTCAGTTTCTCGAGGATAAGTTTGCCTTCAGTCTCTCTGTCGGCGTCACGAATCTCGACAACTTCGGTCCGAACGAAGTGCGAGAGTCGCTTGAGATACTCATCCTGCAGTGCGCGCCAGCGCGCATCCTTCGCCCGCCCGACCCATACAAAGCGGAATCGCATAACCGATCGGCCTCCTGATGCCGCTAATCTTTGCATATGACCCAACGCAAAGTCACGAAGGACAGACAATTAGTGGAATCCTCTTCTCCCGGCGGGAAATTTCACGCGGCCGAGTATCGGAGTCGCACAGGAACCGAGTAAACAGCGCGGATTCCTGATCGAACGGTTGGCACGCGGTTTGCGCTGACTGTATGGCAAACCGAATGCCGGTCTTTTGACACTGGATGCGGACCCGGAAATGAATCAGGCCGAACAAAACTCGTCGAATGCCGAGCGACGCGCTCGCACGTTTGCGCGGCTTTCGGTCGAAGATGTTTTCTCGCGTCTCGAGACCGCGCGCGACGGACTGCCGGAGGTCGAGGCCGCGCGACGGTTCTCGCTGTTCGGCTCGAATCAGATGCCGCGCGCCAAGCGCCGTCCGTGGTACATCGATCTGATCGCGGACTTCACGCACTTCTTCGCATTGCTGCTGTGGGCCGGCGCGATCCTTGCTTGGTTCGCCGGCCTGCCCGAATTGTCGTTCGCGATCGTCGTCGTCATCCTCGTCAACGGAATCTTCAGTTTCTGGCAGGAATACCGGGCCGAACGCGCTGCCGAAGCCCTGCAGGCCTTGCTGCCGCATCGCGTAACGGTCCGGCGCGACGGCATCGAGGTCGTAATCGAAGCGGTCGAGGTCGTGCGCGGCGATGTGCTGATCCTCACGGAAGGCGAAACCGTTCCCGCCGATGCGAGGCTCTTCGTCGCCGAGAAGCTCAGTCTCGATCTCTCGTCGTTGACCGGAGAATCACGCCCCGTTCCGCGCACGGCGTTCGCCCACATCGATGCCGGCCAGCCTGCGGCCTTCTTCCCGAACCTTGTTTTCGCCGGAACGGCCGTCAGCGGTGGGCGCGGCGAGGCCGTGGTTTTTGCGACCGGCGCCGAGACCGAATTTGGCCGCATCGCTCGGCTGACTCAGGAACAGAAAAAGGACCTCAGTCCGCTCGAACGGGAACTTCAACGGGTCACGCGGATCGTGACATTGCTCGCGGTCGGGCTCGGACTGATCTTTTTCGTTCTCGGTGTGTCGTTCGGAGGACTGTCGCTACCGATCGCTTTCATTTTCGCGATCGGGATCATCGTCGCCAACGTTCCAGAGGGATTGCTGCCGACACTTACGCTGTCGCTCGCATTCGGCGTTCGACGGATGGCGCGCCGGAAAGCATTGGTCAAGCGCCTCTCGGCGGTCGAGACCCTTGGCGCGACGACGATCGTCCTGACCGACAAGACCGGAACGCTGACCGAGAACGAGATGACCGTCCGCGAGATCTGGACTACGGACGGGCTGACCGAGATCGCGGGCAAAGACACTGGGCGTAGTCCGGGCAACTTCAGTGATCTTCTGTGTACCGCCGCGCTCTGCTGCGACGCGCATCTCGTCCCGCCAAAGGCCGGCCGCCGAAAATGGTCAGCCATCGGCGATCCGACCGAGACGGCGATCCTCGTCGCGGCGGCAAAGTTCGGACTGACATCTGAAACGTTGAGGATCTACAAGCGCATCGCCGAACTTCCGTTCGATTCGGTCCGGAAGCGAATGACCACGGTTGAGCTGATCGACGGACGTGCCGTCGCCTGCGTCAAAGGCGCGCTGAACGAATTGCTCAAGCTCTGCGATCACGTCGTATTGAAGGGAAGGGAAAAGCGGCTCGACGCCAAGATACGCTCCGCGATCCAGGAAAGCCACGATGGTCTGGCTGCCCGCGGACGCCGCGTCCTCGCCGTCGCGCGACGCGATCTCGATTCGAAGGAAGAACCGGTCAACGGCGAATGGCGGACCTCCGAGGTTGAACGCAAGCTGACCTTTCTCGGACTTATCGCGATGGAAGACCCGCCACGGCCCGAAGTTGCCGACGCGATACGTTCCTGCCGGAACGCCGGAATTCGGGTGGCGATGATCACCGGCGACGACGGGTTGACGGCGGCCGCGATATCGCGGGAGATCGGTCTATTCGAATCTCCGGTGATCATCACCGGTGATCGGCTCGACCGCATCGACGATGTCGCGCTGACAAAACTGCTGACCGGCCCGGAAGTGCTTTTCGCAAGGGTCTCTCCGGAGCACAAGCTGAGACTTGTCGAAACCTGCCAACGGATCGGCGAGGTCGTCGCCGTCACGGGCGACGGCGTGAACGACGCGCCTGCGCTTCGGCGCGCGGATATCGGGATCGCGATGGGCGCGACCGGAACCGACGTCGCGCGCGAGGCCGCGGACATGGTACTGACGGATGACAACTTCGCGAGCATCGTCGATGCGATCCGCGAAGGGCGTGCGGTATTCGACAACATACGGAAGTTCATCGGATATGTTTTCGTCTCGAACGCGGCCGAGATGCTGCCGTTCGTCGTCTTCGTGCTTTTCGGAGTGCCGCTTCCGCTGACGGTGATGCAGGTTCTGGCGGTCGATGTCGGAACCGATCTGTTTCCGGCGCTCGCGCTCGGGGCGGAGCGTCCCGGTCCGAACGTGATGAGCCGTCCGCCCAGAAAACGGCGTGAAGGACTCTTGAACGCTTCAACATTGCTGCGCGCCTATCTCTGGCTCGGGTCGATCGAGGCCGCGCTGGCGCTTGCCGGGTACTTTTGGGCCCAGAATACCTATGGATGGCCGGTTGCGCCGTTCGCGGACAGCGGGCAGAACTATTTGACGGCGACAACGGTCACGTTCGTCGGAATCGTGATGGCGCAGATCGGTAACGCGTTCGCTTGGCGAAGCGAGGCCGAATCGGTGTTTTCGATCGGCATTTTCGGGAACCGTTTGCTCTTGTGGTGCATCGCCGCCGAACTCGCGCTGATGATCGTTCTGGTCTGCGTCCCGCCGTTTCCGACATTTTTCGGGATGGCCCCGCCGACTTGGGATCAGTGGCTCGTTATCATTTGGTTCGGCCCGATTCTCTTGGGGCTTGAGGAGGTGCGAAAACTATTCGTGAGAAGAAATCAGAGATCGGCCGGAAGTTCGACGCGTTTCGCGTCGCGCCAGAGACGCTCCAGATCATAAAATTCGCGGGCGTTCTTCTCGAAGATATGGACGATGAAATCGCCGTAATCCATAAGGATCCATTCGCCGGCAGCATATCCTTCGGTCCTGACCGGGCGCGTCGCAAGTTGTTTCTTGAGCTGTTCCTCGATCTCGTCCGCGACCGCCTGGACCTGCCTCTGATTCGCGCCGGTCGCGAGCACGAAAAACTCGGTGAAGCTCGCGATCTCGCGCAGATCGAGCGCGACCATATCGAACGCTTTCTTCTCGGCGGCGCATCTGATCGCCAGTTGGACGGTTTCGTCAATTTCCGCGAACGGCACCGAATCCGAACCGACACGGATCGTGACCGGTTCGTGGTGCAGGGACTTTTCCTTCAATTCTTCCATTACCTATAAAGTTCGTACTTTTCTATGTATTTTGCAACTTCGAGCGAAACGTCGCGGCGCCACGCGGGATCAGCCTCGCGTACGCGCGCACGGATCTCGGTCGCCGAGATATCGAGGCTCACCGCATCCGTAAAGAAGATCGCTGGCGAACGCATAGCGATGACCGGGGCAAGATCGCTCTCCGAACGGAGATCGACGACTCTTTCGCGGATCAGTTCGGTGACGTGGCCGGTCCCGATCTCGTAGTCGGGGCGCGTAACGACGATGATATCGACCATCGTCAGGACCGCTTCCCACTCGCGCCAGGTCGTGATGTCGGTCCAAGAGTCGGCGCCGATGACGAAGAAGATCCGGTCGTCAGGCAGCTCGCCCTTGAGCTTGCCGAGCGTTTCGACAGAGTATGGCCGCTCGGGCACGTCGAGTTCGATCTTCGAAACGGTGATCCGCGGCTCGTCGTTGGTCGCGAGCGCCAGCATCGCATATCGGTAAAACGCCGACGTCGGCTTCTTGTCGCGCTTATGCGGAGCGTGGAACGCCGGGATGTAAACGAACTCGTCGAGTTCGAATTCGCGGAGCAGCGCGTGCGCGATCGCGAGGTGTCCGTGATGCGGCGGATCGAACGAGCCGCCGAAAAAGGCGATTCTTTTCATAATCGAAGTCGGTTGCCAGTGCATTTTCAGCCGAGAGTGCGAAGAACGTCGCGACGGTTCGATCGGATCTCAGTCGGTCGGGCCGGTAAGATCGATCGCGTCCGACCGCATCTCTTCGAGTCGTTTTGCGACCACCGATACAAGTTCCTTCGTTCCCTGATTGGCGACCGACGATATCTCGCAGAACTGTTTGCCGTCGATTTGCGCGCGTTCGCGCAAACGCGAGAGGCGCTCCGGGTCGTCGAGCGCGTCGAGTTTCGTCGCGACGACTATCTGCGGCCGGGCCGCGAGATCGGCGTTGTATTTCGCGAGTTCGCCGTTGATTATCTCGTAATCTTCGACCGGATCGCGTCCGGAAAGCGACGATACATCGACCAAATGCAGGATCAGCTTGGTCCGTTCGACGTGCCTTAGAAAACGGTCGCCGAGTCCCGCACCTTCCGATGCGCCCTCGATCAGTCCCGGGATATCGGCGACGACGAAGGTCCGAAAATCGCCAAGATCGACGACCCCGAGATTCGGTTCAAGTGTCGTGAAGGGATAGTCGGCGATCTTCGGCTTGGCAGCTGAGATTACTGAGATCAGGGTGGATTTGCCGGCGTTCGGAAATCCGACGAGCCCGACGTCGGCAATGAGTTTCAGTTCGAGCTGCAGTTCCTTCTCTTCTCCGGGCCGCCCGGTGTAATGGAATTTCGGCGCACGGCGTGTCGGCGTGGCAAAATGTGAGTTTCCCCAACCGCCTTTGCCGCCTTTCGCGGCACGGAACCGTTGACCGGGCTCGGTGAAATCAAAAAGCAGATCGCCCGATTCGGCGTCGAAGACCTGAGTTCCGACCGGGACCTTGACGACCGCGTCGCCTCCGTCCTTGCCGTGCCGGTTCGATCCCTCGCCGTGACGCCCGCGGTCGGCTTTGTGTTCCGGATTGTAACGAAGATGGAGCAACGTGTTCAAACCCTCGTCCGATTCGATCCAGACATCGCCGCCCTTTCCGCCGTCGCCGCCCGACGGCCCGCCGCGCGGGACGAACTTTTCGCGCCGGAACGCCGTCACGCCGTTCCCACCGTCTCCGCCTTTTACCCTGATCTTCGCGCGGTCGATGAACATAAGGGATAATTGTAGACGAATAATGAGAGGATTGTCAGCGGTCAGCGAACAAGGTCCAGAGGTATGCGCGGCTGGTATCATCAGGAACCTGAAGAATGCGGCACGAAGCAAGCGCGCTATCTCGGTTACCCGCACTCGCCTCTCGTCAGCTAACAGACTCACCAACATTTGTCTCTGCGGCTCCTTCTGCCACTA
>CAZARD010000075.1:0-15409 GCA_964487505.1 uncultured Blastocatellaceae bacterium | reverse complement strand
TCTCGTCAGCTAACAGACTCACCAACATTTGTCTCTGCGGCTCCTTCTGCCACTAGTCAATCGCACCGAGTACGGCGCGCGCCGGGAATACGCAAGAGAGGCGGATCTTCATAATTGTCGCCGTTGCGATTTTCGCGGGCCTTGCGCGCGGAACCGGCATCCAATCGCCAAAAAAAAACAATTTCCCACGCAAAGACCGCAAAGGGCCGAAACTCGTCAAGAATCCGCGATGGAAATCCCAACGCGTTATTTGGGCCGAAAATGACTGGGTGATCATCGGCACCGAATGTTGCCATCCACGCACCCCTCGTTGGCTTCCCTAGACAATTCATTAAAAACCGCCGTTTGCTTGACCCGATCAAGCGTAAACTTTTTGTCTGCCGAATCATCGGATTCCGTCGAGAATGCGGGAACTCCCGCGTCGGGATATGCATATGCAAATGTTGGAACTGATCAGACTAACGAAGAAATTCGATCAGCAGATCGCGCTGAACGAATTGGACCTCGAACTTGGCAAGGGCGAGATCTACTGCTTGCTCGGTGCAAACGGAGCCGGTAAGACGACAACGATAAATCTGATCCTTAACTTCATCTCGCCGACTTCTGGAGTCGTTCGCGTCAAAGGGCTTGACGTTGGACTGAACGCCGTTGAGACCAAGCGATTCATCGCCTACATCCCGGAGCAGGTCAATCTTTACCGAAACCTAACGGGTTTGGAGAACCTCGAGTATTTTGCGTCACTTTCTGGACAGAGTGCCTACACTATTGACGATCTGCGCGGCTTTATGGGGGACGCCGGACTTCAAGCCGAAGCTTTCGATCGCAGGATTTCGACATACTCGAAGGGGATGCGGCAAAAGGTTGGCATCGCGCTAGCTCTTGCGAAGAAGGCCGAGTTGCTGCTTCTTGACGAGCCGACATCGGGACTTGACCCGAAAGCGTCAAACGAGTTTTCGGAACTGATCACCAAGATGAGCGGTCAGGGCGTCGCCGTACTGATGGCGACGCACGACCTTTTCAGGGCAAAAGAAACCGGAACGCGTATCGGAATCATGAAGCACGGAAACCTCGTCGACGAGATGACGACCAACGAGATCGGCCACGCGGACCTTGAGGGAATATACCTGCGGCATATGACTGACTGATGCTCCGGGAATCCGATCAGGAAAGTACGTATCGCCGGAAACGTCAAAGGCCGGCTCCGTTGCGGCATTCTCTAACGGTTCGGGCGAGACTATCATTCAGGCGAATCCGTTCCGCCTTTGGAATTGGGACGCGAAGGTTGACCGGCGGAGAATCGAACTCCGTTGGACTCGGTAAGCAATGGCGCCCTCCGAATTCGGTACGTTGCTTACCCTTTTTCTTTGTGCGATCCGGCCCCGAAACGTTGCGCGAACGACGCAGCTGGCGCGAACCGTTCGTTGATGGCTCAGTATTGGAACACGAACGCAACTCGGACATTCGCTCCGAAACCAGACAACTTAGATACTCGGGTAGAAGAATATGACATCTGAAGTCTCACTCTTGAAAGTTCATCCGGCTGAAACGGAACTTGTGCGCGATCAGCCGCATTTCGGTCAGCTCCAACCGATCAACGCTCCGCTTGGGGGAGCGAGGGAAATCGAAGTTGCAGTAAGGTTTTCATTTTGAGAGGGAAAGATGATTTCACGAATTTCCAAAAAGGAATTTACCGAATTCTTTCGAGACGGACGGTTTCGTTGGACAGCATTGATTGTCCTAGCTTTGCTGCTCGTTTCGCTCGGTTTGGGTTGGAAAAATTACTCAAACTTTAATCGCGATAGGGATTTGGCACAAGCGGATTCTCGCAAGACTTGGGAGAATCAAGGCGAGCGAAACCCGCATTCGGCGGCACATTTCGGCGTTTATGCCTACAAACCGAAAATGCCTTTGTCGCTGATAGATTCGGGCTTGGATAATTTCTCAGGCAATTTGATTTGGGTCGAGGCGCATTATCAAAATCCGGCTCGCAATCGTCCGATTGAAGACGCGACCGCGTTGCAGAGATTCGGCGAACTGACCGCCGCCGGAATTTTGCAACTCTTATTGCCGCTGCTCATTATTTTTCTGACGTTTGATGCTTTTGCAGGGGAACTCGCTTCGGGAACTTTGCGGCAAGTGTTGTCGCTCGGCGTGCCACGTCTGCAACTTGTTTTGGGAAAAACTCTCGGTGTTTTATCGGCTCTGCTTCTGCTTTTGATTCCGGCAACAATCATTGGACTTCTTGTTCTTGCATTTGCTTCAACAAATGAAGTTTTGCTGTCGAGCGTGCCGCGATTTGCTTTGATGTGTGTCGGCTATCTGCTGTATTTCGTAGCATTTATCGGAATTGCTCTGGCGGTTTCCGCGGTTTCGTCCAGCCCGCGGACCTCCTTGGTTGTTTTGCTTACTTTTTGGATTGCAAGCTGTCTCCTGATACCGCGTTTGGCAAGTGACATTTCTTCAAATTCGATAAAAACGCCGACCGGAAGCGAGTTTTGGGCGGCAGCGAAGAAAGACATCAAAGACGGCGTGGACGGACACGATCCCGCTGACAGACGCACCAAAGAATTGGAGGAAAAGATATTAGCTCAGTACGGAGTAACCAAAAAGGAAGATTTGCCGGTGAACTTTTCCGGCATTTCACTGCAAGCGGGCGAAGAACACGCCAACAAGGTTTTCGATAAACACTGGGGAAATCTGAAACATATACATCTTTCGCAAGAGCGTCTGCAGAACTATTTCGGACTCGCATCGCCGTTTTTGCCGATTCGCTCGTTTTCGATGGGAATGGCTGGAACTGATTTGCGTCATCAACAGCATTTTAGCGACTCGGTTGAACAATACCGGCGTGATTTGCAAAAGGTATTGAACGATGATTTGGCGTACAACTCGAATATGAAAACGGCTTCTACCTACCGTGCCAACAAGACTCTCTGGGAAAAAACGCCCGATCTGGAATATGTTTCACCCTCGATGAATTGGGCTTTCGGGAATCAGGTTTTTAGTTTTGTGTTGCTGATTCTATGGAGTTTGGGAAGTTTGGGATTGAGCGTTTTCGCGGCAAGTCGGATGAGGGCGTATTGAGATGTATCAAAGAATTATCAGAACCGAATGGCGTAATTTGTTTGCCGAAAAGAGCTTTTTGATCTTGGCGACGGTCTTTTCAATACTGGCGATTTATGGGCTTCTTAACGCGGCGAATTGGGTTAGATCCAAAACTGAACAGAGCCGAAATCTAGTCGAAAAGCACGAAAAGAATTTATCTGAAAAGCAGGAGAAAGTTCGACAGGGCGTGAAAGGTTCCAACGCCCCTGGCAATGCCGTGCCCGATCCGGCTGATCCTTACGAAATCGGGATGAACCTGCATTATGTCGTGATGCCCCTTGCTTCTTCGGCAATTTTTTCGGTCGGGCAATCTGACGTTCTAACGAACAACGCCGGCATCGCCATTTCTACCTTGCAACGCACTGAAGCAGATAAAGATGGGTTTGAAAATCCTTTGAGTTTTCTGTCGGGAAAATTCGATCTGGCATTTGTCGTGGTTTATTTGCTTCCGCTTTTCGTGTTGGCGATGAGTTTCAACTTACTCTCCGGCGAACGTGAAAACGGAACTTTGCAGTTGCTTTTGGCAAATCCGTTGAGTTTGAAGAACCTCTTAATGGCGAAAGTCACGGCACATTCGCTATTGCTTTTCGGAATTGTAACGGTTGCCGTAATCATTGGAATTCTGCTTTCGGTTCAATCATTTGGGGGCGGTTTTTGGCTCAAGTTTCTGCTGTTGCTGGCTTTGGTTTTAGCATACACGGCGTTTTGGTTTGCAATCGCGGTTCTTATCAATTCGTTCGGGTTTTCATCCGCGTCCAATGCAGTTGCGGCTTCGGCGGCGTGGCTGATTCTGGTATTGATTCTGCCGACTCTATTAAACGTCTACACTTCCGCTGTTTATCCCGTTCCGCCAAGAAGCGAGGTTGTTGCGGCGATTCGCGGCGTGAATCTAGATATGAGGCGTGACGGCGAAAAACTTCTGACCGAATTTTACCAGGATCATCCCGAGTTGATTCCGAAAGACGGCAAGACCGATACCAAAGATCTCGGCTTGGCATTCGTCTATGTCCAGCGCGAACAGAAAAAACGGGTTTCTGAAGTTGAAATTCGTTTCGATGAACAACTCGGCAAACAACAAAATCTGGTCAAAAATCTGCGCTTTTTGTCGCCTTCGATCATTGCCCAAGAAGCCATCAACGACATCGCCGGAACGGGTCTGGAACGCTACACTCGATTTCGCCGTCAAACGAAAGAGTTCGACAAGATCTGGGACGCGTATTTTTCGGCAAAGATATTCCGCAACGAAATGCTGACCGCTGAAGAGTTTGAACAAATCCCGCGTTTTAGCTTCCGCGAAGAACCGACCCGCGATCTCCTCGTTCGGGTCGCCTCGGGAATCGTCTTTCTGATTGCGATCTCATCGATTTTGGTAATTACTGCCCTTAAACGATTTAAGGGATATGAAATCGCGGTTTAGCCGCAGTTGCTGGGACGGCGGCCACGTTCACGGGCTTTGGCCCTGGCGACGCCTTTCCCGTCAACAGGTCTTACGGAGAATTACGAGGATGAACAAGATTATTTCGCTTATCTTTCTGCTCAGTCTTTCGGGAGCGACGGCCCTTACCCAGGAAAGGCCCAAAGTCGATACAAATCTGCCGAATGAGATGATGAACAAAACGCCGGCGAATGAACTTGCGCGGCGATTCGAATCGCCCGAGCGCGACGCGTATCAGAAGCCCGATCTCGTGATGCGGTATCTCGGGAAGATAAAGGGCAAGACGATCGTCGACATCGGCGCTGGCAGCGGTTATTTTTCCGTGAGGCTCGCGGCCAAAGGCGCGAAGGTCATCGCCGCGGACGTCAACGACGATTTTCTCAATTATCTGAAGGACCGCATCGCGAAGAACAACCTGAAGAACATCGAACTACGGAAAGTTCCGTTCGACAGCCCGTCGCTCAAGGACGAGGAGGTCGATATGGTGCTGATCGTCAACACATATCATCACATCGAAAATCGGTCGGAATACTTCGCTAAAGTCAGACGAGGCACCAAAAAGAACGGCGAACTCGTGATCATCGACTTTTTCAAGGCCGATATTCCGGTCGGCCCGCGCGAACATAAGGTCTCGATCGACGAAGCCGTCGGCGAGCTAAAAAAAGCCGGCTACACGTCGTTTGAGATCGACGTCAATCTTCTGCCTTACCAATATCTGATCAGGGCGAAGTAAACCGACGTGGAACAGGCAGAAAACTCGAAAACTTCGCATTCGGGCGAACCGCGACGCGTGCTCGGATTCTTCGACGCGGCGTCGCTCGTCGTCGGCATCGTCGTCGGCGCCGGAATCTTCAGTTTTCCCTCGCTCGTCGCGGCAAACAGCGGCGGCGCGGTGACCTTTATCGGTATCTGGATCGCGGGCGGAGTCGCTTCGCTGATCGGCGCGTTGTGTTATGCCGAACTCGCCGCCGCGTTCCCGAGCGCGGGCGGCGACTACACATTTCTCAAACGCGCGTTCGGAGAACGAATCGCGTTTCTTTTCGCGTGGGCGCGGATGAGCGTGATTCAAACCGGTTCGGCGGCGATTCTCGCGTTTGTTTTCGGCGATTACGCCGCGCAAGTTCTCGGTTTCGGCGGACTCTCTTCGTTCGTTTTCGCCGCCGGCGTGATCGTCGCGCTGACGGCCGTTAATATTGCCGGCATCAAGTTCGGGACCGGAATGCAGAAGATTCTGACACTGCTCGAAATCGCCGGCATTGTCGCAGTCATCGCCGCCGGATTCTTATTCGCACCCGAAACCGTGCCAGAGTCGAATGCGGCGGCAGATTCGAAAGACGCCGCGCTTGGAATGGCGTTCATCTTCGCGATGCTGACATTTGGCGGATGGAACGAGGCCGCCTATGTCTCGGCCGAAATGAAAAGCGGCGGAAAAGGTCTGGCGAAGGCGCTGATCTTCGGAATCGTCATCGTCACCGCGCTTTACTTGCTTATCAATCTCGCCTACGTCAATGTTCTCGGGCTCGGCGGAATCGCCGGATCAAAGGCGGTCGCGGCCGACTTGATGCGGCTGACATTGGGCGAAGACGCGGCGCGTCTGATTGCGCTAATGATCGCCGTCGCGGCGCTGACTTCGGCAAACGCGACGCTCTTTACCGGAGCCAGGACAAACTTCGCGCTCGGACGCGACTTCCCTCTTTTCGCGCGGCTCGGGCGCTGGAATGAACGCGCCAACGCGCCGGTTAACGCGTTTTTGATTCAGGGCGCGGTCGCGCTGCTGCTCATCGGTCTCGGATACTGGACGCGCGACGGAATCAAGGCGATTGTCGATTACACCGCGCCGGTTTTCTGGATGTTCTTCTTTTTGACCGGCATCGCGCTTTTCGTCCTACGCCGCAAAGAACCCGGCGCCGCACGCCCGTTCCGCGTTCCGCTTTATCCGCTGACGCCGATTCTGTTCTGTCTAACGAGCCTCTATCTGCTTTATTCAGCAATTACCTACGCCGGCCTCGGCACGATCGTCGGCCTCGCGGTTCTCGCCACGGGCTCGGTTTTGCTGATCGCGGCGGAAGTTGTCAAACCGCCGGCGTCGAGCTGCCAAACTAGCCCAAACATCACGAAGACGGCGTCTTTCTGACGACTATGGACCCTGACGGCAACCTAGTCGATTTGCGGGAGCCGAAGACAGCCATGCGACGACAGGAAGCAACCGAACAACTTCGTGTTAGTTTCCTGATAGCCAGTCGCGCATCATTTGGGCGGGGCCTTTTTTGCCTTCGCCGATGTATTCGGCGCGACGCTTTTTGTATTCCTCAAAGATCTTTAACGCCTTTTCTTTCAATGCTTTGTCGGCTTCGTTTTCGGTATGGCCTTTGGGAACCGCGTAAACGAAACGGTTTGTCGGACTCGCGAATGTCGGAAGTGAGAGAAAGTCGCGTTCGACGAATTTGCCGGTGAATTCCTCTTCGTCGGCCGCGGCGACAAAGAACGAAACCGCGTAATCCGGATAACCGAAGAGATATCCGTAACCGCCGAACCGCGCGCCGGTTTCGTCATATTCGACAGCGAACAGCGCCTGCAGCGGATGCGAATTCGCGGTCACGCCGAAGCGCGCGAAAAAGCCTGATTTTTCATTGATCTTGTCGCGCAGCGCCGATCGGTTGAAAACGACCGCCTCGGCGAATCTTTTGCCCTCGAACGTCCGTGAGAAGTGGTAAACGTCAGCGTAGAGTCGCTCGCCGCATCGGAAATAGCCGAGAATTTCACGCGTTTCATCGATGTTCGCAAGCGACCTCTTGCGCTTGATGAAACTGTCGGCGAGCGTCACGCGCGCCTGATCCGCTTTTGCGAGTCCCCGCCGCGATTCTTCGGTCGGATACTTCGCCGTCAACTCCATTGCCTCCGGTTCCAAAATTCCGCGTACCTCGCGCGTCGCGAATTCGAACGACGCGAACCCGCTACTCATCGGCTTTAGATCGCCCGCTATCGTGTAGAGCGCTTCGGAGTCGAGCGCCCTTAGAAGCAACGCCTCCGCGCGTTGCCGTTTCTCTGGTGACAACCGCTCGAACGGGAAACAGTCTGACTGTCCGAAATGCGTCGCGGACAGCAATAGGATCAGGACGAATGATCTGAGAATTCTCATATTTCCGAATCGTAGCAGATCCGGCGCCTCGACTCAGAGTTATCAACGAATGGGTGAAGACCCGCAACGGACGGTTTGTTTGCCTTTTTTGACTGCTGATTGAAAATCCGTACCGCACTCTCCGATGCCGTGAGAAACTCCGCTTTTGACATTTCCAAAATGGATGCGAGGGAGTTTTTCTTTATGTTGTTCCAGCAGATCTATACGAATCGGTTTCCGCTCTTGGCCCTGATCCTTGTCTTCTTGGCGTCCGACGCTTCGGCGGGGACGAAGGCAACGCTCTCCGGTCGGATCACCGACGGTAACCGCGCGGCCGTGGCCGGAGCGCTGATCAAAGCGCTTAATCTCGCCAATAATGCGGAGATTTCGGTTGCCACGAATGCCGAGGGCCTTTACATCATCCCCGAACTCGCGCCCGGAGACTATCGGGTTGAGGTCAGCAAACAGGGCTTTCGGACATCAGTCCGGGAGCGCGTCACGCTCAATGTCGAATCGAGCACAACTTTGAACTTCGTCCTCGCCGTTGGCGACGTACGCGAATCCGTAACGGTGGAACTGACCGAGACAGAACTGGTTGAGCGCGATTCGGCCGCAGTTGGCACCTTGGTCGATCGCCGGTTTGTTGAAAACCTTCCCCTCAACGGCCGCAGTTTTCAGACACTCATCGAATTGACCCCCGGAGTGACCCTCGCGCCGACGACAGTTCAAAGTACAGGACAGTTTTCCGTAAACGGACAGCGTTCGAACGCAAACTACTTTTCAGTCGACGGCGTTTCCGCCAATATCGGCTCGGGCACGAACTTCCAATTTTACCAGCAAGCGGCCGGATCTCTTCCCGGTCTTTCGATCTTCGGCGGAACGAACCCGCTCGCATCCGTCGATGCGGTTCAGGAATTCCGCGTCCAGACCTCAACCTACTCCGCCGAATTCGGAAGGCAGCCCGGCGGCCAAATATCGCTAGTTACTCGATCTGGGTCGAATACCTTTGACGGTTCACTTTTCAACTACTTCCGCAACGAAGCGCTCGATGCAAACGACTGGTTCGAGAACCGTGCCGGGCGCGGACGGCGGGCGCTTCGCCAAAACAACTACGGGGGAACGTTTGGCGGACGCATCATTCTACCGCGCTTCGGCGAGGGAACGCCGTATTTTTACGACGGGAGAGATCGCTCCTTCTTCTTTGTAAGTTACGAAGGGCTTCGCCTCAAACAGCCGCAAACGAACGTCTTGCTGGCAAGGGTCCCGTCGGCGGCGTTGCGAGCGGGAGCAACAGGCGCGTTCAGGCAAGTCCTCGACGCATTTCCCTTGCCGAATCTTCCGGCCGTCGCAGGCGACCCAGCCGACACCGAACGTTATCTAGCGGCGCTTTCGTATCCGTCCCGATCGGATGCTCTGAGCTTCCGAATCGATCACCGGCTGACGTCCAAGATAAACGTCTTCGGACGTTTCAATGACGCGCCGTCGAGCCAACGGTTTCGTGCCTTTCCCAGTCAGAACAACGCTTATGAGAGCAATATCCGAACTTTGACCGTCGGATCGACCCAAACGTTCTCGTCGCGTCTGATCAATGACCTTCGCGTGAACACAAGCTATACGCGAGGACTGTTTCTGTTCGAAGGAATCGAGGTCGACGGCTCGCGTCTGCCTGACGATTCGCTGCTCTTTCCCGAGTTCGCCCCTCGCGAGAACGCGTCGGTCTCGATCGTTCTCGGCACTGGCGCCGGCACTATCTCGTCGGCCAATCTGACGCAGGGCAAGACCATCGGAACCAAGCAGCGTCAGATCAATATCGTCAACAACTTGACAGCGATCGCGGGCAGTCACGAACTCAAATTCGGAGTCGATTACCGCCGTCTGACTCCGAAGATCGATTCGCGCGCACTCGGCATCACCTATACGTTCTCGACCGTCACGGCCCGCGCGACGGGCGTTCCGAACCAGATCTCGGTGCAGGCGCTCGCGCCGATCACCGACTTTAAGGTCGAGAACTTTTCGGCCTTCGCGCAGGATACCTGGCGCGTCAACCGCCGACTGACGTTGACCGGCGGTCTTCGCTGGGAACTCAATCCGCCGCTTTCCGGCGACCGTCTCCCCTTTCAGATTCAGGGATTCGACAATCTCTTGACCGCAACGCTCGCGCCGGCCGGCACGCCGCAATGGAAGACCGAATACACGAATTTCGCGCCGCGCGTCGGCGTTGCCTTCACGGTTTCGGAGAAGCAGAATCTCGTCGCCCGCGCCGGCTTCGGGCTTTATTACGACCTCGGAACGGGCACGGCGCTCCGTGGGTATACAAGCTATCCGTACAACTCTTTCAAGACGATCACGAATCCCGCGCAACTGCGCTTTCCGGCAAATCCGGTCGATCTGCAGCCGCTTCCGTTCCTCGACGCCGCGCCGCCGCCGTATTCTTCGAACTTCTTCTTTTTCGATCCGAATCTAAAGCTTCCGAATACGAAGCAATGGAACGTATCGGTCGAAAAGGGCTTCGGGACGAACCAGTCGCTGACCGTCTCGTACGTCGGCGCGCTCGGGCGCGAGCTTCTGCGCAACGAGCAGGTCCAGAATTTCAATTCAGGTTTCGTTCGTTCGCGCTTCTGTACGCCTGTTCCGAATCCGCTACCGGCGTCCTGCTCGCCGTCGGGCAATCCGCCGCCCGTCGTTCTCATCAATCCGGCGATCTTCGGCCCGAATCCGGCCGCGCTCAACGACGCCAGCCAGATCCTCAACGGTTCCGCCGTCGCGATCACGCGAAATGGCGCGAGTTCGGATTATCACGCACTGCAGACGCAGTTTCAGTCGCGCGTCACAAAAGGACTTCAGGCGGTTGTTTCTTACACCTGGTCAAAGGCGATCGACGATGTTTCGGATGAAACGATCACCGGGATTCCGCTCCAGAACGCGGCAACCGGACTCGAACGCGGCGTTGCGAATTTCGACGTTCCGCACAATTTCGTTGCCGCGGTTACTTACGATCTGCCGGCGTGGCGGGCGAATTCTTTGACCAAGGCCGTGTTCGGCGGATGGGCGATCGACACGATCGTCCGCCTACGTTCGGGACTCCCGTTTTCGGTGATCTCGCAGAATTTCGATCCGCTAAATATCGGAACGACGCGGCGCGTGAATGTCGTCGGCGGCCAGCCGATCTGGCTTGACGACGCCAACGCGCCGGGCGGCCGAAAACTGAACGCGGCTGCGTTTGCGGCGCCCGCGCTCGGATTTCAGGGAACGCTCGGACGAAATTCGCTCCGCAGCTTCGGGCTTAGACAAGTTGATCTTTCGGTTCGCCGGACCTTCTCGGTAACCGAAAAGATTCGCGTCCAGTTTCGCGGCGAGGCGTTCAACGTCTTCAATACGCCGAACTTCGGATTTCCGGCATCGTCGTTCGGCTTTTCCGGATTCGGCGAAGCGACCTCGATGCTCGGACGGACGATCAGCGGAACATCGAACACAAGTCCGAGCAACGGCTTTAACTCGCTTTATCAGGTCGGCGGCGCGCGTTCGCTCCAGTTTTCACTCAAATTTCTGTTTTAGATATGTACGAAATGAAGAAACTGCCGGTGACCGTGCTTTCAGGCTTTCTCGGAGCCGGAAAAACAACCGTGCTCAATCATATACTGAACAACCGCCAGGGACTCAAGGTCGCGGTGATCGTCAATGATATGAGCGAGGTCAACATCGACGCTTCGCTCGTCAAACAGGGCGGATTCAAGCGGACCGACGAAAAGCTCATCGAGATGTCAAACGGCTGCATCTGCTGCACGCTTCGCGAAGACCTTCTGATCGAGGTCTCGCAGCTTGCACGCGAACGAAGATTCGATTATCTGCTGATCGAGTCGACCGGCATCTCGGAACCGATTCCGGTCGCTGAAACCTTTACATTCGCCGACGAGACCGGCGCGAGCCTTTCCGACGTGGCAGCGCTCGACACGATGGTGACGGTCGTCGATGCGATGAACTTTCTCAACGATTACCGGCAGGCGGAAGATCTCAAGTCACGCGGCATCGAGCTCGACCATACCGATGACCGGACGATAGTCGATCTGCTCATCGAACAGGTCGAATTCGCGAACGTCATTTTGCTCAATAAGATCGATCTGGTCGCGAAGGAATCGCTCAGCGAATTATGGGCGATTCTCAAAGCGCTGAACCCGAACGCGCGGATCATTTACTCGAAGTTCGGGGCGGTCGACCCGGAAGAGATTCTCGACACCGGGCTTTTTGATTTCGACGAAGCGAGCGCCGCCGCCGGATGGCTTGCCGAACTTCGCGGCGAGCACACGCCGGAAACCGAGGAATACGGCATTACGAGTTTCGTATTCCGCGCACGCCGTCCCTTCGATCCCGTCAAGTTCTGGGATTTTCTGCAGAAAGACCGCCCGTCAGTGCTCCGCGCGAAGGGATTCTTCTGGCTCGCTTCGCATCCGAGCTACGTCGGGATGTATTCGCAGGCTGGCGGCGCGTGCCGCGTCGAACCGATGGGAGTTTGGTGGGCAGACACGCCGACGGAGGAATGGAATCTCGACGCCGAGACGCTCATCGAACTTAACGAAAAATGGGATGAAGAGACCGGCGACCGTCGTCAGGAAATCGTGTTCATCGGTCGTCATCTCGACGAGGATTCGCTTACGGCGGAACTCGAATCGTGTCTGGCGACAGTCACCGAAGCTAATTTCAAACACCGCGATTGGCAGCTGAAAGGAAACCCATTTGCCGTTTGGGATCGCGAAATCGAATATCTGCAGAGCGCAGCTCATGCGCATTAATGGAGGAAAAACAATGAAAGGGATTCTCTCAGTTCTGATAATTTTGACATTTTCGATCGTCGCCTTCGCGCAGACGAAGGACAAGGCAATGCCGCTGTTCTGGATTCGCGAGAACGGAAAGTACGGTTACATCGACAAATCCGGCAAGGTCGTCATACAGCCGCAGTTCGACAACACGATGGGTTTCAACGAAGGGCTCGCGGCGACTAGTGTCGGTGGAAAATTCGGCTACATCGATACGAAGGGCCGCTGGGCAATCAAGCCGCAGTTCGATTTTACATATATGTTCTCCGACGGGCTCGCGCTGGTCGAAATCAACAAAAAGAAGGGCTGGATCGACAGGAAAGGCCGCATCGTGATCGAACCACAGGAATTCGAAAAGACCGCGATCGGCTTTCGCGAGGGGCGGCTTGCCGTTATGAAGAACGGGAAATGGGGTTACATCGACAAAACCGGCCGTATGGTAATCGAGGCGAAATTCGAGGAGGCGAAGGAATTCTCCGGTGGCGTTGCGCAGGTCGTTACCGAAGGGCATCAGCATCACTGGATCGACGCCAACGGTCGGATTCTCTGGAGTCAGGAACCGCCGAATGAGAACAAGTCGAAATAGCCGTCAGCCAACGGGATTTCCTTGGGTTCTCAGGCTTTCGGTATTCGTGACGCTGTTTCTGACCGCGGGTGGCGTTGCGTCCGCCCGAGACGCTATTTCGATTCGCCGCGTCGACACTCCTCCGGCAATCGATGGCGTGTTCGGCGCTAATGAATGGTCAGGCGCGGCGAAAACGGAATTGGCTTACCAGAAGGAACCGCAGGAAAACGACAAACCGACCGAACGCACCGACGTTTATCTCGCTTACGACCGCGAGAATCTCTATTTCGCGTTTTACGCATTTGATTCGAATCCGGCGGCGATTCGCGCGCCGATTTCCAAACGCGACAATGTCACTCTGGACGACTTCGTCTCGATTTGGCTCGACACCTACGACGATCGGCGTCGGACCTACGCGTTTCGGTTCAACCCGCTCGGAGTTCAGGAAGATGGAATCTTCACGCCGGGTGACACGGGCAATCTGAGTTGGGACGGCGTTCTCGACTCAAAGGGCGCACTTACTCCTGAAGGTTACGTCGTTGAGATCCGGATCCCCTTCAAGACGCTGCGCTATCAGATCAACGAGAAGAAAACCTGGGGTTTGCATCTCTTTCGCTGGATCGCGCGGAAACAGGAACGTTCGACCTGGGCAAGGACATCGCTTGCGAACGTCAATCTTTTCTCGCAGATGGGAACACTCGAGGGTATCGACGACATCTTCTCGGGCCGAACGCTCGATGTCATTCCGACGCTGACTCTCTCAAATGACGGCGAGCGCGAACTGCAGAACGGAATTCCGCGGTTCAGTACTGTTAACCGAGTCGTGGCCGGCGTCACGGTCAATTACTCGATCACGCCGAACCTGACGCTCGCCGCAACCGTCAATCCCGACTTTTCTCAGGTCGAAAATGACGTGCCGCAGGTGACGGTAAATCAAAGGTTTCCGTTATTCTTTCCGGAACGTCGGCCTTTCTTTCTCGAAGGCGCCGAGGTCTTTCGGAGTGTGTATGTAGGGGCGCCGCAGCTTATCGATACGCGGCAGATCGTCGATCCCGACTGGGGGGTCAAACTCACCGGAAAGATCGGCCGGAACAGCATCGGACTGCTTTCGGCTTCTGACAATGCCGCTGGACTGAGACTCTCGCCGAACGAGCGTGACTACGGGAAGAACGCGCAGTTCAATATTGCGCGATATTCGCGCGATATCCTCAAGAATTCGAATGTCGGATTCTCCTTCACCGACAGACGGTTTGCCGGCAGTTCAAACACCGTCGCGACGGCCGATGGCCGGTTTCAGATCGACGACAGCAACCTCTTTGCGATTCAGGCGTCATACAGCCGCACACGCGATGCAGCCCGCAATTCGCATTCCGGATACGCGATTTACGCTGCCTACAACTTCGACAATTTGAACTGGGAGAACGGGCTCTCGCTCTCGACGATCCACGACGGTTTCGCGGCGCAGAGCGGATTTGTCCGACGCACCGGCATCAAACGCGGATACGCATACAGTTACCGTATCATCAGACCAAAAGAAAAGACCTGGTGGAATAGATTTCGGGCGTTTCTCGTGACAACCGGAACGCTTGACCGCCGGAACAATCTCGACGAAGCGTTTTTTGATCCGGGAATCGCCGTCGACCTATCGAATGGAGTTTCAGTTTACACCTATTTCTCGATCCGTCGGGATTCCTTCTTGGGACGCGGCTACACGACCGCCGCATACAACGGAAATATCGATGTCACGACCTTCAAAAGAATCAGCTTGTCGAATAACTTCGAGATCGGCACGGGCGTGAATTTCGATCCTTCAATGGCGGAAAAGGGGCGGATGCTGAACAATCAACTGACTGTCACAGTGCGACCGGTCAAGCAGATCAGTTCCGAATTTCTGTGGATCAAAACCAGCCTTTCATCAGCGAACGACGGCGCAGGACTCTTCAGTCAGGACCTCTTTCGCAACCGGACGGTTTATCAATTTGACCGCTTCAATTCGGTACGCTCGATCATCGACTACGATACGTCCGCCCGAAGCCTCGGCCTCAGTTTTCTTTACGCATTTACGCCAAGTCCGAACAAAGCGATTTACGTCGGATACGCCGATCTCTTTTACAACGGAATTGAACCCCTCGACGGCACTCGGCGCAACGACCTTATCAGGCAACGACGCGGTATTTTCGCGAAGTTTTCGTACAGCTTCAGGTTCTGAAACAAGAGTCACGAAACACCGTCACGAATTGGGCTGCGTTGGGGCGCCTCACGGGAGCACTCCTTCCAAGAAGTGCACGGACACGGATCGATCCGATTTCGTATCAATTCAACCCGGATTACGCGATAAGATGACATTGACAGCGTTGCGCCACGGATTGCACGAA
>CAZARD010000074.1:0-23100 GCA_964487505.1 uncultured Blastocatellaceae bacterium | reverse complement strand
CAGATAAAGAGACCCGCAGGGACAACTTCGGCCGATACTTCCGTTTTGTTCGGTTGGAACTGCTTGCGGACTGGATCTTGCACCAGAGCATACGCGACACCGTCAGGCACTCTATGAAGAAATGCCCCAACTGTGGAAGGCTTTTCGATGGCGATAACGATTATTGCCTTGATGACGGAAGTCGGCTCATCAATGCCGGAGCCATCGTTTCCCCGCCGGCTCCGACAGTCGCGATGCCGTCGGTTCCGACCGTCGCGGGCGGCAGACGCGAATCGACCGGAAGGATGATCTATTTCATCGTCGGCGCGATGGGTCTCGTGATCGCGTCGTTATCGATCGTGATCTTGGCCCTGACGCTTCGAACATCGGCGCCGTCGGCGAAGAATGCGAACAACAGAGCCTCGAACAGAGAGAGCGCTCCGCCGGCGCCCGCGGCGAACAGTGCCGTCGTTTTGCCAAAAACCGAGCCGCTTGACGAAGATTCCGTGCGGGGCGTCCTGGTCCGCTGGGAAAAGGCGCAGGACGAGCGGAATTTCGCGGCTTACAGAAGCTGCTACGCGCCGCAGTTCGTCGGGATCAAGCGCACCAAAGGCGGCCGTGAAACGCGGATGGACTATAGCGTCTGGATGAATGACCGGCAAAAGATGTTCAGGAATCTGATAGACGTCTCAGCCGACGATCCGCAGATCACGCTTGAAGGCGATTCGGCAACTGTTCTTTTCATACAGCGGTTTCGATCTGTCAATTACGAGGATACGGGCCAGAAGACGCTGAGGTTGAAAATGCTTCCCGAAGGCGCGCGGATCGTTTTCGAGGAGCTGAAATACGCCTATTGAAAGAGTCGCAACGGGCATTTGCCCGGAACGGAACGAAAGGCCGAACCCGATCCGACCCGAAGTTCGCGAACCGTGCTTTCGTTGACCGACTGGAAATAGGTTGTCGAGAGGGATCTTATGAGACAATGCCCCCGATGCGGATCGTTTTTCGAAGACGACAATCAGTTCTGCCATAACGATGGAACGGTGTTGTTAGCCGCCGGTCCGCCGTCATTCTCGAACGAGGTGCCGACCGTGGTCTTCACGCAGCCCGCTCCGCAGACGGCGCCGCGGTCGAGTTCGGCTATCTGGGCGATTCCGGTGATCGGCCTGCTTGGAATACTGGTCGTCATCCTCGGATACGTTGCGTTCTTCAAGAATTCTCCGCCCGCGGCGAACCATACGCCCGAGAACAAAGCGGTCGTGAAGTCCTCCGAAAAAGCCCAACCGGCGACCACCAAAACAGTCGGCACGCCGCAAGCGCCGGCCCAGACCGAAACTGTCGTCCCGACGCCCCAGCCGACACCGCGCCAGGTTCCGGTGATCGTCACCTCGCGGATGAAATTCAACCGCGGTGAGATCACGCACACCGAACGCGGCGGAATTGCCGGCTCCGGCGAACGGATTTTTCTGCTGCAGTGCCTCTACGGGCAATCTTTGAGCGCCGGCGTCGCTTCCGACAACGGCTGCGTGACCTTCGACAACAATTCGACGAGCCTCGGCTATTTCACGAGGGCCGGCGACAATCGCATCCATCTCAAGAACCGGTGCGGACCGACGAATTTCAGCGTGACGGTCACGATCCGATAACGAGTATGAAACAATGTCCGAGCTGCCAACAACTTTTTGAAGACGACAATCTGTATTGTCTGGAGGACGGCACGCCCCTGCTGCAACTGGTCGAAACCGCGCCGCCCGCGTCATTTCCCTTGTCCGGCGAGGTTCCGACGCAGTTCATTCCGCGTCCGGTCGCTGTACCGCAAGCTGCCGTCGAAGCCCAGTCCAAATGGCTCTATCTCGTGATCGGCGTGCTCGCGACGGCGCTCGTTGCGGTGACGCTCTTTTTCGTCATGCGCCCGGGCGCGGAATCGCCGAAAGCCGGCAACAGTGGCGAGAATCCGACGGCGCGGGGCGCGAACGACTCTTCCGCGAACACATCGGGCAGTCCGAACGTCGCCTCCTCAAACGGATCGGTCACGCCGGCGGCCAATGCCAACAAGGCATTCGAAAAGCCCGTCGATCCGTCGCTTACACCGGCCGGAACATGGTCCGGCAACTGGACATCCAAATCGGCCGAATTCTCGGCGCGGGCGAGTTTCTCCGAGGACAACGGGAGGGTCAGCGGTCAAATAGAGTGGACGCTTGATCGGACCTCGAATCCGAAAAAGATCTATAAGGTCGGACTTACCGCCATCGAATACGTTCAGGGCACATACAATCCCGCGACGCGTCAACTATCGGTGCGGGGCGTACGCAAGGACGACCCAAACGGAATCGTGATCCTGGACCGATACAATCTGTCACTCGCCGAAAGCAACCGCACGTTGAGCGGACGAAGCATAAACGGTAATTTCGTGCTCCGGCGGTGAATTACGGAACGAAGAAGTACGGTCGACGGGCGACGGCAGGCGCGTTGCCAGATGCGCGGCTGATCCGGCGGGACGGGTTCCGACCATACTGAGGAATTGACAGAATGGGGCGCCGGATGGAGAATGCCGAGTACCGCTGAAGTAGTTGCGTGAAGCAGATCCGGCACCGTGCCATCGGCGACGGTTCGTACTTTGGACAGGCGGGACGCCTGCCGAAGGCGTTGGCGAGTCCATCGATCCGAACCGGCGGAAGAAGTTCGGGTACACGGTCGAAGCGAACCGTTGCTCGACCCGCGCATTTGCCGTCCGGGAGCCGCATTTGAAATAACTGAGATATGCCGAGCCTGATCGCGGTCAACAACCAGATATTCGAGCTCATCGCGGGCAAGACCCTCATCGGCCGCGACGCCCTGCAATGCCGGATAGTGCTCGAGCAGCCTTTCATATCACGGCTGCAGGCTGTGATCGAGGTTCGGGGCGACGGGCAATGCGTCATCCAGAACCTCAGTAGCCGTCAGTCGACCTTTGTCAACGGCGCGGTGATCGACGCCTGCTTCCTGAATGACGGCGACCGGCTTGAGTTCGGGATCGGGCAGACGATCGTCTTCACTTTTCGTGGCGCGGGCCAGGCGCGGGCATTCGACCCGCACGTTTCGGCAAATTCGATACCGGTCGAACCGCTGTCCGGCGACAGGACGGTCGCTTGGACCCAGCCGCCGACCGGGACAAGCGTCATTCGCGTCGAATTGTCGTCGCGCCTTCGCATCGGTCGCGCGCCCGACAACGAGATCGTTCTCGACTCTCCCGGCGTCTCGCGTCACCACGCCGAACTGATCTATCAGGGCGGCGAGCAGCCGGTGATCTCGGATCTCGGAAGCACGAACGGAACGTTCGTGAACGGCGATCTCCTTCGCTCACCGCGACTCCTCCAGCCGTCGGATTGGGTCACGATCGGCGGCTTCCTGGTCGCCGTCAACGGACGCGACGTCCGCAAGCAGGACCTGAGCGCGAGCCGTTTGGCAGCATATCAGGTGAGCAAGAGCTACGGCGACAAGACGGTCTTGCAGGACGTCTCGATCGCTCTCTTTCCACGGGAATTCGTCGGTTTGATGGGAGCGTCCGGCTGCGGCAAATCGACACTGATGGACGCGCTGAACGGGATGCGGCCGGCGTCGAGCGGCGCCGTCTTCGTGAACGATCTTGATCTCTATACGAACTTCGACCTTTTGCGCCGTTCGATCGGCTACGTGCCGCAGCGCGACATTCTGCACGAGGCGCTGACGGTTGAGCGCACTCTGTTCTTCGCCGCCAAGATGCGGCTTCCGTCGGGCACCACGGGCGCCCAGATCGACGAGGTCGTCGGCGAGGTGATCCAGACAGTCGGGCTCGAGGAGCAGCGCCACAACCAGTTCCGTCAACTCTCCGGCGGGCAGCAAAAGCGCCTGAGCCTCGGGATCGAACTGATCACCAAGCCGAGCTTCCTCTTTCTCGACGAGCCGACATCGCCGCTCGACCCGGAAACGACCGAGAACATGATGCTCTTGTTCCGCAAACTCGCGGACGAGGGGCGCATTGTCGTGATGGTCACGCACAAGTTCGAGAAGTTCAATTCGATGCACCACGTCGCGCTGCTGACCAAGGGCGGCCGTCTGGCGTTCTTCGGTCCGCCCCAGGAATCGCTCCGCTATTTCAACTGCCAGGAACCGACCGAGATCTACCGCCGGCTCGGCGAGCGGACACCGGAGGAAGCGAGCGCCGCGTTCCGGAGTTCGCCCCATTTTCAAAGATACGTCGCGAGCCGATTCAACGAGATGCAGGAGATGATGAGCGGCGGACTCGGACTTGGCGGGCAGATCGGTCAGACCGGCGCCGAACGGAATTTCGGCTTCGGGCAATGGTGGACGCTGACGCAGCGCTGCCTCGAGATAAAGCTCAAGGATTTCCGGAACACGATCCTGCTGCTGGCCCAGGCGCCGATCGTCGCGCTCATCCTGTCGTTCATCACCGACGACACTCCCAATGACGGCCGGACGATATTCATTGCCGCGGTCATCGCGATGTGGCTCGGAGCCAACAACGCGATCCGCGAGATCGTTTCGGAATCCGGGGTTTACGGCCGTGAACGGCTCGTCAACCTGAAGATACCGTCGTACGTGATGTCAAAGTTCACGATCCTGAGCGGCATCGGCCTGATCCAGTGTTTTCTGTTCGTAGTGATCCTGACGCTGTTCGAACGATTCTCATCGGCCGACCTGCCGATGCTGACGCTGATCCTCTACCTGACCTTGCTGGCCGGCGCGGCGATCGGACTCTTTTTCTCCGCAGTTGTCTCTTCGACGGAGAAGGCGATGAGCATCTTGCCGCTGATACTCATTCCGCAGCTGCTCCTGAGCGGTTTCCTGAAACCGCTCGACGATCTTTACGTCAATCTGCGAACGAGCAAACCGGCGACCGTCGCCGAATACGACAAGTTCAAGCGCGAGGAAAAGGATCCGCCGAAGGTGAATCCGAATAATCCGACCGAGATCCCGAAGATCGCCGATCCGGTCCAGAAATCGGAGGGGCTCGGCAGCGTCAGGCCGTTCGCCGCGCTGATGACCGCGCGTTGGACGATTGACGCGCTTGCGCATCAGGTTTCGATCAACGATCTCATAGCTCGCGACGCTCTCGCGGCGCGGATGACGGTCGAAGAATACCGGAACGTTCTCGACAAGAGATCGGAATCGGTGATCGCGGACGCTTACCGGGATCGAGTGCGCCGGGATCTTCTTGTTCTTGCGCTTTTCAGCTTATTGTTCCTGGCCCTGACGATGGCGGCGCTGAAGCGAAAGGACGCTCTATAGATACGTCCCCTCAGTCTGCGGCCTTGCCGGCAAGGGACATACCACGGAGCTTCGGATCCCGATGAGAAAGCCGCCGGGACTTTGAAATTATGAGTATGAGCAAAAAAGTCGTTCTGATTTTGATGGTGCTTCTTTCGTATAATCTTGCGCTTTCGCAGTCCCGGCCAAAGTCGATTTCCGTCGCCAAGGTAAAACCGCTGGTTCCGGCGGTCGTAGACTATCGAGAGCTTAAGTTGTTTAAGACACTCGTTTTTCCTTCGCTGAATAGGGATAACTACGAATCGTGGCCGGAAACGATCGCCTTTTCGCCGGACAGCCGGACCCTGGCTACCGGACTGAACAACTTTGGAAAACACGTCCAAGGCTAATCTGATTCTCTGGGACACCGCGTCAGGAATGCCGAGGCGTCAGCTGACCGCCGGAAAAGAAGCAAGCGTGAATGTCGTCACTTTTTTTTCCGATCGTATGATGGTTTCGAGTTCCGACGGTGGGATTCAGTTATGGAATCCTAATGCAGGTAAGGTCATTCGTAACCTGGGCCAGGGAAGTTCAAAGATCGCGATCTCGCCGGATGGTAAGATGATCGCTTCCAACTCTGCAGAATGTGATTTCTGCGAGGATCCCAAGCGTCTTATCCAGATTCGGGATATGGATACTGGGAAGCTCTTGAAGGAGATCGGCGGACCGGACTGGTGGCCGGGACTGGTCAGCTTCTCTCCTGACGGTAAGCTATTGGCCGGCGTCTCCTGGGGTGCAGTTCATTTTTGGGACACTTCGAACTGGTCTCTGGTCCGGAAGATATCGATCGGTGGGGAGTTACAATCTTTGACGTTTTCAAGCGACGGAAATACCATCGCCGTCGCAGGCGGACGCGAGAACAATGGCGAAACAGAGTCCATCCTGCAAGTTTGGAACGTCGCGACGGGACGATTGGCAGGAGCATTGATCGGCCATTCTTCTCAAGTGAACGCAGTCACCTTCTCTCCGGACGGAAACACGATCGCCAGCGGGGGCAACGATGGATCGGTAAGACTCTGGGACGCCAAGACCGGCAAGTTGATCGCGGTTCCGATAACACTGAGACCACATGTACGACCGGACGGAGTAACGGACCAGGACCTTGTCCTGTCGGTTTCGTTCTCACCGGATGGTACGATGCTCGCGGCGGGCACGACCGAGGGTACTGTTGTGATCTGGAAGATCTGATACTCGATCGCCAAGTTGTGAACTAGGCGATTGATGCTGCAAATTACCTGAGCAATTATGTTCTGTCCAAAATGTGGGGTCGAGAACCTAAACACCAGCAAGTTCTGCAAGAAATGCGGAAAGCCATTACCTGATCCGGCAACGATCAGGGCTGCCGCTCCGACGTTTGCAACCCGAATGGCCGGACTCGTCGGTCAGGTCCTTGATGGCAAATACCGTATTGACGGAAGGCTCGGTTCAGGGGGTATGGGCGACGTCTACAGGGCGACGCGGTTGCTGATCGGCGATGCCGTCGCCATCAAGGTCCTTCATCCGCATCTCGCCCGCGACGCGCACGCAGCTGAACGTTTTCGGCGCGAAGCCGTCGCCGCGACGCAACTAAGACACCGGAACATCGTCGCGCTATACGATGTCGGCGTATCCGCCGCCCATAACGTTCCTTACATCCTGATGGAACTCGCGGAGGGGTTTTCTCTCCGGCAGATCATAAATCAGTATCGCGTACTCCCGCTCGATTTTGTGGTCACCGTAACGGCCCAGGTTTGCGCGGCCCTCGATGAAGCACATCGGCTGGGGATCGTCCACCGCGACATCAAGCCCGAGAACATCATCGCCAATCAAACCACAAGCGGCTGGTTGGTGAAGGTTCTCGACTTCGGAATCGCGAAACTCTCTAACCGGAACGAGGTCGGATTGACCCAGGACGGAACTGCGATGGGGACGCCGCAGTATATGTCGCCCGAGCAATGCATGGGCGAACAGCTTGACGGCCGGAGTGACGTTTACAGCCTCGGGATCCTGATCTACGAGATGCTCGTCGGCACGGTTCCGTTCAAATCGCCGGTCGCCTCGGCGATCGCGGTTCACCAGGTCCAGACCCCGCCGCCGCCGTTGCGGAGCCACAACCAGAGCATCGCGCCGCAGATCGAGGATGTGGTTATGAGCGCGCTCGCGAAAAGCCGCCACGAACGCCCCCCGACGGCGCAGCAACTTTCGAAGGACCTGATCCAGGCGGCAACGGCCGCGTTCAGGGCGGATTCGGTAACCGTATCGGCAACGCCGGTTGCGGCGCCGGACGTGAAGCGTGAATTCGATGCCGAGATGATCTCGGCCGGAACGGACAGATCGGCGGCCGACGAAAAATCGGCCGATCCGGTCACGACGGCTCCGGTCGGGCCCGAACATCTTCAGCCGTCCGAAACCCTCGAGGGCGCTCCCGTTTCGGGTCCGCAAACCGGGGCGCGATCATTGGCTCCCGAGGACGATCCGGTTCCTGAAGCCGACGCGGCGCCGGACAAGCCCAAGAAAAGGAGATCGCGAAACAAGCCGGCGTCGTCCGAGGTTTCCGAGCCCGACGAGGAGGCCCGAAAAGAAGAGGTGGTTCGCGTCCTTGATGAGGTCGAGCACGTACCTGATGAACTTCTTGCTGGCGATCATACGGCGGAACCGCCGTCTGAGGCTTCTTCTTCCGCTGAACTGCCGGCAGTTACTCCGGTTCCCCATCCGGATGAGATCCCGGTTCCGGACGACCGGATTCCGGCCGCGCCGAAATCCGAAGAGACGGTTTCGTCCGGTCCTCCCGAAGGTCCGCCGATTCCGCGTCCGGATGAAGACCTTGTTCCGGACGATCGGATTCCGGCTCGGATTCTGAGCGACAGGACCGTTTCCGAGACCTTCGCCGAAGAACAACCGATTCCGCGTCCGGATTAGATCGCCCTCGCCGGCAATCAGCCCCGGACCCGAATCGCGGTCGTTGTTTCGGCCGGGCGCCACGAGGTACGCGACCCCCTTTTTCGAATTTGTCGCCGAACCGGCGAACTTGCACTCAAAAGCGGCTTCCAAGAACCTGGTCGCGCCTTACCATCAACTTCGTTCGAACCGCCAAGGCACCAGAGGCCGCGAAACGCTCGCAATTATCCGGCAGCCATCGCTCGATGCACGGGTTCGGGCGATTTGCCTAAGGAGCCTTTACGCCAAAGAACTTGACTTCCGCAGGCCGGTTCGCCGCCAGAAGTATTCCCGCGTCGGAAGCCCCGCCGGGTTCGACCTTCACCGAAACCTGTCCGCGAACGGCCACGACATTCTCGGGCAGGGTCTTTTCGTCGATCAGGACGACGTGGACTCCGGGCGCGAGATCGGTGATCGCAAAATAACCGTTCTCGTCGGTGATCGTGTCGCGGCCGCTCGCCGTCACGATCCTGACTTCCGCCATCGGCGCCTCATTCTCATCTGGTTGGCCATTGCCGTTCGCATCGAACCACACGCGGCCGCGAACGACTCCCGTCCGGACCAGACGGAAATCTACCGCAGTGCTTCCGCCGGGCAATAACTCGAATTCGCGCGCATCGCCGTCAAGCATCGTGAGGTCCGCCCGGACCGAGGTCAGGTCAAGGTAAACCCGGTGATTCCCGGCGACGACACCGTCGAATCGGAAGAACCCGTTGGAATCGGTCTCGACGTAACGGTTACCGTCGATCCTGACCCTGACGGCGGCCTGCGCCCTGTCGGCAAGCGCGCTGAACTTTCCGTCACCGTCGATGTCCTGGAAGACCCGTCCGGTGACGACGCCGATCCGGTTCATCTCCGATGGCTCGGCGGCAAGAAAGCTGGCCGCCTCGCGCCGTTTGAACAGTCCGATCTTGAGGCCGACCAGAAGCGAACTTCTCGAACCGGCGCGATTAAAGTTGACCTGAAGCGAAGTTTCGCGCGGCAGCTTGACCAAAAACGATGCCCGTTCGAAGATCGACGCCCCGCCGCTCTTCGATGCGTTGTATCCGACGCCGGCCGCGATCTCCACTCGATCGCGGAACAATCCCGACAATCTCCAGTCAAGCGATCCGGTCAGCGAACGGTTCGTGCCGATTCCTTGGGCGGCCTCGAGACGTTGTCTTTCGTCGAGACGGAACTCGCTGCCGAAAGTCACGTTCGCGGAGGCCGGACCCAGCGTTTTCATCCGCGTCGCGGCGAAAAAGGCGCGCCAACGGCCGAAGTCCTTTGAACCGTTGACCAGCGTAAAGGCACCGTCGCGAAAAAATCGCGATCGGCTCGCCGTATGAGAAAGGAAGAACCTGAGCGTCCCGTCTCCGGGGGACAGGGCCAAGGCACCAGTCAGAAAGCTCTCGCGGCGACCGTTGTCGCCCGGGCGACCGGTCGTGCTCAAGTTAAACGATGCCGTCAGCCAGTTGGCAGGCGACCAACTCATTCCCGCGGCCCTGGTTTCCATCGGCTCGCGCGATCCGGTCTGCGCAGCCAGGAAGTTGCGGCCGACATTTGAGTAGCGGCCCTGTAACGAGAGCCGTTCGAGAACTTGCCAGGTGAAGGCAACGTCGAGTGCCGAGCCGAATCCGTTGACGGCGCGGCCGTCGCTGGTGCGGCCGCGAAACGTCCCTGCCGCGACGTTCGCTTCGAGACGGAACCTCGAAGCGCCCGCGGCGACGCTCACCGTCCCGAATCGTCCCGAACGCGCGCGCCCGTCGAAATACATTCCGCCGGCCGACAGAGTCAATGAGTGGGCGCTGCCCAGTACCCGGAAATCCCGTGAGACGCCGCCCCCGAACGTCGATGTGTCGAATCGGCGCCCGAACGCCGATCGTGGAAACACGACGTTTCCGTCGGGATCCTCGATCGGCTGTACATCTCCAGATGCCGACCTTCCGCCAAACAGGACGACGGCAGTGCGTTTGAGATCGAATTCAACCGCGCCGCCGCGAATTCCGGCTCCGAGGAACATCAGTGAAGAGCCGGTCTCAACGTCGCCGGCACGAAAACGCGCTCCGCCGGGAAGTTCAAGAGCGAATTGGGTGCGTCTGGGGAGAAGGTCGCGGAATCCGCGGCCGGCAAGGTTCGAATCAAAACTGAAGCGGCCGCTGCCGACGCGGCCCGCAACCTGCAGCTGCAGATTCTGCGATTGTGACCCGCTGTACCGGTTCATGTCGTAGCCGATCATCGCCCGGTGGATCTCGCCGAATCCGGAACGTGCCGTTCCGGTCACGAATCCGTCGGCGATCCGTCCGCGGTCGACCAACACCCGGCTGCCCGCGTCGTCGTAACGTACGGAAGCTCCAAATATGGCCGAAGCGGTCTCGGCCGGCAGAAGCAATTCTTCCGGATTCTGGGGAAACGCGATCTCCGACGCACTGCGGCTCGACAGGATAACCGATGCGTTTTCCACAACCTGGCCGCTCGCCGCTTCAAAAACGGCGACGACGCCGTCCGCGCGTTCAACGGTCGCGGTTCGTTCGCGCTGATCTATCGAGAGGCGGTCGCCAAGCGCCCTGGCGACGACGGTCGCCGGAAGCCAGACCCGCGCGCCGCGGATCTGGGCCGAAGAATTCGGTCCGGTCAAGGTTCGACCGTTCACGACGATCCGCACGGAGCGAGCGGCGGGATCGTTCGGGTCGTTCTTTCCATTCTCGCCGGCAAGGCCGACGACCGCCGCGAGCAAGAGAGCGGCCGCAAGCAGAATGGTCCTGATGGAATGCGTCACTGCTGGCTCCGTCGGCGATCAGGGGCGGCCGGCAACTTCCGCCCCGGATTCGATCGTGACTTGGGTGACCCCTTCGATCGGCGGCCGTCCGTCCTGGAAATCAACGCGGCATTTCACGGTGTAACGGCCGACGGCAAGTTTCGTGGCGATAACCTGACGCGGCCGAGATTCGGAACCTGCCAGGATCGGAAGAACCTCAGCGTCTTTCGGCCCGTCGACGACGACCTTTCTGCCATCGTCCAGCACGGTCACCGAGAGAATCGGGCGAAGGAGGCTGTTACCGGCATTCTTGAGATACGGCGTGACGACCAGGCCGTCGGGCGTTGCCTCGGCCGTCAGATTCTCGAACTCGCCCCGTTTGACGAGATTGCCGACCTTCACATAAAAGACCGAAGCCATCCGGTAGCGGACGACCATCAAGCGATCGTTCCGGAGGTTCCTGAGGTTGTCGGGCCGCTGCTCGACGATGAGTGCCGCCATATGATCGCCGGGCGCGGCGTCCGGCGGGACCGACACGGTGACACGGATCTGATGCGTGGCGCCGGGCGCGACGGGAGCCTCGCCGGGGCTGTAGATGATCCACGGCGCGGCGGAGTTCGGCCGCGTGTTCGGCGGAAAGAAGGTGACCTCGCCGTCGGGCGACAGGGACCAGTCGTTCAGCGACGCGACGATGCGCGCCGGCTTCACGTCGACGCCTGAAGCCCGGTAATCAAGGTTCACCACCACGGTCGTTTCGGATCCCGGCTTCATTTCGAGTTCGAAGCGGGCAGGTGCAAGGGCGATGCCGCCGTCTTGCGCGAAGACTGCTGAGGCCAGCAGCATCACGAGAAAAATTGCTTTGTACATATGATTCAACAGGGCACGTTCGGACCGGCCGAGATCGTGAGCGTCAGCGTCGCCGAGGTCGTTCCGGGAAAAAAGAATTGCGGCGTGACGGCGAATATCGCGTCGAAGATGTATCCGTCATTGGTCTGACGATTGTTGTTGCCGTTCGACAGGCGCGGTCCGCTCAGAATGACGGTGCTGCCGGCAATGTTGTTGAGCGTCGACGGATAGGTGACGCGTCCGTTCGCGGCGATTGAGGCGTTCGCTGACGGATCGTTCGAGAAGGGCGAATAGAAGATGTGGGGGCTGTTTCGGCAGTTCCGTGAGTTTGACCCCATCGCGCGCCAGTTTGCAATGCCGAAGCCGATATCGGACCGTTGCAGCGCTTGAGGATTCGCATTGAAGGAGCCCGTGACCGTCGCGGTCACCCGATAGGGCTGATTGCTCCGGACGGCGACCGGTACCGTGACCTTGACGACCGGATTGCGATTGATCGGGGAGAGTTCGCCGAAGTTTATCGTCACCGACAAATTGTTCAGGACGCTCGAGCTTCCTGTGACCGAGCCTCCCTGCGATCCGGTGATCGTCGGCGCTCCGCCCGAAGAAATGTCGAGCGCCTGGGCGTGCGCGACGCCCAGGCAGCCGACTGCGATTGCCAAGAAGACGGCGATATTTCGGATCGCTCTCTTCATTGCTTTACGGTGCGGTGATCGTGAACGTCACGGTCGCGGTCGTGGTCCCGACCTCATAGAACTGAGGCTTGACCGAGAAAATCGCCGGAACGTTGAGTCCGTTGACGTTCGATCGCGGCACGGCGTTCATGATGAACGGACCGCTCAGCGCCGTTGTCGACGACGAGAAAGCGGCGAGGTTCGAGCGGGTCGCGGTGTACTCGTAACGACCGGACGTACCGTTCACGCTCCCGTTGGCCGGGAGTGTCGGGTCGCCCGAAGTCGCGTTGGTATCGGTTCCCGAAGCGACGCCCACGCCGGTCCGGCTGACCGATCCGAGGCCGAAGCCGAAGTCGGCGGCCTCGATCCTGTTCGATGTCGATCCGGTGCTCGAAACGCTCGCCGTCATCGAAAGCACGTAGGCGGCATTGCTTCGCAGCCGAAGCGGAACGCTCGCGGTGACGAAACTCGCCGTGTTCGCCGGACCGAGTTCACCGAGGTTCACGACCGCGGCGAGCGGACTGTTGAGCGTGCCGTCGGTCGTCACTCCGCCGCCGGAATTCCCCGTGAGGGTGATCGCGCCCCCCGAGAAGATCTCGACGTATTTGGAGACCGTACCACTCATCGAAACGGTCCCGGTAGTGGTCGCTTGGGCACTCGCCGTGACTGCGAACGCAGCTGCGACGAAGATCGCCGCCACGACCTTCCTTGTTGAAATAAACATATTCAAATTTCTCCTGGTTTTTGGGTTTTGATTCACGATGCCCTACGGCAATCTGAACGCACGTTTGATCAAGACCGTTGGGATGCTGGTTATGAGCAACTGCTGATCCAGTGACTTAGTGGGAATCTCGGCACCGCGGGGTCAGACAGGCGACGCCTGTCCGCTACCAAAAAGTCTAGACTAATTTTGATTGTTGGTCAATCTGTTTGAACATTGTTGATACAATAAGACCTGTCCTAACCTGCCCATTTGAGTTCGGCCGGTATGCTCAAAGGCGACGGCCGCGGGTTTCCATCGCGGTCTTCATCTGAAAGGCGAGTCCGCGGCGACCCTGCCCTGACCCGACCGCCCGGTCGGCACGCATCCGGGTTTGCCGGTAATTGCCGACGTCGGCGCGGCGTCGCGCGGCGTTTGACCTCACTGAAGAGCCGTTGGAGCATTCCTTGGTCGGAGGTCTTTGCCGATCGTGCCCGGGCTGCGAGACAACGGTCCGTCGGGGATGTTCAATTCCAACCGACCGGCCAAGCGCGGCATCTGATGATAAAGGGCGTGCCTGCGCGGTCGAACAAATGCCTTGGAGATGTTGGCGAGGCCACTTCTTTCGGTCATCGCTTTGATGGATATGACACGCGAAGGGGCAAGCCTGATGCTTGAAGGCCTGATGAGGAGTGGGTGACGATGAGAAAGCTGTGCTTGATCCTGCTGATCTCGGCATTTGGGACCGTCGCATTTGCCCAGACGGGCAAAACGATCCCGGTCAAGGTGTATTTCAGCGATCTGCGCGACAATCCGAATTTCGAAGACTGCGGCAAGGTTCGCGCCGTTAAGCGCCGGGTCCCGAAGACGAGGGCGGTCGCCAGGGCCGCGCTCAGAGAACTTTTCAAAGGACCGACGGAAGAGGAAAAGGCCGACGGACTCGATTCCGTCTTTTCGGCGAACACGAAGGACATCCTTCTCCGCATCAAAATCAGAAAAGGCGCGGCGTACGTCAATTACCGGAAGGAAATAATCGAAAAACTCGGCAGCGCGACGACGAGTTGCGGAGGCTTGAGCTACATCTCTTCGGTCGAGAGAACTCTCAAGCAATTCCGGACGATCAAGAAGGTCTTCTTCGCGATCGAAGGCAGCCCGAAGGATTATTACGATTGGACGCAGGCCGGCGAGTGCCCGAAAGAACTTCGGAACTGCAGCAACCGGAATTTCTGAGCCCTTCACGGAAACTCAGGTTCGATCTATATCCCGGGAATCGGGTCCGTTTGTCATCCGCCGATCCCCGCCCGGGCGCCCGGGCGCTTTCAACCTCGAAGCGCGACGCGGGAAATGACTCACAGAAGCGTGGATTTTTCGGCTTTGCTGCCCGCTTTCGGATCGGTTTCCGAAAAATTCTGACAAATCGGCCGCTTCCGCGATGGTATGCCAGTTGCTTCATCGTCCTTGGATGAAAAGCAAAGATGGGTTGGGAGGATGTATGAAAAGCAGTTTCCGGTTTTCTAAAGCGCTCTTTCTTTCGTTGGCCTTCTCACTGGTAGGGATGATCGCGTTCGCGCAGTTTCCGACGGTGAAGATCCCGAAGATCTCGGGCGGGAACCCGTTCGAAAAAGAAGGCGCCTTGACCACCAGCCTGGCCGACGCCGTCACGGAAGCGCCCTTTCTCGATGATTTCGAACCGCAAGACACTGCCCCCTTGTCCCTGTTCCCGCGCGGGCCGAACAACGGTTTCCTGATCCGGGAACCGGGAGCGTATTGGTTTTCAGCCCGGAGCTATTGTCTTCGCGCCGGAACCCACGCGCCAGGGAAAGGTAACGGATACCTGTACGCACCGCTGAAGGGCTCAAAGGCCGAGATGGTCCGCCAGGTGCTTCTCCGTTCGGTGAGCCATCCGGAGGTTCCGCAAGAGGACGTCCAGACCCTGCTTTGGGCGATTATCGCCCAGACGAAACCGAGCAAAATGAACGCCCGGATCAATTCGACGGCCCGTATTTTGCTGACTAAACAAGAGCTTGCGGATCTCGAAGGGAGCGCCTTCGAGGAAATCTCGCAGGACCTGTTCGGGAAGGCCCTTGCCAAACTACCGCCTCAGACGCAGCGGGTGTTTGAAGCAGAGAGACAGTTGCGAAACGCGATGAGCGGCAACGTCTCCTACGGCGAACTCGAGCGGATCGCCGTCCTGACGGGCGAACCGCTTCCCGCGAAAGACGACAGGACAGTTCCCTCCGGCCGCTGGTCCTATCAGCCCGAAGGCTACTTCATCCGCTACTATCCCGAGGGCTATCGCCGCACGCAGGCGGACGTCTATTTCCCCGAGAACATCGCGGTCGAGCGGGACGACACGGGCCGGGTGAAGGCCGTCAACTGGAAGGACGGAAAGCGCTTGGCCGTCGAGTATGACGATTCGGTCCAGCCGCTGGCGATCACCAGAGAAGGTTCTCTCAAGGGGTACGCGTTCAGATCGGTGCGCCTGGAAATGAGGCTTCCGAAATATCAGAAGCTCAGATATCAAGGGGATCTGGGAACGGTCGTGATGGCGGAATGGACGAACGCCGGCTGGACGCTTGCCGGTGCATTCGAGGGCAAGGGAAAGCCGGCCGCGGCCGAGAATCGCTTCTCCGGAGCCGCTGCCCGTTATGATTCAGCCAAGCGGCAAGACGAAGAGTTGAGGTCGATACTCAGGAACATCGAGAAGATCGACAAAAACAGAAAGGTGCGGGAATTCGCGGTCGGCCAGATGACCGGCCTTCTCGACCTGATGCAGTTCTCCGAAGCGTTGCGGGGCTTGTTCGTCTCGAAAGGAATAGTCAAGGAAGATCTCTTCTTCGACCCTGTCGAACTGACCCAAAGGGCATGGGCCTTCGAATTTGACGAACTCGTAAGATCGCATCGCGGATCCGCCTCGCTCTGGCCGAAAAGCCCGCTCCCGTCCGAAGATCTACTGGCCAGCCTATCATCGTTTGACGTCCTGTTGCCGAACTTCGCTCCGGGGGAACTGAACTTCGGCAACGGCGCCGCATCTCCCGGCAATACGGGCAGGCAGAGAATCGGCGTGTCGGACAATGGGGACGACAAGGACGACAAGTGCAAAGAGGATTTCCGCGATTGCCAGACCGAATCGGGCAGCGCTTATCTCGATTGCTTTGCCGCCTGCGGCGCAAACATGCCGCCGAAACCGACGCTCGGACAGCTGAACGAAGCGCGAAAATGCTTCAGCGCCTGCGAATCGAGCTACAGCGACCGCAATCGTCAATGCGCAAGGGCCGCCAAGAAATGCGCCAAGGGTTAAGGATCGCGGATCGTCGATCGGCTGATTCGCGCGGATCGGCGAATGTTCCCGGGCGTGATCGGGGAAGCTGCATCGATCCGAAATTACGCGATAAGATGGCTTAACGGCTCTTCGCCACGGATCGCGCGGGTTCTTACACATTGTTCTGTGTTTTGTTCGCGAAGTTCGTGAAATCCGCGGCAGAATTCTTCAAATGCGTTGATCTCAGACGTTCCGCCGGTGTCCCATTTTCCGGACCGAGCCAACGTGACCGCGGTCACGGCATTTGCGAGGGCGTTTGCGGGAAGATCGATCTCAACGAACGATTGATCGATGGACTTCGCGCGTTTTGCGCGGGTTGGCGGAGACCGATTTGGTGTTGACGGGAAAACAAAGGATGGCGATCGCGATGCGCGGCGGAGCGCCTGACCGCGTGCCGGTAATGTGCCAGCTGTCGATCGGCCACTACTTTCTCTATTCCGGGATCGACCCGCTCGAGATCTGGTTCACCGGCGAGGGGTTCGCCCGCGCGCTGATCGCGATGCAGGAACGCTACGGCTTCGACGGCATCCTGGTCAATCTTCCGGGGCGACCGGCGGAATGGCGGGATCACGTCCGTTCGATCGTCCGCGACGGCACGTCGACCGCCATCCGCTGGAATGAAGGCGGTCACACGGTCGTTCCCGATGACGACAATCCGCACCGATTCCTTGAGGACGGAAGCCCAGGACGACCCGATCTCGACCTCATCGACCCCGATTCCCTCTTCTATTTCGAGCCGTGGGCGATCAACGGTACTTCGTATCCGTTCGTCTGGGATTTCGAAACCGGGCCGCGCCCGAAAAGCGATCCGTTCCCGGCGTATGTCGGCGACACGCTCGACGCGGTCGTCCGCGCGGCAGGCGACCGGGTCTCAGTCCACGCCGAGGTCTTCAGTCCGTTCTCGCAGTTTCTCGAACTCGTCGGATACGAGCCGGGGCTGACGGCGCTCTTGACCGATCCGGAAAAGGTCCACGCGTGCCTCGGAGCATTGTCGCAAGGAGCCGCCGCGCTCGGCCGGCTCCACGCGGCGCACGACGCCGATGCCGTCCTCATCTCTTCTGCGTTCGCCGGCAGCGGTTTCATATCACGCGAACTTTACCGTGAGTTCGTGTTTCCATACGAAAAGACGGTGATCGAAGGCATTCGGTCATTCAAGAGTATTCCGATCTACACGCATACCTGCGGCGGCATCGGCGACCGGCTCGACCTGATGATGGCCACGGGAACGAACGGCATCGACACGCTCGACCCGCCGCCGCTAGGAACGGTCGATCTCGACGAGGCGGTCGCGCTGACGAAAGGCAAGGTCTTTCTGAAGGGAAACATCGATGCGGTCGGCGAACTTCTATACGCCGAGGACGTCCGGATCGAACGGGCGGTCAGGGATCGTCTCGAGGCCGCGATGGACGGCGGCGGCTTCATTTTGAGCACGGCGTGTTCGGTCAGTCCCGCGACCCGTCCGGCGAAGATCGAACGACTGGTCGCGGCGGCGCACGCTTGCGGGCGCTACTGAGATGGAGAACAAAGAGAACATCGTCGAAAGGATCGCACTTTCGGTCGAGGCCGGCAAGGTCGACGCGGCCGCGGCTTATCCGCCCGACCTTCGCGGACAGGCCGGGGCCGACGAGCTTACAAAAGCAGCGCTTGCGAGCGGAGTTCAGCCGGGCGATATCCTCGAGAACGGCTTTATCGCGGCGATGGAACGCGTCGGCAGGAGTTTCGCCGAAGGAAGGATTTTCGTCCCGCAGATGCTGTTGTCGGCGAAAGCGATGAGCGTCGCGATGCGCAACCTCGAACCGTATTTTCAATCCGGCGAAGTGAGGAAAAAGGGGACGTTCGTCATCGGTACGGTCGCCGGCGACCTGCACGAGATCGGAAAGAACCTCGCGGCGATGATGATCAAGGGCGCCGGATGGGAGGTCATCGATCTCGGAAAGGATGTTCCGGCCGGGCGTTTCATCGAGTCCGTCGGCAGCCGCCCGGGATCGGTCGTCGGGCTATCGGCGCTGCTGACGACGACGATGCCGAGCATGGAAGCGACCGTTCGCGAACTCAGGGCAACATTCGGCGGACTCAAGATCATCGTCGGGGGCGCGCCGCTCACCGACGGGTTCGCCGAACGCATCGGCGCGGACCTTTACGCCCCCGATCCGCAGGTTGCGGTGCGATATTTGGCGGAATTGGGGTGAACAACTGTCCCCGAATCATCTGTAAAGTGATGTTTCGCGGGCGGATTTTCCGAAAGTGGAGATGAAACGGATCATCGATCGGATACAGTCCGGCGAGCGGTTTGTCGCCGATGGAGCGTGGGGGACCGAACTGCAGGCCAAAGGGCTTGCCGTCGGCGAATGCCCGGAGCTTTGGAATGCGAAGAGGCCCGAAGAAGTGCTCGACGTCGCGCGGAGCTACGTCGCGGCCGGCGCGGACCTGATCGGCACGAACAGCTTCGGGGCAAATCGCATTCGCCTGGACCACTTTGGAATCGCCGGCCGCGCCGGCGAGTTGAACAGGATCGCCGCCGGGATCTCAAAGACCGCCGTTGGGCCGGGCCGTTTCGTGATGGGCTCGATCGGGCCGACGGGCAAGATGCTCGTAACGGGCGAGGTCGATCCCGATGCCGTCTTCGAAGCGTTTTCCGAACAGGCCGAAGCGCTCGCGGCCGGAGGCGCGGACGCGCTTCTGATCGAGACGTTCTCGGATATCGACGAGGCGCTGATCGCAGTCCGCGCGGCAAGATCGTCCTTTTCCGGGCCGGTGTTTTGCACGATGACGTTCGAACCGTTCGGCGACGGCGACTTCCGGACGATGATGGGTGTTTCCGTCGAGGAGATGACCGAAAGGCTCGTAGGCGGGGGAGCGGACGCGGTCGGCGCCAATTGCGGTCGCGGACCCGACCAAATGGAACTCCTCATCGGGAGGATCCGATCGGTCGATCCGTCGATCCCCGTCATCATCCAGCCGAATGCCGGACTTCCGGAATACGTCGATGGGAAGCTCGTCTATTCCCTGACACCCGAGAGCTTCGGGCAAGCGGCCGAACGGTTCTTCGCCGCCGGCGCCGCGATCGTCGGCGGATGCTGCGGAACGACGCCCGAACATATCCGACGAACCGTATCGGCGGTTGCAAAACGATGAAGACCCGATCGCATTTACGGTACAGCGTCAAGGAACTCGGACTCGCGCCCGAGGATATCGAGGAGTTCATCGGGTACGAACGCGGTCTTTCGCCGGAACCGATCCGCGGGATCATTGAGAATTCGCTTGAGAAGGCCGGCGAGATCTGCGCGATTCAGGGAACGCTGTTGCTCGCAAGCGGCATCTCGTTCAACGGGACCGCCTCGACATTGGCGGTCGGCGGGATCACGTTTGAGGTCGGAAAGATCATCTTCGGCCAGATAAGGCGGTCGGAATCCGTCGCGCTGTTCATATGCACCGCCGGCGCGCGGATCACGGAGGCCGCGGAGGACCTGGCCCGCCGGGGTGACGATCTCGAAGCGTACATTCTCGATGCCGTCGGGTCGGAGGTCGTCGAGTCCGCGATGGACCGGATTCAGGACGAACTGGAACTCGAACTGAACGCCGAGGGAATCGGTATGACCGACCGTTACAGCCCGGGCTACTGCGGCTGGTCGGTCGCCGAGCAGCACAAACTATTCCCGCTCTTCGCGGACATCGACACCGGCGTGACACTCACTCCGAGCGCGCTGATGCAGCCGATCAAAAGCGTCAGCGGCATCATCGGCATCGGCAAAGGCCTCCGCCCATCGGGCTACGCGTGCAGCGCCTGCGAGATGTCCAACTGCATTTATCGAAGGAAGAAGTCCGCCGTTCCTTACAAATAGTCCTGCCGAGCTCGGAGTCGGGAAGCCGGCGAGAATTCTCATCCTCCGAAACGTCGTATTGAGGACGAAGGCGACCGCGCCGGCTGACGGCGTTCCGCCGGTTGCGGACCGCAGCTTTTTCCGTGATTATCGTTGATGATGACCTCATATGCCTTGAAGCTCATCGCGTTCGCGCTTCTTCTTGCAGTTCGTTCCGTCCCGGCACAGACCGCGCCGGCGGTCATTGTTTCGGGCACGGTGACTGACCGGAGCGGCGCGGCTGTCGCCGGCGCGAGGGTCGAGTTCCGGAGCGGCGCGCTCGTCGCGGCCGGCGCGGTGACCGACCCGAACGGCAGTTTCTCGCTCGCGACCGGCGGCGGGAGCGGCGAGATCGCGGTCGACGCGCGCGGATTCGCCCCGTTCCGCAAGACCTGGAATGCGGGGTCGGACGCGCCTATCGTCGCCGTCGTGCTGTCCCCGGCCACGATCTCCGCACAGGTCACGATCTCGGCCGACCGCGTCGAAACAAGGATCGGAGAGACGGCGGCCGCGGTCACGGTGCTGTCGCGCGAGACGCTCGACGCGTCTCCGGCGATCGGGCTCGACGACACTCTCCGGCAGATTCCCGGATTTCAGCTTTTTCGGCGGACCGGCAGCCGCGCCGCAAACCCGACCGCGCAGGGCGTCAGCCTGCGCGGGGTCGGCGCGAGCGGCGCGAGCCGCGCCGCGGTCCTGCTTGACGGGATTCCGCAGACGGACGCTTTCGGCGGTTGGGTCTATTGGACCCGTATCCCGCGCGAGGCCGTCGAGCGCGTCGAGGTCGTCCGCGGCGGGAGTTCGGCAACATACGGCAGCGGAGCGCTCGGCGGTCTCGTCTCGATCGCCTCACGGCGCCGCGAGGGTTTCTCGTTGACGGCCTCGGGCGGAAATCTCGAAAGCGGCGAGATCTCGCTATTCGCGGGGAAGGAGGTCGGCGGTTTCGGCATTTCGCTCGCCGTCGATGCGTTCCAGTCGGACGGATACTTTGTCGTCGCACCGGAATTGCGGGGAAATGCCGACGCCCGGGCAGGATCGCGATACGCGAATTTCGACCTCCGCGTCGAACGGCAATTCGGCCGATCGGTCAGGGCGTTCGCCGGCGCCGCCTTTTTCGGCGAGGCGCGTGAGAACGGGACGAGGCTTCAGACGAACCGGACCTTTACGCGCCGCTTTTCGGGCGGTCTCGACCTCGACTCGCGCTCCGCGGGATCATTCAATCTGCGCCTTTTCGGCGGTTCGCAGGGCTATGACCAGCTCTTCTCGGCCATTTCGGCCAACCGCGCCGGCGAATCGCTGTCCCGGATCCAATACGTTCCGTCGTCCGAGTTCGGTCTCTCCGCGACCTGGTCGCACGGTCTCGGCGCGCGGCAATTCCTGATCGCCGGGATCGAATCGCGGCGAGTCTCCGGCTCGAGCATCGAGACCGTGTTCGCCCAGAACGCCGCGTCCGCGCGTCTCTCGGCGGGCGGCCGCGAAATGGTCACGGGAATTTTTGCCCAGGAAATCGTCCGCATCGGCGACCGCTTGACAGTGACCGGAAAGATCAGGCTCGATCTGCGAGGCGGCTCGGGCGGGTTTTCCGAGTCCGGACCGCCCGCCGGCGTGCCGACCTCGGTTTCGCGATTCCCGGATCGGAGCGAGCGGCGCCTGAGCCCGCATTTCTCGGTCAACTTCCGGGCGATCCCGACATTCTCGGTGTTCGGTTCGGTCTACGGAGCATTCCGTTCGCCCACGCTCAACGAACTCTATCGCGGATTTCGCGTCGGCAATGTCGTGACGCTCGCCAACGAACGCCTCGCGTCCGAGAAACTGACCGGCGCCGAAGCCGGTTTCTGGCTCGTGTTCGCGCGGTTCGAAGCCCGGACCGCCACCTTCTGGGCCGCGGTCTCGGATCCGGTCGCGAACGTCACGACCGGCATTTCCGGCGGCGTGATCACGCGCCAGAGGCGAAACGTGGGACGGACCCGATCGCGCGGCTTGGAAACGGAGTTCGAATTTCGGCCAATGCGCCGCATCGCGGTCGACGGCGGCTACCAGTTCGTCGATTCCGTCGTGACCGCGTTCGACGCGGCACCCGAATTGATTGGAAAGCGGCTCCCGCAGGTCGCCCGGCACCAGGGAACGCTTCAGTTCAAGTACTCGGACCCGGAACGGATCACCGGCCTCGTCCAGTTCCGAGCCGCGGGCCGGCAATTCGACGACGATCTCAACCAATTCCCGCTTGACGGATTCCTTACTCTCGACGTCTTCCTGTCGCGCCCCGTCGGGCGCCGTGCGGAGGTCTTCGTGGCGGCCGAAAACCTGACCGGTGCACGCTATCAGACGGGCCGAACGCCGACGCCCACCATCGGGCCGCCGGTCATCTTTCGCGCCGGTTTCCGAATACGTCTCGGCGCTGAATGACCGACGCGGACGCGGTGATTTCCCCGCCGATCTCGCGCCGTATCACTGGACGCGTTGACATTTGCGATTTTCGATCTTTGATTTTGGATTTGGGATTTTCGATTTTGGATTTTGGAGTTGGGATCAATCCCGTCCTAAACGTTGAAGATCGTTACGCAATGCGAATGAAACAGCGGCTTCCATTCGGACAAGCGAATCCGGCTCCTTGAGAGGCTGTGTCAAAACCTTCAGCAGTTTGAGTTAATGAATCAAGATCAAGCGGTTCTTTTGTGAATTGCCACTAGCTTCAGAGGTTGTGTCAAAAACTCCAATTTGTCTTCGGCTTTATGAATTGCCACTAGCTTCAGCTAGTGGATCGAGATTCAAACTTGACTCCGGCT
>CAZARD010000073.1:16920-23173 GCA_964487505.1 uncultured Blastocatellaceae bacterium | reverse complement strand
CGGGAAATCCGCACGTCCGGTTCGATGAGCGGGGACTGGAAACGCGACCTAACAAATCAGCGCGCCGCCTTCGACTCTACGAAATCGAATCGGCCCTCGAAGAGGGCGTAAGCGCCCCGCTTCGCCGTCCGCAGCGCCAGATGCGGGGGGAAGCGCGGGATTGTCGGATTGAGCCCTCGTAGAGGGCCGTGATCAGCGCAATCGATTGTTCAGCGGTGCCCGCGAGGTTCGCATTCTGCCGCCCTCTACGAGGGCTCGATGCGCCTTTGTTGCACGGCATTTTCCCGCAGCTGGCGCTGCGCGCAACACGCTTTCGCCCTCTACGAGGGCTGACACGAAATCCACATCCCGGACTGAAGTCGAAAAATTGAAAACAATCCGTAAGTCGCCTAACGAGGACTACTTATGGCTGTAAAGCAAATTTTGCCTGGACACTAGTGATTCAAGATTCAAGATATCCCAATTCCCAAATCCCAATTCCCCATCGCTCCGCTCTATCCGCGTCGATGCGATCGGTTTCGGTGCCGGAATTTGACGGACGTCGTCGCGAGAACGACCAGGATGATCATCACAAACGCGTTCGCCGGCGTCCGGAGCGGAAAATCGAAGAAACTGTGGACCAGGATTCCGACGCAACCGGAGAGCGCCCCGACGGCGACGGCCCGGCGGTACCGTTCGTCTTCATCGCGGATCACGCGCAGACTCTTTTTGATCAGCAAGACCACGAACGCCGCGACGCACGCGAAACCCGCGATGCCGGCGTCCGCCAGGATCTGCAGATAATCGTTGTGCGCCTGTTCGACTCGAAAGGAACCGTTCCAAGTGTCGTACCGCGGGTACGCCGTCGCGAACGAGTCGAGCCCGGCGCCCAAGAACGGGTGATCGAGGAAGATCCGTAGCGCGACGTTCCAGAAATGGAACCGTCCGCTGCTGACATCGCCCTGCGCCGTGAATCCGATCCCGCGCAAAAGAGACGCATCGCCCCCGAGAAAAACGACCATCGCCACGAGCAGCACGGCAAACGCCGTCCCGAACCCGATCAGCGCGAGTTTCCGAGGTATCCTCGCCACGGCGTCCGATTCCGTTTCATCGCGCACGTGCCCCAGAGCCGCCGCGGTCACGGCGACGATGAGGATGCTGAGCAAGCCGCCCCGTGATCCGGTCAGAACGACCGCGACGGTCATCAGCGCGACGGCTATGATCAACAACACGCGTTTGTCCTTTTTCGTTGCCTTTCCGAGAAACAGTCCGAGCGCGATGCCCGTCGTCATTTCCATCAACGCCGCGAAATGATGCTGGTTGACGAACGAGGCGAATGGGATCGCTTGCGGCGTCGGCCTCCAGCCGTAAATGCCTTGCGGGTTCGCGAGCCATTGCAGGATTCCGAAAAATGCCATCGATCCGCCAAAAACAACGATCCCGACCGCCATCCGTTTCAGGCGGCGCGAGGTGTCGAAAAACGTCAGGGCGCCGGCGAAGAAAATCAGCTGGATGGCCAGCTGAACGACGGCGATCCGCGTCACGTAAGGATTGAGCGTCAGCGACGACGTGACGGGAATGCCGATTCCGGGCGCGTCCGGCGTCCGGAGCGGGAGCAACTGAATGATCCCGATCCCGATCAGCGCCGCGAACGGGATCATTAGCGCACTGACGCCGATCCGCAATTGTCCGCGAAGAAGTCCGTCGATCGCCCAGATCGCGACCAATACTCCGGTAAGAAGCGCGATTATCGCGAACGCCCAGGGTTCGACGGCCCCGTAGGCGAGCGTCGCGAAGATCGGAATGACGCCGATGACGGTCGCCGCCGCTGCGCCGAGGCGCGAGGGCTCGGGATGCTGATCCTTGGCCGAATGAAACTCGATGTTAGTCTCGTCGCTCATTTCCTGTCGGCCTCCGTCAGTGTGATCCCGTCAAACCAGACCTTGCCGGCGATCGGACAGATAGGCGATGCGCATTCGGCGCGAACCAAGGCGATTACGACGGCGTCGTTCTCGGACGACGCCGTGAAGGCCAGCGAGAATTCCCGCCATTCGGAGCGCGCCTCGATCGGGGCGGTCCCGGCGATCGGCTTCGAGTTGGTCATATCGCTGACCGTCAGCCTGAGCGTCGTTGCCGTCTTGAGATCGGCCCGATAGAAGCCGCGGACGACGTACGAGGCCCCCGGGGCGACTGCGACCGTCTGCGATATGCGACGCGTGTCCCGTCCGTCGGAACTGTTGAAAACGAGCACGAGACTCCGTTTGCCGTCCCGCTTTTGCGATTCGTCGACGGCGATCTGCGGCTCGTTCCCGTCGGTGAACTGCCATTCGAAGATCGACGGCGATCGAAGCGTGAAGTCGCTTTCGAAGTCGCCGTTATGAAGTACGCCCGGGCGAAACGTTCCGCTGGACATCGCGACCGCGTCCCGGTAGCGTTTCGCGTTGATCATCTCGCGGAAAATCTCGTCCCCGTTTGGTTTCAAATCGCCGGTCCGCAAGGCTTCGGGAATTGAGCCCCAAACCGCAGCGGCGTCGTCAAATTTCTTCGCCCGGGCAAGGAACGCCGCGAACGAGGCGCGCAGATAATTGGAATCACCGACGAGTTCCGAAACCTTCGCCGCGTCTCCGCCGAAGACCTGCCAAGCATTGGCGATCGCAGGATTCGCGTACTGCGGATCCGAATCGCACGCGCGGCGGATCAGATCGAACGCTTCCGATGTCCGGTCCTCGCGAAGAAGGAAATTGCCGGCGTTCCAGTTGACGCGGGCGTAATTCGGGGCGAGTTCGAGCGCCTTCCGCATCGCCTTTTCCGCACCGGCATCGTCACCGGCGCGGGCGCGGGCGCGTCCGAGGTCGAGCCAGAGATTGAAATCGGCGGGCGACAGCGCGACCGCCGCCTCGAACTCGGCGAGCGATCGCGGCAGATCCTCAGGGAAAAAGGTCTTCTCAAGCAACACCGCGTGGGCGAAACGGGTCTGCGGATCGGACGGGGCAAGCATCACCGCGATCTCCGCGATCTCCTTGTACTGCGAACGCGACGCGAGCGTGTTGCCAATGAACCATTTGACGCAAATGAACGCGGCGATCATCGCGGCGACGGCGATCGAGACCGCTGCGGCCCGCGCCGTCGCGGTTTCGAGTTTGAGGGTCTTGATCGTCATAGACTCCGGCTTAGACTTCGAAATCGACCGGTTCGATCCGGATCATCGCGCGTTTCAGTTCGATGTCCGATGCCTGGCATACCGTCCGGACATCGCGCAGACGCTCCGGCGAAAGGTTGCGGAACGAGATCAGGATCTCCTGGACGTCGTTTTGGCGGCAGATCTCTTCGAGCGAGCCGTTGCCTCCGAAGACCTTGAGTCCGTGAATGACCTTTCCTTTCTTCAACGGGTCGTCGTCAAGAAAGCCGATAGGCCGGTATTCCCATTCGGGGTTGTTCTTGAGCTCGCGCAAAAGCATCTCGCCGCCGTCGCCGGCGCCGTAGATCAATACGGTTCGGCCGGCATTCGCCATCGGCAGGGGAAGTATCAATCGGAAAAGACGGAATGCCATCCGACTCGCGGCGAGGGCGCCGAACATCAGCAGGCCGTCCACGACGAACACCGCGCGTGAGAAATTCTCGAACCGATAGATGAGCAGGATCAGGAGCACGCTGAGGATCGATCCGTAAATGTTGCCGCGCAGAAACGTGAACAGGTCCCGGATGCCTGTGTATCGCCAGATCCCCCTGTAGACGCCGACGGCGAGAAACGCGAACAGCTTCAGCGGGATCAGGATCGGCAGCGTCTTGAGAAAAAGCGCCCAGTTTCCGCTGTCTTCGAACGGGCCGAAAAGCAAAACGTAGGCGGCGTAGTGGGCGAGCGTGATCAACACCGCGTCGAGCAGGATCTCGAAAACACGCCGTTTGTGGGAAAGGTTGAGAAGGAATCCAAACGCGGCGCCGGTCTGCATCGCCAATTCTTCTTCCTGCTCTTCGTAGACCTTGACCTTCGCCAAAAAGACGCCGACGATCGTCAGCGCGATCGTGAAAAGCGCGATCAGGGCGAGGCTCTGCGTGGTCTCCAGCTCGCGGACGGCGAGCGCGATCACGCCGGCGAGGATCGCGAAACCGTATAGCATCAGAACCGCGGCCCGTTCGGAAAGCCCGAGCGCGACCAGCCTGTGTGATGTGTGATCGCGGCCGCCCTGCGACGCCTTCCGACCCCAGATCTTGCGCAGAACTGTTACAAATGTGGTATCGAAGATCGGAACGAAAAGGATCAAGGCCGGAACCGCAAGGATCGAGAGCACCCCGCGCGACCGGCCGCCGGTTTGGTTCAGCAGGACCGATGTCGATAACAGGAACCCGACAAACATTGATCCGCAGTCGCCCATGAAAATGGACGCCGGGTTGAAATTGAACGCTAGGAATCCGGCGAGCGCCCCGATGAAAACGCATATCAGCAGAAGTTCGTCGAGTTGCGCGCTGGCGCCGAAACTGATGGCGAGCGAGAACGCGGCGATTGCCGAGATCCCGGCGGCGAGCCCGTCCATATTGTCGAGCAAATTGATGGCGTTCGTGATGCCGATGATCCAAAGCACCGTGATCCAGATGTCGAGGATCTCGTAACCGGTCCACGGCAGGCGAAGCCCGAACCCGATGACGATCGCGGTCCCGATTACCTGTCCGAACAGCTTCTGGTACGGCTTGATGTTGAGAAGATCGTCGAGCAGGCCGACGGCGAAGAGAAGGGCGCTTGCGCCCATCACGACGAGCGAACCCCGGGTGTACGGAACGAAGGCAGCGTAGATGATGATGGTTGAGACAAAGATCGCCACGCCTCCCATCATCGCGGTCGGCTTTTTGTGCCAGCGATCGGCCTTCGGTTTGGCGACGAACCCGTACCGACGCGCGAGTTCCCGGACGGCAAACGTCGTGCCGACCGAGAGCGCAAAGCTCAACGTGCCCAGTAGAAAGGGATAGTACGATTCGTCGAACATCGGTTGCGGTGCTTCGAAGTCAAAAAAAGCGAAATCTTTGCCATATTACAAACCAAACAGGGGGCAAAATCAAGGAGGTCGTCAGCGATCGGCAAGCAAATCCCGGTAAAGGCGTCGGATGTCTGAAACCAGTCGCTCACGTGAGTATTTTGACTCGACGAAGGCCCGTCCGTTGAGGCCAATCTCGTCCAAGCGGCCGCGCTCCGCCAGCAGAAACCGAAGGGCATTGGCGAACCCTTCGACGTCGCCCGACGCGACGGTCAGACCGCGCTCACGGACCTCGAAACCATCAAGCGGCTCGATGACGTCGCCCGCGAGATCCGTGACGCCGCCGACGTTCGTCGCGACAAAAGGACGCCCGCAGGCCATCGCCTCGATCAGCGTCAACGGCGTACCCTCGTTGCGCGAGGTCAAAGCGACCGCGTCGAGGGCGAAATAGAACCGGTCGCTGTCGTTGCGGTTCCCGGCAAACTTGACGCGGTTTTGGGCCTCGAGCTTTGCGGCAAGTGTTTCGAGCTCGGGCCGTAGATGACCGTCACCGATGATGACGAACTTCATCTTCAGGTCGGGTGGAATCGCTGCAGCCGCTTCGAGCAGCATCGGGATGTTCTTGATCTCGGTCAACCGGCCGACGAATCCGACGACGAGATCGTCGGTCGCCGCTCCGAATTCGGCCCGAATCGCGTCGCGGTCGGCAACGGGGGCGGAAAACGCCCCAAGGTCGAGCCCGAGCGGGACGACCGCGAACTTTGAAGGGTCTCCGACGCCGAACTCGTCGCAGATCTCCGATCGCTGGCGCTCGCTGATGACGATGATCCGATCGGTCGCGATCCGGGCAAGGGTTTTCTCGATCGCGAGGAAGACGCGTGTTTTCAATCGGCCGTAATAACTGTGAAAGACGTGTCCGTGAAAGGTATGGACGATCCTGACGTCCCGCCACAATAGCCACCGATAGAGAAAACCGGCGATCCGTCCGACGGTGCCGGCTTTCGCGGTATGCGTGTGGACGATGTCGGGGCGTTCGCGGACGAGGAGCCGGAAGACCTTCCACAACGAGATCGCGTCCTTCGGCGAAAGTTCGCGGCTCATTTCGGGAATGAAAACGGGCGAAACTCCATTGATCTCCGCGAAGTAGCCCATATCCTCTTCACCTGCGGGAACTGTCCCCGCGACGAGAACGGATTCCGAACCGTCGGTCGAAAAGGCCTTCGTCAGCCAGACGACGTGACGCGCCGGGCCACCGACGTTGAGACGGGCAATGATGCGAACGATCTTCATCGGGATGCAGATTCCGG
>CAZARD010000073.1:15301-16820 GCA_964487505.1 uncultured Blastocatellaceae bacterium | reverse complement strand
ACTGCGTGCGGGGTTCCGCATTGCGCGGCATTCCGGAGTCCGGACCCTGAAATCTGGAATCCCTATACTCAGTCGACCATCCGGAATATCGTCTCGTGATCGTCCTCGTGGCGTATCTCGTCGATCGGTTCTTTCTTGCCTTCGCCCATATACAGTCGGTTTGGGCAATTGATAACGACGCCTTTTTCCGTTTTGCTGACGTTCTTGTAGGCGTGCACGACGCCTTTCGGCACGATCACCGCAGTCGGGTTGTCGGCGCCGACGAAGAGCGTCATCACATATTGATAGGTCGACGATTCCGAACGATTGTCCCACATCCGGAGCATGAAATTGCCGGTTCCGATGAAACAGAAAAGGTCGGCCTGATCGACGTGTTCGTGCGGCCCTCGTTGGACGCCGGGTTCGGTCACCGAAATGTACGACATCACGGGGAAAAACTCCTCGTTCAGTTCATCGTGACGGAACAGCTCCGCCAGCCAGCCGCGATCGTCGACGAATTTCTTCAACGGGTAGACGACGACGTCATTGATCTTGCCTTTCGTAAAACCTGCCATAGAATTCAATTGATACGGGACGGCATCCGCGGAAATCACCGCGGAGAGAATCACTTCTTGCCGCGAAACGCTGCCCGATGAAGGGCGGTTCCGTTCCGTTGCGAGACTCGGACGCCGTCGGAGCCTTGGGCCCACAATACAAAGTCACATACTCGATGGAAATTTGCAAAACGCGAAATTCCGGAAAACGCCCGACCGCGCGACGAGCGATTTTTCCGTTTCGGCCGGATATTTGGTAAATTGCTTTTGATGCCACTCGAAACCGACTTTGTCGTCATCGGTAGCGGAGTCGCCGGATTGCGGGCGGCGATCGAGCTGGCCTCGTCGGGCGCGCACGTTTCGGTGCTCACCAAAGACCGGACGAACGAATCCAATTCCGAGTACGCGCAGGGCGGGGTCGCTGTCGTGCTCTCGGACGACGACAATGCCGGGCTTCACGAGGAAGACACGCTCGTTGCCGGCGCCGGCCTTTGCGACGAAAAGGCGGTCGAGACGTTGGTCGTCGAGGGCACCCGCTATATCAAGCAGCTCATCGATTGGGGAACGGAGTTCGACCGCGACGGCGGAAAGTTGGTCTTCACGCGTGAGGCCGCGCATTCGCGTCGCCGCATCCTGCACGCGCACGGCGATTCCACCGGCAAGGAGATAGTGCGGTCGTTGATCGCGCGCGCACGGCAAGAAAGGTCGATCGTGCTCACGCCGTTCGCCAACACCGAGGAGTTGATCGTCGAAGAAGGCCGGTGCGTCGGTGTGCGCTTCCTCGATCCGATCCTGCGCGCCCCTCGAAGTCTTTATGCCCGTTCGGTCGTTCTCTGCACCGGCGGCGCCGGCCAGCTCTTCCAGCATACGACAAATCCGGAGGTCGCGACCGGCGACGGAATGGCGATGGCCTATTTCGCGGGCGCGGAAATGGCGGATATGGAATTCGTGCAGTTCCATCCGACGGCGCTGAGCATCGAAGGCGC
>CAZARD010000073.1:2991-15201 GCA_964487505.1 uncultured Blastocatellaceae bacterium | reverse complement strand
TGCGCCGCGTACGGGCTGAACATCGCCCGCGACCTGCTGCCGGTCTCGCCGGCGTCGCATTACTGTATGGGCGGGGTCCGCACCGACCTCGACGGCCGGACCACCGTCCCGGGGCTTTACGCCGCCGGCGAGGTGACCTGCACCGGCGTCCACGGCGCCAACCGGCTCGCGTCAAACTCGTTGCTCGAAGGACTGGTCTTCGGCGCGCGGGCCGGCGCCGCGGCAATTTGCGACACGGAGGGTCTTCCGGAATTTGAAGGCAAGCTCCCCGGCGAGCCGCTCGCGCCGGTCACCGAAGAATCGGTCGGCATCACGACCGCCGTCAAGAAGCGCATCAAACGCGTGATGTGGGAAAGGGTCGGGATTCTTCGCGATCGTCAGTCGTTGGAACGCGCCCTTGCCGAATTCCGTCAAATAGAATCGGCGCGCCTGTCAACCGCGTCGCGGAACTTCGTCGCGCTTGCGAAACTCGTGGCGACCGCCGCGCTTTGGCGCGAAGAGTCGCGCGGCGGGCATTTCCGAACGGATTTTCCGGAACGCGACGAAAAATGGCGCGTTCACTCGATCCAGCGGATCGGCGAAACGATAAGTTCGAGCGCGAAGATCAGCGGTCCGTGAGTCTGCCGCTCGATCCCGATTGCCCGCGCGCTCGAAGATCGGGCCGCCCGAAACAAAAAAGAGGCCGCCCGTGGCGGCCTCTTTTCCGACAAAACCCCGGTCCGTCGTCAGACGCCCGGCATCGCCTTCTTCAACGGTCGAAGCAGTAGGAACAGCACGACGGCCATGAACAGCGCCATCGCGGCGAGTACGAGGAAGAACGACGATTGCAGCCAGATGTCCCAAAAAACTCCGATCTGCGTCAGTTTGTTTCCGATCGCCGTCGCCACGAACCATCCTCCCATCAGAAGTCCGCGTTTGCTTATCGGCGCGACCTTCGATACAAGCGACAATCCCATCGGCGAGAGCATAAGTTCGCCGAGCGTGACGATCATATAAGCGAAGATCAGCCAGAACGGCGAAACCCGGAAAAGGAACGCGTTCTGCAATATCGCCGCCCGGTGCGCGTCGCCTTGGCCGGGCGCGACCTTGTTGACGGCCGCGATCAGCTGATTTTCGCCCGAAACGGACGCTCCGGACTCGTCTTTCTTCGCCGCGAACTTCTTGCCGTAAATGAGCGGCTTGTCGTCTGCATCCTTGGCGGCGACGATCTTGTCGAGCACATCCTTCGAAACGCCGGCCGCGGCAAGGTTGTTGATCACTCGCTCGTTGATCCGAAACTCGCCTTTCGACAACTGCTCGGCCGATTTCGTCATTCCCTCGCCGATCGTCGCGCCGAAATACAGCACAAGGAACGAAAGCCCTGTGAGCGTCATACCGATCGCCATTTTTGTAGGCGTCGAAGGCTCAAGTCCGCGTTTGTCGAGGAATCCCCAGAACCAGACGAGCGGGAAAGTAAGCGTCAGGACCCAAAACGCGTTGATCGAGTTCGAGATCGTTCCCGATACATTCCAGTCGGTATTGTCGTCCGCGAAATACGTGAGCGTCGATCCGTTCTGATGAAACACCATCCAGAACACGATGACGATGGCGAAGATAACGATCAGCGCCCCGATCCGCTTGCCGTCCGAGACCGTATTCATAAGGTCCGAAGCCTTTTGTGAAACGCTTCGTGTGTCCTGATCGCTGACTCCGTGCGGCGGCGCGTCGGTGGCGGTCGCGGTCGCGTCCGCCGTCTGGTCGGCGTCGGCGCGGGAAGAACTGTCCATTATCACGTTATCCCCGACGACCAAAGCGTTCTTGATGTCCGCCTGCATCACGTAACTCTTGAATCTCCAGAGGATCGCGACCGAGATGACCATCCCGAACGCGGCCACCGCGAAAGCCGGATGAAAACCGGCCTTTGCGCGGACGATCTCCATTATGATCGGTGCGATGAAGGCGCCGACGTTGATGCCCATATAGAAAATGTTGTAAGCGCGGTCCTTCAGGTGGCTGCCTTCGGGATAGAGGTTGCCGACCATCGTCGAAACGTTCGGTTTGAAGAACCCGTTTCCGATGACCAGACAGGTGAGTGCGAGATAGACCGCCCAGACCGCCGGAATGGAAAGCAATCCGTGACCTGCCATAAAGAAGAAGCCGCCGATCATTACGGCTTTCCGATAGCCCGTGAATTTGTCGGCGATGAAGCCGCCGACGAGCGGACTAAGGTAAACAAAAGCCAGATAGTTCGAATAGAGCGACGTCGCCTCGGACGCGGTCCAGCCGAATCCGTCCGTCGGATCACGGAGATAGAGCGTAAAGAGCGCGAGCATCGAGTAAAAACTGAACCGTTCCCACATCTCGGTGGCGAACAGAACGTAGAGTCCCTTCGGATGTTTCTCGGAATGCGCGACGACGGCGACGTTGTCAATTGTACCTGCGGTTGAACTCATCTGATTTTCCCTTTTAGACTTTTGAATTTTGAAAAGAATTGCGCAGAATATAACAGAAAAACAGTCAAAGACAAAGGTTTGCGGGCGCAAAGCCGGACATCCGGCGCGTGCCCCTTCCGACGGAAGCTGAGATGAAAGAATTCAACGAACTGGGCTTGGCGGTTGAGCGGCGCTGGCGCGAGCGGAACTACTCGGAGGCGGTCTTTCCCGACCTTTGCGCCGACGCGTTGAGGCTGGCGCGGATCCCGGAAAAATTTGATGCCCGACAGATCCTCGAATGGACGATCGCGGCGGATATTCTGCCGGGACAGCAGGATCTCTCGGCGCGCTTCGGCGAGCCGCCGATCACGGTTTTTAACGGCACTCGGTTCTTCATCGACGTCTATTTCTGGTTCGAGGGAACGACGGCAATCCATCAGCACGGGTTCTGCGGCGCGTTCCAGGTGCTTCACGGCTCGAGCCTGCATAGCTGGTACGATTTTGAGGCGAAGCGCGCGATCAACTGCGCGATGTCGATCGGCGAGATCAATCTGCGTTCCTGCCAACTCCTGAATGTCGGCGACGTCCACCGGATCGAGCCGGGCCCGGCGTATATCCATTCGTTGTTCCATCTCGACCATCCGTCCGTGACGCTGATAATTCGAACGGGGAGCCTGCCGCGGTTTCAGCCGCAGTTTGAATATCGAAAACCCTCGTTGGCGATTGATCCGTTTTTCGAGGACCGGAGCTTTATCAAGAAGATGCAGGCGGTCCAGGCACTATTTCGTTTTGGTGAAGACGACGGGATACGCTCGATCGGGGATTGGTTGGCAACCGCCGATCTTCATACGTCTTATCAGATTTTGCTGAATCTCCGCGGACATCTCGGTAGTTCGGGCCTGACCCGTCAGTTTGCCGTTGAAAACCGAACCGACCGGCTCGAAGAACTGTTGGGAATCGTCGAGCGCCGTCACGGAGATGACGCCCAGCATCTCCGCGAGGCCTTGCGCCACCAGGCCCAGGTGGACCTGATCGTCCGTCAGAGAAGCTTCGTCACGGATGCCGAACATCGGTTTTTCCTCGCGCTGCTGCTCAACGTCGAGGGGCGCGAAAGGATCTTCGAACTCGTTCGAACGCGTTTTCCCGACGCCGACCCGCTCGACAAGGTGCTCGATTGGGTCTTCGACCTTTCGCAAACCCGCGTTTTTGGCGTTGACGTGCCGAACGCCCTCGGCATCGCCGATTTCGACGACGCGGATATCTCGATTCTCGAATGCGTTCTTTCCGGGGCGGACCGTGCGGCGACCGAATCCCGGGTCGCCCCGATTTTTGGCGCTGCTGCCGATGCGTCTTCAAGAATCCGAGAGAAGTACGATCGAATTCTAGATTCGCCGATTTTCAAACCATTGATTGCAATCGAAGCCCGTCGATGTTGATTCGATGAGATGAACGAATCCATAAAGATAATTCTGGCCGACGACGACCCGGTCCTTCGGAAACTGCTGCCGACTCAGATCGCAGCCGAGGACCTGTCGGTCTCGACCACCGGCGACGCGAAAACACTGCTTGCAAAGATGCGCGACGAGGAGTTCGACGTCATTCTGCTCGACGTGAACCTGCCGGACGCTTCCGGGATCGAGTTGTTGCCGTCCATCCGACGCGCCGAGAATCCGCCCGAGGTGATAATGTTGACGGCCGACACGTCGCTCGAGACGGGAATCGAAGCGATGCGGCGCGGGGCCTATGATTACGTTACGAAACCGGCGAATCCGCGTCAGGTCGAGGCGCTGATCCGCAAGGCTTCGGAAAAACGAAGACTGATAAAAGAGAACGAGCGTTTCCGTCTTGCGGTGCGTCGGCAGAACGAGGATCTGACGATCGAGCCGATCCATCAAAGCCGGCTGATGCGCGTCGTTTTCAGCCAGGCCGAAACTGTCGCGAAACTAGACACGACCATCCTCATCACCGGCGAATCAGGCACCGGCAAGGATGTCCTCGCTCGATGGATCCACTCGCGAAGCTCGCGTGCCGATCTGCCGCTGATCTCGGTCAACTGCGGCGCATTGCCGGAGAATCTCTTTGAATCCGAGTTCTTTGGACACGAGAAAGGATCGTTTACCGGCGCGACGGCAGCCAAAGCGGGCCTCATCGAGGCGGCCGACGGTTCGACGCTATTCCTGGACGAGATCGGCGAGATGCCACTGCAGATGCAGGTCAAACTTCTCCATTTTCTTGAGAACGGGAGTTACCGACCGGTTGGCGCGACCCGCGACAGGCGGGCGTCGGTTCGGGTCGTCGCGGCGACGAACAAGGACCTCTCGGCGGAGGTTCGCGAATCCAGATTCAGGATCGATCTCTTTTATCGTTTGAACGTCGTTTCGTTCCACTTGCCGTCTCTCCGCGAGCGTCCCGAGGATCTTCGGGCGCTTGTTGATCTTTTTGTCGAGACCCTGCGGATCCGATTCAATCGGCCGGGCCTCGAGCTCTCGGAGAACGCGCTGCGTCAGATACTATCGTACGATTGGCCGGGCAATATCCGCGAATTGCGGAACACGCTCGAACGTTCGGTGGCGCTTTCGCAGGACGACGTCATCGACGAGATCATCGGGATGCAAATGTTCCGAATCGCATCCGACGGTTCCGACGCGGAAGCTGAAGACAGTCCGCCGACCCTCGCGGAGATCGAGAGGCGGCACATCCTCAAAGTTCTTGAGCGCACCGGCGGCCACCGCGAACGCGCTGCTGTGATCCTCGGGATAACCTCACGGACGCTATACCGAAAGATCGCCGAATACGGTGCCGACTGACATTTTGTCGTGTTACTGTCAGGAACGCCAGACAATCTGTCAGGTTCACGCCAATTCGCGATTCGTCCAAGGTTCGCAATAATCCCGTAAAACATTGACAACAAACAACTTGCAAAGACCCAATCGCGCCGCGCTGGATCTGGCACGCCGATTGTTAATGAAAAGGTGACACGGCGTCCCACCTGAAGATTTTTTTTGGGGGCAGAGAAATTGGAAGAGCAGACGCCGTTGTCTCAATCGAGATTCTTGACCTTTGTATCGACCGGCATACGTGCGGAACGAGCGGGTCAATTCCCGTGCAAGAATGCGGCAATATGGGGACGGGGGTAGCCCATAGGGTCCGCAGAGCTCAGCCTCGTTCAGGACCCTTCGAGGCTGAGCATCCTTTCAAGAGCGAAACGAGCCAATCGTTTCGCTCCTTTTGTTTGTCACCGGCCAGTGAAACGGCTATCGTAGAGCCATATGATTAGCGCGGACGCATCAGTTTTTGCTGACGGATACTCGGCGAACGATGCGTTGCTCGAAGTTCTGCTCGAAGGCGTCCTCATCGTCGACCGTTCGCGCATGATCGTTCTTGCCAACGAATCCGCGTGCAAGATGCTCGCCGCCCGGAAGAGCGAGATCGTCGGCCGCGCGTACGATCTTGTCCTTTTCGACTCCGACCGGACGGCGTCTGAGACGGAACTGGCAAATTGCCCGATCAACTTTGCGCTCAGCGAAGGCGCTCCGGCTCATATGCCCGATGCCGTTTTCGTTCGCGGCGACGGCACGACTTTCCGCGCTGAATTCGTTTGCACGCCGATCCGCGAAGCCGATCTTGTGAGGTCGGTCGTGATCAGTTTTCAGGACGTATCGCTTCGGCGCGAGATCGAACTCGCGCTAGCGGAGGCGCACGGGGCGGCTCTGGAAGCGGCGCGGACGAAAGCCGCGTTTCTCGCAAATATCAGCCACGAGATCCGAACGCCGCTCAGCGGCATCGTTGGAACGGCAAATCTCCTTGCGGACACCAAACTCGACGCCGAACAAGCGGGTTACATCGAAATGCTGAAACAAAGCATCGATTCGCTGCTCGAGACCGTCAACGACATTCTCGATTTCTCAAAGATCGAGGCGGGCAAGCTCAAGCTCGATCCGGTCGAGTTCGATCTGCGGAAATTGATCGACGAAGTAATCACGGTCTTTCGCTCGAGCGCGGAATCGAAAGGTTTGACGATCGTCGCGAGGATCGACGACGAAATCGGGGGATTCGTGCGCGGAGATCACGGCCGACTTCGGCAGATCTTGGGTAATTTGATCAGCAACGCGATCAAGTTCACCTCGGCCGGCGGCGTCGAGGTCACGGCAAAGAGGATGAGCGACTCTGTGGATCGCTTCCGGTTCGAGGTTTCGGATACGGGCATCGGCGTTGCGGATTCGCAACTGCCGAGCTTGTTCCAGCCGTTCACGCAAGGCGATGTTTCCACGACCCGCCGATTCGGCGGGACCGGACTCGGACTTGCGATCTCGCGCGAACTTGTTGAAATGATGGACGGCGAGATCGGCGTCGAATCCGAACCGGGCCGCGGTTCGACGTTTTTGTTCTCCGCGCGCCTGACGCCGGTTGCGGACGGATTCCAGGATGCCGTACATCTTTCGGAAGGCGCGCCGGGCAATCTCCGCGTCCTCGTCGCCGAGGACCACGCGATCACGTCCGAGATCATACGCAGGCTGCTTGAATCCTCCGGTTGCCGGGTCATCGTCGCTCGAAACGGTCAGGAGGCGGTGAAGATCGCGTCCGGCAAGCGTTTTGATCTCATCTTGATGGATTGCCAGATGCCTTTGGTCGATGGGTACGCGGCCGCGCAAGCGATCCGCGCGGGCAACGGCCCGAATCGCGACGCGAAGATCATCGCGCTTTCCGCGCACGCGGTCGAGATCGAACGTGAGAACTGCGTGCGTGCCGGAATGGACGATTTTCTCTGCAAGCCGCTCACGCGCGATTCGCTTGACGCGATGCTCGAAAGACACTTCACACACCGGGCTGTGGCGGCCGATGTTGACTTGAGTCCGAATTTGATCCAACATTTCCTATCCAAACACGTTACCCCCGCTGTCTTGGACGGGTTCGTCGCGATCGAATCGAGTGGTGAGGCGAATTTCGTTTACGAGATATTCGAAACATTTTTCCGTTATTCCGAAATGGAGTTGAAGGGGCTCGACACCGATATCGAGCTTCGCGACCTGCGGTCAATCCGTCGCCGTGCCCATGCGCTTAAGGGAAGCAGCGCGAACGTCGGGTTGACGCGCATCGCGATGTTGTGCGGCGATCTTGAAACTGCCGCCGTATCGGGCGAGCGGGTTTCCGAATCCGCCGATTCGCTCGCTCGAGAGATCGATGAACTGAAACGCGAATTTTATTTACGTTATGAATGCCGAAAAGAAGAAGGCCGTCTCCGATCAGGCTGAAGACGGCAATATCGACAAGATCCGGGATATTCTCTTCGGATCGCAATCGCGGGATTTCGAACGTCGTTTCGCCAGGATGGAGGAACGTCTTTCGAAAGAGATCGCCGATATGCGGGACGAGACGCGCAAGAATCTGGACGCGCTCGAACAGTATCTGAAAAGTGAGATCAAATCGCTCACGGAGCGGCTGGTATCAGAGCAGAACACGCGCGCCGACGCGGTCAAAGGTCTTTCGGACGGCCTCAAGGACTTGTCGCACAATCTGGAGAAGAAAGTGACGACGATCAATGAACAGGCCGCAAAATCGGAAAGCGATCTGCGGCAACAACTTCTCGCGCAGTCGAAGGGCCTGAGCGATGAGATCCAGAAGCGCCACAATGAGATGATCACAACGGTCGAAAGGGAATCGGCCGAGATCCGGGACGACAAGGCCGATCGCGCCGCGCTCGCCGAACTGTTCACCGAGATGGCGATGCGTCTGACAAACGATTTCAATCTGCCCAAGCCCGACTGAGCAAATTCGGGTTGATTCGACCCGGGTTTGGGCGCGTCCAACGCTCCCCGGATTCCGGACTCGTTGAATCGTCGACCGTGAACGCCGAATGACGCCGCGTACTGAAAAATCGGAAGCTGATTCGACATCGGCCGCGACCGCGGGCGGCAGCGGCTCAGACGAACGACTGTCGGAACTTCGCCGCATCCTGGTGGAATCCGACGCCGTCAGTCAGGTGCTGCCGACGGCATTGCGGAAAAGCGCGGACCGCGACCGAAAGCTGGCGGAGGCGACATTGCCCGTCGTCGAAGAGAATATACGCCAGTCCGCCAAACGGAACCCAAAGATCCTCGCCGAGGCGATCTTTCCGATCATCGGCCCGGCAGTTCGCAAGGCCATCGCCGAGGCGCTCGCGCAGATGGTGCAGTCTCTGAACCAGGCGCTCGAACACGGACTATCGCCGCGGGGCATCCGGTGGCGCCTCGAAGCGATTCGAACCGGCAGGCCTTTCGCCGAGATCGTGTTGCTTAACACGCTCCTCTACCGGGTCGAACAGGTGTTTCTGATAGATAAGGACACGGGAATTCTTTTGCGGCACGTCACGGTCGATCCGACGGCAACCGAGGACGGCGACATGGTTTCGGCGATGCTCACGGCGATCCAGGATTTCGTGCACGATTCGTTCCGTTCGTCGGAAGACGCGACTCTCGACTCCCTCAAGGTTCGGGATCTGTCGGTTTGGATCGAATACGGTCCGGACACGATCCTCGCGGCAGTAATTCGGGGAAATGCTCCGTTGGCGTTGCGCGAGACCCTGCTTGAGGCGATAGAGGAAGTGCAGTTAGAGTTCGAGCGGGAATTGCGCGATTTTCGCGGCGATGTCTCGGGGTTCGATCGCGCCGGTCCGATACTCGAGCGCTGTCTCCGTTTGCAGCTTGGCGGCGCGGACGAGAGATCGAAGGCCTTGCTGTCGCCGTTCAACGCGGTTGCGGCGGTGCTGTTGATCGCGGCTTTGATCGCCGCGTTCTTTATTGGCCGTGATTACTGGCGTTGGTCGGGTTTTGTTTCAGAGATAAGAAGCCGGCCGGGTTTTGTAGTTACCGAGGCCGAACACGGATTCTGGCGGCATTCGATCTCCGGTTTGCGCGACGAGTTCGCCGCCGATCCGGAAACGATTCGAGCCGACTCCGGGCTCGATCGGGACGACGTTACACAGAATTGGCGCCCATTTCAGGACACGGTACCCGATTTCGTGGTCAAGCGTGCCCGGCGTTTGCTTGCGCCGCCAACCGGGGTCGAACTTTCATTCGCGAACGGAGTCCTGAGCGCCGACGGCGATGTGCCCCGGCAATGGTTTGCGGAGGCGCGGAGGATCGCGCCGGCGATCAACGGGGTCGCCTCGATGCGAGTCGCTCCGGGATCGCTGGCGTCCGCGATCGGGCGCGAGCGGATCGCGTTCGTTTGCGGCACGACCGATCTGGCTGCAGGTGAAGATCAGAAGGTTTCCGGCATCGTTTCGGATCTTGAGGAGTTGTTCAGGGGTTCAACTCGAATTTCGGTGGAGGTCGAAGGCATCGCAGACCCGTCCGGAACAGACCCGGTGAACGCCGACATTAGCCGCGGCCGCGCGGTTCGCATCACCGAGGAACTCCTTCGCCGGTCTGAGGTCTTGCGGGCACGGTCGGCGAATCTGAGATCGGTCGGAAGCGGAGCGACGGGAGGCGCCGGCGAATGCGTTGTCAGGTTGAGGGTCGATTTGGAGAAAGAATGATCCAGAAGAAGATTTGCATGCTCGGAGCGACAGGGGTCGGGAAAACAAGCCTCGTGCGGCGATTCGTGCAGAGCATTTATTCCGAGAAGTACCAGTCGACGATCGGCGTCAAGGTCGATAAGAAATCGGTCCGCGTCGGCGATGAGGAAGTCAACCTGTTGCTTTGGGACCTTCAAGGCGAAGATGAAGTTTTCAGTATCCGGCCCTCTTTCCTGCGCGGCGCGTCCGGATACCTTATCGTCGTCGATCTGACGCGCCACGAAACCTTCGTGACGGCGTTTTCCATCCAACGGATGGTCGAACGCGAGGTCGGGCCGCTGCCGTTCCTCGTTCTCTTCAACAAGAATGACCTCACCGAACAATTTGAGATCGTTCCCGCCGAACTCGAACAGATGATGGAGTTTGGCTGGAAGATGTACCGGACTAGCGCCAAGTCCGGTGAACGCGTCGAGGACGCGTTTCAGAAACTCGCCGAAAAGATCCTCGCCTTCGATCCTGTTTGATCCTTCCACCGATCTTCCGCCGTCAGGCGGGAGTCCTCGCGCGTCCTTGTGCCGACATTTCCGGCGGTTGACCCGATCCGCCTTGTTTTTCCGTTCTCGTATGTGAAGCCGATCGGCGCTGGCCCCGTAAAAAAAGATGTCTCGGGAGCAAGGCGGCGGATGTTCGGCGAGGAGGAGAAATGGGAAATCGAGATTTTGCAGAGAGGTTGATGGTTATGGGCAACGGCCGGCGGTCGGTTCTGGCGATCGCCATCGTGGCGGCGGTAGTTTTCGGGTTCGGATCGTCGATGTTTACGACCGGCGTGCAAGCGGCCGCGGCGAGCGCGGTGCGTGAGAAGCGTCTGAGCTCGAAGGAGGCGAAGTTCTTCGTGAGGCAGCTGAGGAGCGAAATGTCGATCGTGCTTTATCCGATCGTCTCCCTCGACAGCACCAAAGAAAAGCAGGCCGTCTTCGACAAGAAGTTCAAGTCGCGCGGGTCGATGACGGGAAAGACCGCGACGCAGATCGCCACGATGTTCAAGGCCGACGCGGTGGCGGCGTTCCCGGATCCCGAGATAAACAAACAGATAACGGACGCCGTCGATCGCTATCTGGAGCGGACGCTCAATCCCGAGCCCAAGTCATAGCGAATTTCGAGGTGCCTTCGAAACAGGATGTTTTGAAGGCGCCTGCCAACCGGATAGCGCCGGGATATCGAAAGATCCGAAGCGACTCAACCCGCCGGCCCGATCGGGCTCGCTACGGGCGAGGATTCGAATTCTTCATTCCGGCAACGCGGCGCAGATCAATTGAATTTCGAGCGGGCCGCTCGGAGCACATCAAATAAGGAGAGGAAAGCGATGGAAAAGAAAAGGATGACGAATCCTGAGAGGCTCGGTGTCGGGTCCGGATTGAAGACCGCGATGACCGTTCTTGCGGTGCTCGGGATTGCGGCGGTCGTGACGATGTTCGGTCCTTCAGGCAAAACGGTGAATGCGGAAAGCGAATCGAAGGCCGCGAAACCGGCTCCGACCCCATTGCGCGCCGATGCGGCCGCGGCGCTGCTCCAGCAACTCAAAGACAGCCTCGCGGATAACCTGGAAGAGGACGCCATCAACGCGATCCAGGAGAAGTGGGATCGCCAGATCTTGACGGGAAAGACCCGCGAACAGATCCTCAAGCTGCTTTTCGACCAGCTGAAGACCGTTGTTGAAGACGAGGAAACGCAAAACACGATCTGGGAATCGTGGCAAAGCATCGGCGCGGAAGAGCCTCCGACCGAGGAGCCGCCTGGACCGACGGAACCGAAAACGCCGCCCAATTCGCCGGTATTGCCCCTTCCTGAATACGAAGCACCGGTTCTGACCGGAAGACGATCCGCGCGAAGCGGCTCGCCGGAGGTCGGAATTTCAGATGAGACCAAAAGACTCGAGGGTCTCAAGGAAGAGCTTACTTTCCAAGGGATGATCAATCAGATCCCGAGATGGTCGCAGGCTCAGAACCTCAGCTACAAGCGTCAAACGTATACGATTTATCGCGATCTCGACGATCCTGAGGGCCAGATCAAATTTGACGGGGTGCAGAAGGGTATCGCCCTTTTGGTCGATAACGGTGTCATTCTTCCGTTCGGACTGACGTTCTACCTTGCGCGCGACATCGGCGCTCTCGGGCCCACCGCAGCCTATTGCAAAAAACCGGACGGCTCGATGGCGAGCGTCCCATTGCCGGATGGCAAGACTTGGCCTAAATGTATGGCTCTGCCGAAGGCGCAGGCATTCAAACGCACCGATAATTGGCGGCC